>CAZUZY010000315.1:0-10338 GCA_964624885.1 uncultured Polyangiales bacterium | reverse complement strand
GCGGAGCCCGAGAAGCTCGTCCCCGGCGCCGCGGGTCGCCACGCGCGCGCCGTGTCCCTGGGCGCGCACCCGGGGCGGCGGCAGCCGCACGGTGTGGACGGCGGGGTAGATGATGAGCTCCCCGGGGACCTCGATCTGCCGGGATTTCTCGAACAAGCCGAACGGGAATCGCGTGGCGACGCGGAACGCGACGTGGGCCTCGCGCCCGCGTCGCTGCGGCGTGCGTCGGTACGCGGCGACCTGGGTCGACTGGGGAGAGACCTTCAAGAAGAAGCAGCGTTTGTCGGCGGGCTGGTTGGCGCGGATGTCCTCGACCTCGATCGCGTACGACGGCAGCCGCTGCTTCTTGTTGTGCACCTCGATCTCCACGAGGTGCGGGCGCCCCACCTGGGCGCGCGGCGGCAGGCGGCGCCGCACCGTCAGGCCGCGGAGCGCGATCTCGCTCATGATCCCCGAGACCAGGATCAGGGCCAGCAGCACCCCGAGCAGCAGATAGAGGAGGTTGTTGCCGGTGTTGATGGCGGCGAGGCCGACGCCGAAGGTGATGCCGAGGAAGTACTTGCCCTCGCGGGTGACCTTCAGCTTGCGGGGGGCGCGGAAGCGCAGGCGTCGCTTGGTGGCGGGCTTGGTCGGCTCGCGACCCCGCGCGGGTGCGGCGGGGTCCGGCGCGGGGCGAGCAGGCGCGGGGGCTGCCATCCCGGGCCTCAGAGCGGCAGCGGGATGCGCCCGACCAGCTCGCGGACCGCGACCTCGGCTTCGTCGCGACCGACCGCGAAGCCGTCGGCGTAGGCGGCGATGCGGATGCGGTGGGCGATCGCGGGGACCGCCAGGTCGATGACGTCCTCGACGAGCACGTAGTCGCGTCCACGCAGGAAGGCGCGCGCGCGCGCGGCCATGCCGAGCGAGAGGATCCCGCGGGTGGAGAGGCCGAGCGAGATGCTCGGCGTGGCGCGGGTGGCCTGGGCGATCGCGACGATGAAGTCGCGCACGCTCTGTTCGATCGGGATGCGGGCGACCTGCCGCTGGATCGCCACGAGCTGCGCGAGATCCATGGCGGGCTTGATGTCCTGGACCGTGTCGAGCGTGGCCCGGTCGAGGAGCCGCGCTTCGGTCATCGCGGCGGGGTAGCCGATCCGCAGCCGCAACATGAAACGGTCGAGCTGCGACTCCGGGAGCGGGAACGTGCCCGCGAAGTCCTGGGGATTCTGCGTCGCGATGACGAAAAATGGCTCGGGAAGCGGCAGGGTCTGGCCGTCGATGGTGACCTGGCCCTCGTTCATCGCCTCGAGGAGCGCCGACTGGGTACGCGGCGACGCGCGGTTGATCTCGTCGGCGAGCAGGACGTTGGCGAAGATCGGGCCTTGCCGCAGCGTGAAGTCCCCGCGACGCTGGTCGAACACGGAGACGCCGAGCACGTCGGCAGGAAGGAGGTCGCTGGTGAACTGGATTCGATGCAGCGCGCCGCCCAGCGCCTTGGCCAGCGCGCGCGCGAGCGTGGTCTTGCCGACGCCCGGGACGTCTTCGATCAGCAGGTGGCCACCGGCGAGCAACGCGACGAGCGAGTGCTCGACGACGTCGGCCTTGCCTTCGATCGCGGATTCGACAGTCTCCCGAAGCCGCACGATCGTGGGGATCGGCGCGGGCAACGGGCGCAGGGCCTGCATCACTGGGCGAGTGTAGCAAGGCCAGGCAAGAGATCACTCGCACGCGAGAGGGATTATCCGGTTTGTCTCAATTGAAGATGGAAGTCAGCGGGGTGGTGAAGGTGCTGGGCGGAGCCCGCGTGCTGCGGGGCGCACGGGGCTCGTTCGTCGGCGGCCGGATCCACGTCCTCGAGGGGGCCAACGGGTCGGGGAAGTCGACGTTGCTGGGCATCCTGGGTGGACGGGCCCGCGCGACGACGGGGACCGTCAAGCTGCGGCGCCAGGACAAGGTGCTGGCGCAGGGCGCCGAGCTGCGCGCGCACGTGGGCTGGCTCGGTCACGACCTCGGCCTCTACGGAGACCTGACGGCGATCGAGAACGTCGGCTTGCACGCGCACGTCCGTGGCGCGCGCGTCGAAGACGCCTGGGCGCGGTGGGCGACGGCGCTGAGCCTGGAGCCGCTCCGGGACCGACGCGTGCGGGTGATGTCGCGCGGACAGCGGCAGCGTGTGGCGCTGGCCCGCGCGCTCGTGGGCGCGCCCGAGGTCCTGCTGCTCGACGAGCCCTCCACCGGGCTGGACGGTGCCGCGGTCGACCGGCTGGTCGAGGTCCTCCAGGGCCTGTCGGCCGCCGGCACGCTGGTGTTCGTCGTGACGCACGACGTGCCCTTTCGCGACAAGCTCGGGGGACAGCGCTGGAGGCTCGTCCAGGGTCAGCTCGAGACCGACGGCACCGAAGGGCCGGCGCCCGAGGTCCCGGTCAGCGGCTCGGCGGAGTGAGGCGCGCGCACGCGCCCTTCGGGTCGACGACCGGGATCGGCAGGAGACGCTCGAGCTCCTGGAGGTTGGTGGACGTGCTCGGGTCGACGGGCCCGAAGGTGGTGAGCACCAGGACGTCCACGCGACACCCCTCGGCGCGCGCCGCGCGATAGGTGGCGAGCACGTCGTGCAGGACGCCGAGGCGGTTCCGCGCGACGAGCCACACCTCGTCCGGGGCCAGCGCGCGCACGAGGTCGAGGTTGGTTCGGCCGTCGTCGTCCAGGGGCGTGAACAGGCCGCCCGCGGTCTCCACGAGCCAGGGCCCAGGCGGTGCTTGCTGGGCGATGGCCTGGATGTCGATGCGCTGGCCGTCGAGACGGGCGGCGAGGTGGGGAGAGACCGGCGTTCGCAGGGACAGCGCGGTGGGGTGATGTCGAGGACCGGCATGACGGAGGGCGTCGGCGTCCTCCGTGCCCCCGGTCTCGATCGGCTTCCACGCGGTGAAGCCACCCGTCCCACCTGTGGCCTGGAGGAGGGCACAGGCCAGGGTGGTCTTGCCGACGCCAGTGCCGGTGCCGACGAGCGCGAGTCTCATGGCTGGAGGGCCCGTGCGACGGCCTCGGCGATGGCGGGGAGGGTCTCGGGGTCGAGGTCCGCGCGGACGGTGAGGCGGAGGCGCGAGGTGCCGGCGGGAACCGTGGGGGGGCGGATGGGGTGCACGTGGAACCCGGCCGCCTCGAGCCGATGGGCCGCGTCCACTGCCCGTCGCTCGGCGCCGAGGAGGATGGGGAGGATGGGTCCCTGGCTGGTCGGCAGCACGGGGACACCGGCGTCGGCCAGCAACGCGCGAAGCGAGCGGGCGTGCTGGTGGAGGAGCGTGGTGCGCACACCGTCTCGGACGCGCGGGAGGTGGAGGAGGGCGGTGGCAGCGAGGCTGGGGGCCAGGCCGGTCGAGAAGACGAACGAGCGGGCCCGGTTCCACAGCCAGTCGTGAAGCTCTCGGCCCCCGGCGACGAAGGCCCCTCCGGCTCCGAGGGCCTTGCCGAGGGTGCCGACCAGCACGTCGGGCTGGATGCCCGCGGCGGCGGAGGCACCGCGGCCTTCGGGTCCGAGCACCCCGAGGGCGTGGGCCTCGTCGACGAACAGGAGCGCCCGGTGCTCGTCGCAGAGACGGCGCAGTCCCGCGAGGGGGGCGATGTCGCCGTCCATGGAGAACAGTCCGTCGGTCACCACGACGCGCCGCCGCTCCGGGGCCGTGCGAAGCGCGCGTTCGACGGCCTCGAGGTCGCGGTGAGGGGTCACGACAACGCGGGCACGGCCGAGACGGCAGCCATCGATGATGCTGGCGTGGTTGAGCTCGTCGGAGATCAGGAGGGTGTCGGGGCCAGAGAGGGCCTGGAGGGTCCCGACGTTGGCGGCGTAGCCGGACGTGAACAGCAGAGCGGCCGGCGTGTGGAGCCAGTCACACAGGGCGGCCTCGAGAACGGCATGGTGGTCGAGGTCGCCGGAGACAAGACGGCTCGCCGCCGCGCTGGTCGGTGTGAGGACGGGCGGCTGGGGTTCGGCGCCGAGGCCCAGGTAGTCGTTGCTGCAGAGGTCGAGGCGGCGGGTCCCGTCGGGCGAGATCAGGTAGGGACCGTGGCGCAGTGGGGAGGGACGACGCTCCCGGAGGCGGTCGTGCTCGCGCAGGTGGTGGAGGTCTTCGAGGATCCAGTCGACAGGCACGGCCCTGCCTAGCATGGGGTCGGGTCGGCTTCGGGCCCCGAGGGTTTCACGTGAAACGGTCCTCGGGGGTGGCCGCCTCACGCGGTTGCCGGGCCGCCCGAAGGTTTCACGTGAAACAGTCTGGCTGGGCCCAGGGGGAAGCCCGAGCCCCGTCCCTACTTCTCGCCGCGACCCCGTCCACCGTCACGGGTCACCGAATCGCGGGCGGCCGAGTCATGGACCCGCGCCACCGCCAGTGAGCCCGGGTCGACCTCGGCCTCCGCACTCGTCCCGGCCTCTCCAGCGTCCTCGCTGTCGAGCGCCTCGTCGATCCGGGTGAGCAGGCGCCGCATCAGGTCCCGGCTCTTGGCCTCCAGCGCCTGCTTCTCGCCCGTCATCGCCTCGAGGTCGTGGGCCAGCGACATGGCGGCCAGCAAGACGGCGTTGGCGGTCACGGGCTTCCCCCGCGGGACGATGTCGCGAATCCGCGCGTCGACCACCGCCGCCAGGCGCCGCAGCTCCTCTTCGGGCACGCTCGCCACCAGGCGGTACGCCTGCCCACCGACGGTCACCGCGACCGGCCCCCGGGACTGCATGGTGCGAGAGCCTATCGCCCCCGCCGCGCGGAAGCGAGCACGAACGTTCAGTGCCGAACCCAGCTGACCAGCAGCAGCCACGGGTAGAGCAGCGCCTGGGCGTCGAGGGTGGCGGCCACCACCACGTCCACCCCCTTCTGGTCTCCCCCGTGCCAGACGCCGTCGAGGGTCAGGCCGTACACCATCCCCCAGACGCTCTGGTAGTTGAAGCTCCGCGAGCCCCAGCCGAGGAAGGCATGCCCCGCCGGGGCGAAGGCGCCGCCCTCCCGGCGGGCGAGGGCGCCCACCCCCAGCCAGAACGGGAAGGTGTTCTCGACGGGCAGCACCGCGACCAGCCCGCCCCCGTAGTCCCCGAAGTGGAAGCCGCCGGTGCGCGCCTCGACATAGGGCCCGAGGCCGAAGTCCCGCGGCGAGCCCCGGCCGAAGACCGTCTCCCAGCGCCCGCCCAGCGCCACGGTGTGGCTCCGACCTTCGGGTCGGCCGACCCAGGTCCACCCGATCTGCGCCTGGATGCTCGTCTGAGCCTTCGACTCGCCCGCGCTCGCCCCGACCGGCAGGGCGACGAGCGTCACCCCCAGCAGCACCCCGACGGCGCCGCTCCTCGACCAGGGCGAGCCCGCCCCGGCCACGTCAGACCGTGGGCTCGAGCGGCAGGAGACCGACGTCGGCGAGGAGCTTCTGGTCGAAGCTCTCCTCGGTGTTCGGGGTGGTGAGGAGCTGCTCGCCGTAGAAGATCGAGTTGGCCCCCGCCATCAGGCACAGGATCTGCGCCTCCCGGTTCATCTGGCTACGGCCCGCGCTGAGGCGCACCCGCGCGGTCGGCATGAGGATGCGGGCGGTCGCGATCATGCGCACGAGCTCGAGCGGGTCGATGATCGGGCGGTCGCCGAGCGGCGTGCCCTCCACCGGCACCAGCGCGTTGAGCGGCACGCTCTCGGGGTGCGGGGTCTGGCCGGCGAGCTCACGCAGCATCCGGCAGCGGTCGTCGATCGACTCGCCCATACCGATGATCCCGCCACAGCAGACCGAGATCCCGGCGTTGCGGACGTTCCGGATGGTCGTCAGGCGCTCCTCGAACGAGCGGGTGGTGATGATCCGCTTGTAGTGCTCGCGGGAGGTGTCGATGTTGTGGTTGTAAGTGTCGAGGCCGGCCTCCTTGAGCTGCCGGGCCTGCGACTCGGTGACCATGCCGAGGGTGGTGCAGGTCTCGAGGCCGAGCGCCTTCACCCCGCGCACCATCTCGAGGACCCGCTCGAACTGGGGGCCGTCCTTCACCTCGCGCCACGCCGCGCCCATGCAGAACCGGGTGGCCCCGGCGTCGCGGGCCTTCTGGGCCGCCGACATCACCTCGTCGACCGGCAGCAGGCGCTCCGGCTCGACCTTGGTGTCGTGGTGGTTCGACTGCGGGCAGTACGAGCAGTTCTCCGGGCAGGCGCCCGTCTTCACCGAGAGCAGCGTGCAGAGCTGGACCCGGTTCTCCGGGTGGTGCTCGCGATGCACACCCTGGGCTCGATGGAGGAGCTCCAGGAGGGGGAGGTCGTGGATGGCGCGGATCTCGGCGAGACTCCAGTCGTGGCGGCTCATGGGAGGGGCGCGACTCTAGCCCGAATCGCCGACGAAGGCACGAACGCGCGCGAGCCACGCGGTCGACGGAACGAGCGTGTGCCGCAGGCAAATGACCGGGCTACCGAGGCCTCGACCCGCGAGCAGTGCCTCGGTCTTGGCGTCGACGACCCACGCCGCGAGGCCTCGGTCCCGCGCGAGGCCGGCGAGGCGGCGCAGCTCGAGGCCAGAGAACGGAGCGTGGTCCCTCCGGGCGACGTGGATGCGCGGGGAACACCCTTGATCGCGGAGAGCCGCGAGCGCGCGATTGGGTCGGGCCATCGACGTCACGAGGCCCACGACCGAGGGCAACGGCGCATCGAGCGAAAGGCGCTCCGGCAGATCGCTCGAGCCCACCCGCCCGACGACGTCGACCAATCTCACCAGCGCCCCCGGGGGAGCGAGCGCGCGGGTCGCGAGGATCGAGCAGGCGAGCGGGACCGGACGCGTCTGCAGGAGCCGGTCCACGATCACGACGCTGCCCAGGCTGGCCGCGAGTCGCAGCGCCCCTTCGCGCGGGCCCACCACCACCGGGCAGGCGAGGGCGCGCGCGGCGACGAGGGCCTCGTCCCCCACCCGCTCCACCGCGTCGTCGCGCTCCACGACGTGGGGCGCTCGGGCGCTCCCGCCGTAGCCGTGGCCGACCAGCACCACGCCTGGACCGAGGGCCTGCGCGAGCGCGATCGCCAGCGGTGTCCGCCCGGCGCCGCCACGGACGTCGCCTCCGACCCCGACGACGCGGACCCCGAGGGGCAGGGCGACCCTCCGGGTGGCGAGCCACGCCCTCCAGCCCGCGAGCACCCTCAGCCCTCGGCGAGGCGGGGGAGCGAGGGCCGGGTGCGCCGCAGCAGGCCGAAGATGCGGGCCCCGAGCTCGGCGGCGCGGAACGGCTTCACGACGTAGTCGTCGGCGCCGGCGGCGAACGCCTCCACCACGTCGGTCGTGGCCGAGTGGGCGGTCAAGAACAGGACGGGCAACTGCGCGAACCCGGCCCGCTGCCGCAGCCGGCGACACAACGAGAGCCCCGTCTCTCCCGGGAGGTTCCAGTCGAGGACGAGGAGGTCGGGTCGGTCGGACTGCAGCCGGAGCCACGCCTCCTCGGCCGAAGACGCGGAGGCCGGGACGAGCCCGACCGCCTCGAGCATCGCGCCGATGACGTCGCGGAGGTCGTCGTCGTCGTCGACGATCAGCACGCGCGCACCCTCGCTGCTCGAGCGACGGGGCTGGACCAGGGTGGGATCCTCGACCTCGGGCTCCTCGCGCTCCCACGACTGGGTCGTGCGCAGCTCGCCCGACGGGGTGGGGGCGGGGGGTGCTGGCGTCGACAGACGTCCGGGCTGGGCGAACGCACAGAGTCGCTCCCAGTCGCGTCGCTCGAAGACGAGCGCCTGGGTGCCGTCGTCGTCGAAGACGACACCCCGCCCCGCCGCCGCCGTCGCCCGCCGGCTGCTCGCGAGCTCGAACAGCGCCAGCACCCACTCGCCGTCGGCCACGCGCTGGCCCACGGGCAGACGCAGCTCCTGCCCCTCCGCCATGGTGAGCGCGGCGTCGAGGTCGGCGAGCTCGTCGAAGCGATAGGTCACGCTTCGCACGCGGGATCCCTAGCATCGGGGGCGGCGGCAGTCGCGGCGCTTTGCGGCGGAGGCGAGACCGCCTAGGCTGCTGCGCCGCATGCGCCGTTCGAAGCGTCTCCCCGTCCCCGTGCCCTCGTCTTCGCGTGGCCAGAACCGCGCGTGGCTCGTCCTCGCGGCAACCGCGGCGATCTCGAGCTGTGGCGCGAGCTGCAAGAAGAACCCGAGCGAGGTGTCGCCCGACGATCCGGCCAACGCGACCCCGGTGGTCGAGCTCTCCGGCGTCGACACGAGCAGCCTCGTCCTCAGCGAGCGCCGCACGTTCACCAAGCTGGTGAAGTCGATCATGTCGCCGTGTGGAGACCCGGTCACGCTCGAGGTGTGCGTGAAGGAGGCCCGGGCCTGCAAGAAGTGCCTGCCGGCCGCCAAGGCCGTCGCGACGCTCGTGCAGAAGGGCGACGGCGAGCCCGAGATCAAGACCTGGATCGAGAACCGGTTCGAGGACAAAGTGGTCAAGGTGGTCGAGATCGGCAAGAGCCCCTCGCTCGGGCCGCCCGATGCGCCGATCCAGATCGTGGAGTTCGCCGACTTCGAGTGCCCGCACTGCGGAGCGGCCATGCCGATCCTCCACAAGGTGATCGAGGAGCCGAGCCTCAAGCCCAAGGTCCGCTTCTTCTTCAAGAACTACCCGCTGCCCGCGCACGAGCACGCCGACCCGGCGGCGCGGGCCTCGGTCGCGGCCCAGAACCAGGGGAAATTCTGGGAGATGCACGACCTCTTGTTCACCCACCAGGACCAGCTCGGAAACCCCGACATCGAGGGCTACGCCAAGAAGCTCGGCCTCGACCTCGACAAGTTCCGCGCCGACTGGGTCTCGGCCGACACGAAGGATCGCGTCGCCAAGGACAAGGAGCTCGGCGGGCGCATCGGCGTGAGCGGCACGCCTTCGATCTACGTGAACGGCCGCAAGTTCGCCTCGTACGGTCGCCACGAGTTCGAGCCCCAGCTGAAGGAGTGGATCAACCTCGATCTCCAGCTGATCGCGGCGGGCGCCGTCGCGCCTCCGCCCGCGGCTCCCGATGGCGGCGCGCCGAACGGGTCGACCAGCGTCGCGCCGTCGACCAGCGCGGCACCGTCGATGTCCGTCGCGCCCACGGGCTCGGTCTCCGCGCCCTCGAGCGGGACCGCGCCGTCGACCAAGCCGTCCACCAAGCCCTCGGGGAAGGCTCCGTGAAGGAGGCGGTCGGGTGCGGCTGCTTCCCCACCGGGAGGCACTGGCCCGGGATCGCCCACCTGCTGCGGGTCCAGGCGCGGGGCACCGTCCCCGGCCTCGATCCCGACGCCGCGTGGATGGATCTCCCCATCGCGATGCTCGACACCGAGACGACGGGGCGGGATCCGGAGCGGGACCGCATCGTGGAGATCGGCATCGTCATCGGCCGCGCAGGCGAGGTGATCCGCCGAGAGAACTGGCTCGTGAACCCCGGCATCCCGATCCCCGCCGAGGCCAGCGAGGTGCACGGCATCCGCGACGAGGACGTGAAGGACCAGAAGACCTTCGCCGAGATCGCCTTCGAGGTCGCGAGGGCGCTCGAGGGCGCCGTGCCCGCTGCCTACAACGCGAGCTTCGACCGCGCGTTCGTGGTCGCCGAGATCGCGCGGAGTGGCCTCGTGGTCGACGCCTTGCCGAGCTGCCTGCGGCCGGGGATCGACTGGGTCGACCCGCTCGTGTGGGCGCGCGAGGTCCAGAAATACGAGAAGGGCAAGAAGCTCGGCGAGGTGGCCGCGCGCCTCGGCGTGGCCCTCGAGAACGCGCACCGGGCGTCGGACGACGCCGAGGCCGCGCTGCGGGTGCTCTACGCGTTCGGCACCGATCCACGCCTGCCGCGGGTCTACGGCGCCTTCGTCCAGGAGCAGCGCCGTCTCGCGCGGACGCAGGAGGACGACTTCCGCGTGTGGCGCTCCAAGCTGCCCGTCCCAGGAAAGGCGTGACCGGTCGAGCCCTCGTCGTGCTGGGGGGGCGTGTCGGCGGCCGCGCGCTGACCCGCCGGATCGACGCTGCGCTCACCGCAGCGCGACGCGATCCTTCGGCGTGGATCGTGGCCTGCGGCGGGCGCCGCTGGGGCGGCGTGATCGAGGCCGACGTCATCCTCGCCGGGCTCGTGGGCGGTGGCGTCGACCGCGACCGCGTCCTCTGCGACCGACTCTCGCTCACCACCGTCGAGAACCTGATCGAGGCGCGGGCCGCGCTCGCCCGGGTCGGCGAGAGCCGCGCTCGCTGGACCATCGTCACCTGCGGCTTCCACCTGCCCCGCGCGCTCGCCATCGCCGCGGCGCTGGGGGTGCAGGCCGAAGGCCTCGAGGCCACCGCCCCCTCGCGTCCCTGGCTCGTGGAGGCCGCGCGGGCGCTGCGCGAGCGCGCGCTCACGGTCTGGGACCGCCGTCTGGCGCAGGGGGCCGCGTG
>CAZUZY010000314.1:0-10414 GCA_964624885.1 uncultured Polyangiales bacterium | reverse complement strand
CCGTGTCGCCGGCTGCGACCTCCCCGAGGGTCTGGACCGCGGCCTCGCGCGCGGGCTCGTCTTCCTTGCGTGCGGCGCGCATCGCGCGGGCCACCGCGAAGGCCACGGCCGGGTCTTCCTCGGTGCCCGCGGCGAGGGTGCGGAGCAACGGGTCGGAAGCCTCGTCGCCGCCGAGCGCGAGGCGCACGGTGTCGACCAGGCGCTTGCGCGGCGCGCCTTCGGCGATGGCGTCGAAGACCGCTCGCGCCGCGGCACGGTCTCCGCGCGCGAGGGCGGCGCGGGCGCGGTCGAAGTCGGCGTCGCTGATCTCCGCGGGGTTCTCCGTGCGCGCGCGGACCTTCTCGGTGGCCGCAGTGAAGCCGCCGTCGTCGAGCGTGCCCTCCAGCCCAGGCGCGGGCGAGAGCGCGCCGGCGAGCGCCCGCTCGAGGCGCGCGAGGTGCAGCGGGTCGGCGCCGGTCGCGAGCTCGAGCGTGGCCCGCGCCGCGGGGAGATCGCCCGCGAAGAGGACGAGCGAGGTCGCGGCGACGAACAGGCCCCGCGTGCGCCCCTCCGGGGTCGGCCGCGAGAGGGCGTCTTGCGTGAGGAGATCGGCGAGGCGCTTCGGATCCGAGCCGTCGAGGAGCAGGTCCGTGAGGAGGGTCTTCGGCAGGACGGCGGTGGGCGCGTTCTGGCTCTCCTCGCCGCCGGCGACGCCGGAGGTCTCGAGCATCTTGGCGCACGCTTCGACGACACCGTCGCGATCGCCGCGGCTGAGGGCCGCCTCGGCGACGGTGAACCACAGCTGCGGCGCGAGCTCCGGGCGGGCGCTGCGCTCGATGAGCTCTCGCGCACCGACGCCGGCGCGCTCGATGTCGCCGAGGCGCACGGCGGCGGCGATGCGCGCGAGCTGCGGCATGGTGGCGGTGGGGTCGACCTGGATGGCGCGATCGAGCGCCGAGAGCTCGTCCTCGATGCGACCGACGCTGCGGTAGGCCGAGGCGGCGCGCACGAACGCGTCGGAGGCCACGCCGCCGCGACGGAGCGCGCGAGGGACGCCGCGCCCCCGCGCGGTGGGCGGATCCTCGAGCGACTCGAGGACGATGTCGCCGCGCTGGGCCAGGGTCCAGGCCTCGCGGTCGCTGCGCTCGAACTTGCGGGCCAGGCGCTCCCCGACCTCGCAGGCGTGGAAGGCCGCCTCGTCGGGCGAGGTGATGACCTCGGTGAGCACGTCGAGCGCGTCGTCCACGTCGCCGTCGGCGGCGCGGAGCTCCGCGAGATCGACCCGCAAGAGGGCCGCCCAGCGCGGGTCGCCCGAGAGCTCCACGCGGCGGGCCAGCGCGGACTTGCGCGCCTCGGCGTCGCCGCGGAGCGCGGCTTCGATCTCCATCATCAGCCAGGCGGTCGCGTCGGCCGGGTCGGCGTCGAGGGCCTGCTCGAGGTGCTGGCGCGCCTCCTCGTGGTCGCCGCGCACGTCGGCTGCGTCGGCGGCCCGCGCCCGGAACGCGCGCGCCCGCTCCTCGGTCGTGTCGGCCGAGCGCGAGAGGCTGTCGAGCACCCGGCCCAGGTTCTTGAGCGAGCGGCGGCGCTCGAGGATGCGAACCAACGCCTCGAGGGGCTCGCGGAAGCCCGCGTCGAGGTTGTAGGCGGCGAGGTACTCACGGGCTGCGCCGAGCTCGTCGCCCGCGACGCGCTCCTCGAGCTCCGCGGCCTCGTGCAGCAGGACGGCCTTGCGCGCCGGGTCCTCGGTCGCGTCGGCCTCGGTGCGCAGCCGTTGGATCATGTCCGGGCCGGCGGCGGCGGGGATGCTCGCGCCGCCCTCGAGCGGAGCGCCGTGCGCGCCTTCAGGCACGGCATGCCCATGCCCGTGCACCGCTTCCACGGAGGAGACGGTGCTCGTCGCGTCTTCGAGTGCGTCGGTGAGATCTTCCGTGCCCGGTGCGAGGAGATCGGGTGCGGACACGTCTTCGGATTCGGCCATCCAGGGAAAGCCTCGAGGCTCGGGAAACCACAGCGGGAGTGGCGATCTGCGCCACGGGGACCGAGGTTACGCGCGTCCCGGGCGCGATTCCATTGGTACGTGCTAGGCTGCTCTCAGGCGCGGACCGGTGGTGAACCGGCTGCGACCTGGAGGCACCATGTACGCACCCGACCCGCTGGCCGATGTGACCAGGCTCGACGTCCGCAAGGTCACTGTCCCCGAAATCCGCGCGCGAAAGGGGGGTCGGCCGCTGGCGATGGTCACCGCCTACGACTACACGATGGCCCGCCTGGTCGACGAAGGCGGGGCGGATCTCGTCCTGGTCGGCGACTCCCTCGGCATGGTGGTCCAGGGGCTGCCCAACACCCTGACGGTGACCGTGGACGAGGTCTGCTACCACGGCCGCGCGGTCGCCCGGGGCCTGCGCCGGGCGCACCTGGTGGGCGACATGCCGTTCATGAGCTTCCAGGTCTCCCCGGAAGACGCCCTGCGCAACGCGGGCAAGATGCTCAAGGAGGGCGCCTTCGAGTCGGTGAAGCTGGAGGGCGGCGCCGAGGTCGAGAACCACGTCGCCCGCATCGTCGCGGCCGGCATCCCGGTCATGGGCCACATCGGTCTCACCCCGCAGAGCGTCCACGCGATGGGCGGCTTCAAGGTGCAGGGCAAGCGCGAGGACGACGCCGAGCGCCTCGTCCGCGACGCGCAGTGTCTCGAGGAGGCGGGGTGCTTCGCCCTCGTGATCGAGGCCGTGCCCGCCGATCTCGCCGCCCGCATCACCGACGCGGTCTCCATCCCCACCATCGGCATCGGCGCCGGTGTCGACTGCGACGGCCAGGTGCTCGTCTGTTACGATTTCCTCGGCATGTTCCGCGGGTTGCGGCCCAAGTTCGTCAAGCGCTACGCCGAGCTCGGCGACACCATCGTCGAGACCACGCGCCGCTACGTGGACGAGGTCGGCGAGCGCACGTTCCCCGCTCCGGAGCACGCCTTCGGGCGCCCCGCCGCGGTGAAGAAGACCGCGTGAGCCCGCGGGTCGCCGGCGGAGCCATGGGCCTCGCCCTCGGCCTCGCCGGGCCGGCCCCCCTCGCGGGCTGCAACGACACCGTGGTCTGCCCGGCCATCGCGGTCGCGGCGCTGCGCGTGCAGCTCCGTGGCCTGCCCACCGCCGAGTGTGCGACCACCCGCCTCGACGTCCGCGACGACACCGGCTGGAGCGAGACCGTCCACCCCCGGCTCGTGGCGGCGGGGTGCGAGGCCACCGCCGCCGTCGAGCGCACCGGCACGTTCGCCGTCACGGTGCGCGCGGCCGGTCACCCCGACCACTCGTTCACCAGCGTGGCCGTCCTGGCCGACCCGGACTGCGGCTCGCCGATCCCGGTGACGCTCACGGCGGACTACTGATGTCGCGCTGGTGGCTCGCCTTGCTCGTCGGCTGCGGCGCCACGCCCGCCGCCCCACCACCCAAGCCCGTCGGCCTGCCGGGCCACCAGGCACACGCGAGCGCGAACCCCCTCGTCCCGACCGAGCTCGGCACCGGCTGCTTCGCGTGGTCCGCCAAGGAGCCCGCGGTGGCCTGCGTGGTCGGCACCGAGTCCGATCAGTCGGGCGGCGTGTGGTCGGTCGTGTTCGTCAGCGACAAGGGTGGCCGCCACCGCGTCGCGACCTGGGGTGGCATGGCCCCGCGACCCACCCGCGTGCTCCCCGTGGCCGACCGTCGACTCGTCGACGAGCGCCTCGACGGCGGCGAGTTCCGGGCGATCCCGAGCTCGTTCACGGCCGTCCCGGCCGGCCCCGCGGCCACCAAGGTGGGCGGGCTCGCCCTCCGTCTGGTGCGCGAGGAGCAGGAGCACGTGAAGTGGCCGAACGGCGAGTGGGACGTGGTGGTCGATCGCCTCGAGGCCCGCTGCCCGGACCGCAAGAGCTGGCTCGTACTCCGCGAGGCCAAGCTCGAGGGCCCGCTCGAGTCGACCGCGAAGGCGTGGGTCCTCGACGACAAGCGCGTCCTCGTGCTGCACGAGGCCCGCTGGTCGATGGTCGGCGACAAAGGCGCAAGCGCCGTCGCCGTGCTGGTCGATCTGGCCGAATGCAGAGCCTGGACTTCTGAGCTCTGATTTGCTGGTGGGGGGCCTTCGCCCCCCACGTGTTGCCATGCCGCGCCGCGGGCTCGCCGCCCTGCGCTTCGCTCCGGACCGCGAACCCGCGTCGCTGACATGGCAACCCCCCCGCTCGCTTCGCTCGCAGAGAGAGGTGCCTTGGCGGACGATGCAGCCCCTCGCTCGCTTCGCTCGCATCGTCGAGAGCTGGCCGGCGTTGTCTCTCCCGTTCAGGTGCCGCTGACGCGGCGGCTCAGGTGGGCGACGGCTTCACCGAGACCGTCGAGGGTGAGCTCGTACATGTCGAAGATCTGGGCGATGGCCTCGGCGGTGCCGGTCCAGTAGCGCGAGGGCTCGGGGTTGAGCCACGCGCTGCGGTCGAAGTGGCCGCGGAGCTCGTGCATCCAGGCGATGGCGGTGGTGTTGGAGCCGCGCCCGTAGTCGTTGTTGCCGAGGTCCCAGCTGCCGCCGACCAGCTCGGCGGGGTGCATCAGCGCGTCGCCGAGGACCACGAGCTTCCACGTGCGGTCGCAGTCGCGGAGCAGGTCGACCACCCGCACGCCCTCCTTCATCGTCGCGTCCTTGTAGACGCGCCCGTAGATGGCGTTGTGGAAGTAGTAGGTCTCGAGGCGCTTGAAGTTGGTGGCGCGCTTGGCCGCGGAGAACAGCAGCGACACGGTGTGCGCGTGCGGGTCCATCGAGCCGCCCACGTCCATCAGGAGCAGCACCTTCACGTTCGGCCGGCGCGGCGGGCGCATGACGATCTCGAGCTCGCCGCCCTGGCGCGCGGTCGCGTCGATGGTCTCGTCGATGTCGAGCTCGGGTTCGCCGACGTGGGCGAACGAGCGCAGCTTGCGCAGGGCCACCTCGAGCGAGCGCACGTCGAGGACGAGGTCGCTGCGGTACTCCTTGAACAGGCGTGACTCGGCCACCGCGATGGCGCT
This sequence comes from uncultured Polyangiales bacterium, assembly GCA_964624885.1. Lineage (GTDB taxonomy): Bacteria > Myxococcota_A > Polyangia > Polyangiales > JADJMO01 > JADJMO01. Next base: position 5,420 of record CAZUZY010000314.1, on the reverse strand, counting down.
CTTGCCGCCGCCGCCGCCGATGCGGATGCCGGCCGGGTTCTGCCCACCGGTGCCGAACGGCGAGGTGCCGCCGGAGCCGATCCAGCGGCTGCCGCCCTCGTGCCTGCCCTTCTGCTCGCGCAGGCGCTCCTCGAGCATCCGGCGGATCTCCTCGAGCGGCAGCGCCTCGAGCTTCTTGCGCTCCTCCTCGGAGAGCTGGAGGAGCTTGGCCGGGTCGGCGAGCCACTCGGCGAGCGCCTTGGTCACGTCCACCGCCGCGCTCTCGATGCCCTTGAAGCGCTTGGCGAACGCGCGATCGAAGGCGTCGAGGTCGCCCTCGCGGTGCACGCAGAGGGCCCGCGCCACGTCGTAGAACCCGTCGAGCGACTGGTCGTGGAGCCCGAGCAACAGGGCGCGCGCCAGCGTGACGGCCTCGAGCGGACCGACCTTGAGCCCCTGCGCGCGGAGGTCCAGGACGAAGTCGACGACCATGGCATCGGTCTAGCTCGGGGCGGGCTGGCGGGCACGGCGGAGGCGCGGTAGATGGGGCCCGTGACCCTCCGTGCCCCGCGCCTGCGTGCCGCCGTCCTGCTCCTCGGGGCGCTCGGGCTGCCTGCCGCCTGCAACAAGAAGGCGATCGAGGCCAAGCCCGAGGCCGGCGTCGCGCCGGGGGGCCTCACCCCGGAGCAGGCGCAGAAGCCCGTTGCGCGCATCGGCGACAAGGTCATCACCCTCGGCGATTTCGCGCAGGCGCTGCAGGACATGCCCGAGTACGAGCGCATGCGCTACCAGTCGCTCGAGCGCCGCAAGGAGCTCCTGAAGTCCATGGTCGAGGTGCACCTCCTGGCCGACGAGGCCAAGAAGCTCGGCCTCGACAAGGACCCGATCGTCCAGGAGGAGACGCGGCAGATCCTCGTCGCCTGGATGCGCGGCAAGCTGGTCAACGATCTGCCCATCCCGGCGTCGATCCCCGAGTCGGAGCTCCGCGCCTATTACGACAAGCACATCGATCTGTACCGCGAGCCCGAGCGCCGTCGCGTGTCGATGGTGCTGGTCAAGGACGAGGCCGCCGCCAAGAAGGTGCACGAGGAGGCCAAGGCGCTGCCGCCCGGCCCGCCCGGCGCCACCGGCTGGGGCGCGCTCGTCAAGAAGCACTCCGAGGACAAGCCGAACGAGGCGCAGCAGGCGCCCGAGATGTTCGGCGACATCGGCTACGTGACCGCGCCCGCCGACACCCACGCCCAGCCGAGCCCCAAGGCCACCCCCGAGGTGCGCACCGCGGCGTTCGCGCTCAAGGAGGTCGGCGAGGTCTCCGCGCCGTTCAAGGACGCCAACGGCTGGCACGTGCTGCGCCTGCTCGCCAAGAACGAGGCGCGCGACCAGAGCTTCGCCGACGTGGAGCGCACGCTGCGGGTGCGCATCCTCCAGGAGAAGCGCGCGGCCGCCGAGAAGGCGCTCCTCGACCAGGTGAAGACCGAGGTGAAGGTCGAGATCGACGAGAAGGCGCTCTCCGAGCTGGCCGCCGATCTCGCGCTCGGGCCGGCGCCCTCCACCTCGACGTCCGGGTCGGTGTCGGCCTCGGCGTCGGTCTCGGGCAGCGTCTCCGGGTCCGCATCGGCGCCGGCTCCGAGCGCCTCGGCCCCCAAGAAGTGAGCGTGGGCGCGCCGCGCCTCGAGAGAACCACCATGCCCATCGCGATGCCGTTCCGCTCGGTCCAGCACGTCTATTTCGACGACCTCGACGCGCTGAACATCCTCCACAACGTGCGCTTCCTCCTGTTCATGGAGCGCGCCCGCGGCGAGCTGTTCAACTTGCTCGGCTTCCGCTGGGAGGACGACGTGAGCGTCAACCCCGACAAGTGGCACGTCGTCGCCGAGCACCAGATCAAGTACCTCGCGCCGGTCCGCGGCGAGGGCGACGTCTGCGTGGTGCTCACGCCGCGCAAGCTCGGCACCTCGAGCTTCGTGCTGCACGCGCAGGTGGCCTCGCTCGACGGCAAGGTGGTCTACGCCGACGGCGAGACCCGCCTCGTGCGCCTCGACCCGACGACCAACCGTCCGTGCCCGTGGAGCCAGCGCTTCCGCGACCTCGTCGGCCGCACGATCGCCACCGCGCCCCCGGCCTAGTAGCCGCCCATCATCACCTCGAGGGTCGCCACGTCCCGGAGCTGCACGGGCGCGTCGCGGAAGCGCTCGACGTCGAGCGCCGACACCTTCTCGAGCGGGAGCCCCGGCGGCAGGAGCAGGAAGATCTCGTCGGGGTGGGGCGTCTTCGGGGCGACGACCTGGATGCCCGCCTTCTCGAGCGCCATGTCGATCGCGACGCGTCGCACGCCGAAGGCCGTGACCTTGTGCGGGTCGAGGACGAGCCGCGCGTCGGGGCGTCGGCCCGCTTCGGCATCGGCGTCGGCCACATCGGTCGCCGCGTCGACCGGGGACTCCGTGAGCTTGGCGATCGACTCCTGCTTGCCTCGACAGGCGGCGAGGACCACCGCGAACAGGAGCGCGCGCCTCATCCCTCGAGCCAGTTGCGAAGGAGCTGCTTGCCGTCGAGGGTGAGGATCGACTCGGGGTGGAACTGCACGCCCTCGACGGGGAGCGTGCGGTGGCGCAGGCCCATGATGGTGGGCTCGGGCAGGCCGTCGTCGGTCCAGGCCGTGATCTCGAGCGCGGCGGGCAGGCTCTCGCGCTCCACGATCAGCGAGTGGTAGCGCGTGGCGATCATCGGCTGCGGGAGGCCCCGGAACACACCGGCGCCGGCGTGGGAGATCGGCGAGGTGCGCCCGTGCATGAGCCGCGGCGCCCGCACCACCTTGCCGCCGAACGCCTGGCCGATCGACTGGTGGCCGAGGCACACGCCGAGGATGGGCACCCGGCCCGCGAGCCGGGCCAGCAGCTCGAGGCAGATGCCCGCGTCGTCCGGCGTGCACGGCCCCGGCGAGAGCAGGATGCGCTCGGGGAGGTGGGCGGCGATCGCGTCGACGGTGCGCGCGTCGTTGCGCACGACCTCGCACTCGGCGCCGAGCTCCCCCAGGTACTGCACCAGGTTGAAGGTGAAGGAGTCGTAGTTGTCGACGACCAGCACGCCCATGCGCGGTCGCTTACCACGCAGCGCGCGGCCGGGTCAGGGCGCGCAGGCGGCTTCGGCGAACTCGGCGCGCGCGAGGAGGCGGTCGAGCTTCTTGCGGTCGCGATCCTCGACGCTCACGAACTCGAGCGCCTGGCGCGCGCCGTCCGACCAGACCTGCTTGGCCCAGAGCCAGATGCGCTCGGTGATCTGCCCGCCCTCGAGGACGCCGATCTCGACCGGGTAGAACGGCCGATCGACGCTGGGCTCCGACACGCGCTCGAGCAGGAGGCCCGACTGCGAGACGTCGATGGTCCGGCACACGTGCGGGTACCCGTCGATGTACTTGTTGAAGAGCAGGTCGACCCGGGTGCGCGCGGCGGTACGACGTTCCATGCGCACAGTGTAGGTCGTTGTGAGTGGTTGCGGACAAGTTCCCGGACGCGCCCGCCCGACCTGCAAAACCCGCAAATGATCGCCGCGTTCGCGTGCCCAACGAGTTCCTCCGAGCTCACTCTCGCCCGAGGCCAACCCGGTGTTGACTTTCTTCGGGCAGAACAGGTACGAGAGTCCCCCCATGGCCGAGGGCGAACGCAAAAAGCCTAAGATCGACCTCAAGACCCGCATCCCCAGCAAGACGGTGAAAGGGCTCACGCCCGCACCGGGGGGCGCGATTCCGCCACCGCCAGGCGCGGTCCCGGCGCCGCCGCCAGATCTGCTCGGCAAGCCCAAGGCTCCGAAGATCTCCGCGGACCCGAACGATCCGCTCGGTGCTGCCAAGGTCGAGGGAGACGTCGCCCCGCAGCAGCAGATCGTCGTCGTCCACGCCCACGAAGAGGGCCACGGCGCGACCAGCAAGAAGGGCACGGTCATCGCGATGATCGTCGGCGCCCTCGCCGTCGGCCTCGGCATCGGCTTCATCTCCGGCCAGGCCAAGAAGGGCAGCGACATCGCCTCCAAGGCCAAGACCGACGCCAAGGAGATCAGCGACAAGGTCGTCAAGACCAACGACAACCTCGGCAAGTTCCTCGAGTCGCTGAAGACGGCCAAGAGCGAGCTGCAGAACGCGGGGCAGATCTCCCAGCCCACGGTCGACGCGATCAAGGGCTGGAACAGCGGGTTCTCGAGCGCCGACCTCAAGGGCCGCGAGATCGCCTTCTTCGGCGAGGACACCGCGGGCAAGCTCATCACGTGGGCCAACCGCGTGAACTACATCGACGAGCTCCGTGCGGGCCTCACCAAGGGCGGCGGTCTCGAGGGCTGGAACGCGCGCCTCAAGGGCCTGCAGCTGCCGAAGGACTCCGCCAAGTGGGGCGTGAAGATCAACAAGCCGGGCGACGGCAAGGACGACCCGCCGGTCACCATCGCCGACATCGTCGACCTCGGTGACAACGTCAAATACAAGGACAAGGCCGGCGCCTACGACATGTCCAACGCCAAGGAGCCCAAGCTCAAGGCGAAGACGCCCCTCGAGATCTGGCCCGGCGGCAAGACCGACTTCTTCGAGAAGGGCTTCGTGTCGATCATCGACAGCAAGACGTGGGGTCAGGTCTGCCAGGTCTACCCGCAGGCCTTCTCCGACGTGAACGGCAAGGTCGATCTCATCATCGCCACCATCGAGGGTCAGGGCGACGACCCGGGCACCCTCAAGCCGGGCAAGGATCTGTCCGACAAGCTCAAGACGCTCGCCAAGTGAGCGAGGCCTGAGAGAGGCGGGCGGGGTTCTCGAGAGGGAGCCCCGCGCTGCTTTTGTCCCCCGTTCTCCGAGGGTGGTCTCACACCCCGGCGCGGATGCGGCGCACGACGTCGGCGGCGGCCGCGGCGGCACCTGTGACGTCCGCGCCGTGCTCCTCGACCGCGCGGACGATGGCGGTGCCCACCACCACGCCGTCGGCCCCCACGAGGGCGCGTCGGGCCTTGTCTGCGTCGTCGATGCCGAACCCGACCACCACCGGCAGGCCCATCTCGTCGCGGAGACGCGCGGCGGCCTTGGCGGCGTCGTCGAAGGGGTCGAGGGTGGTGACGCCGGTCACGCCGGTGACGCTCACGTAGTAGACGAACCCCGACGCGCCGGCCTTGGCCGCCGCGACGCGCGAGGCCGAGCTCGTCGGCGTGAGCAGTGGGATCACGTCGACGCCGCGCGCGCGGGCCTCGGCGCGCAGCTCGGCGCCCTCCTCGGGGGGCATGTCGACGACCAGCATCGCGTCGATGCCGGCGGCGGCGACGGCCTCGACGGTGGCACGCTCGCCGCGGACCACGATCGGGTTGCAGTACCCGAACAGGACCAGCGGGGCCTCGGACTCGGCGCGCAGCCGGGCGCCGACGGCGATGGCCGCGCGCATCGAGCCGCCGGCCGCGATGGCGCGGGCCGAGGC
>CAZUZY010000313.1:0-10492 GCA_964624885.1 uncultured Polyangiales bacterium | reverse complement strand
GTGGTCCCGCCGTCGGTCCCGCCGCCATCGGCCGGCCCCGCGTCGCCGTCGGCCGTGACCTCGATGGTCCACGCCACCGCGTCGTCCTTCGGGCCGCCCTGATCGCCGAACCACGCCGTGCCCTCCTGCACGAGCCCGAAGTGCTCGACGTAGGTGCCGGGCTTGTTCGGCGCGCGGAGGGTGAACGAGAACTTCTCGAGGGCGCCAGGGGCGACGCTGCCGATGACCGCGCCGGGACGGTCGGACTTGCTCCAGCTCGCGTCGGCGAACGAGCTCACGCGGTCGCGCGCCACCGTCGTACCGAGGTGGGTCGAGCTGTTCCACGTGGCGGTGCCGATGTTCTGCACCTCGAGCCACGCAGTGGCCGTCGAGCCCGCCTTCATGGTCGCTGGGTGCGACTGGCCGGTCACCTTGGCGCCGTAGGCGGCGGTGCTGCGGGTGAGCGCCTGCAGATCGGCGAGCGTGCCGTTGAACACGTCGAGGTCGACGTTGCCGCTGATCCCCGAGACCGCGCCCGTGCTGCTGTACTGGAAGAAGCGCCAGTCGGACCAGCCGTTGGGCAGATCGGGGCACTTGGGGCCGTACGCCGCGATCCACAGCCAGCTCTTGCCCCACGCGGTGGAGGCGACGTTGTCGTTCCAGAAGTACTTGCCCGTGTAGATGATCGGCTTCTTGCCGGTGCCCGCCTCGACCACGGCCATCCAGGTGGTGAGCTTCTTCAGGATGGTCGCGGCGGTCTGGCTGTCGGTCGCCTCGACGTCGCACGTGACCGGCAGGTCGTTGTCCCCGAGCTTGCCGACCTTCGCCACGACGATGTTCGCGAGCGCGGTCGGGTCTTCGCCCGGGCGGAAGAACTGGTAGGCGCCGCGCACGAGGCCCACCTTCTTGATGCCGGCCCAGTTCGCCTCGAACTGCTTGTCGAGATACGTGCCGTCGCTGATGCGCGCGATGGCGAAGGTCTTGCCGCTCGCCTTGACCTTGGTCCAGTCGATGGTGCCCTGCCAGGACGACACGTCGATGCCCTCGACGGTCGAGCCCTTCGCGCAGACGACCACCTCTTCCTCGCTCGTGCGGAGGTCGTCGGGGCTGCCGCTGCACGCCGCGAGGACAGCGACCGACGAGGCGAGCAGCGCGCGCAGCAAGGAGTGACGGGAGGCCATGGACCGCGAGTGTAGGACGCTTCCGCACCCGCGCCCGTGGGCGTCGGCGGCGTGCGTCGACGCTGCACGAGTGCCTCTCGATTGCGCGAATCCGTCACCCGGGCGAGACGTCACGCGCAGGTGACGTCCTAGAGGTGGAGCGCCTCTCGCAGCAGCTGCATCGCGTGCGACCGATGCCCGGTGTCGTCACCGACGATGCGCCGCGCGAGCGCGAGCGCGGCCCGCCGATCGCCGACCGGGGAGTCTCCCCAGCGGGTGCCCACGTAGCGCGCGGCCTTGTGGGTGCCGAGCAGGGTCACCCGCGCGAACGCCGCGGCCCCCGCCTCGCGCAGCGTGGCCATGTCCACGCCCGCGAAGCGTTGCTGCAGGTCGAGGTGGATGGCGTGCACGATGGCGCGGTCGTCCTCGCCGAGGCAGGAGACCGGGTCGCACGGCAGCCCGTCGGCGAGGGCCACCACCGTGGCCGCGTGGACCGCGACGTCGGCGCCGTCGGGGAGATCGTCCAGCGCGTCGGGCTCACCGGGCCGCAGATCCATGATCGCGATGCGGAAGCGGATCGCCCGCGCGCGCGCGAGCAACACGCGCAGATCGGCCGGCCGGTCGGCGTCCACGTCGGGCTCGTTGTCGAACGGCCCGAGCATCGGCAGGCTGCGCACGAGGCTGTCGCGCGCGCTCTCGGTGAGGGTGACCTCGCCGCTCTTGTAGTAGTCCCCCTCGAGGGTGGTCTCCTCGATGCGCGGGAGATCCACCAGCGTGGACTCGCCCTCGAAGCCGTGATCGGCGTGGCCGTACCCATACGGCGTGGTGTGCTCGCTGACCACGAGGGGCGGCGGCGGCGGCGCAAGCGTGCGCGGGGCCTCGACGATCGGAAACGCCAGCGTGAAGGCCACCGCGCGGTCCACCTCTTCACCCGCCTGATCGAGGGCCTCCACGGCCGCGCGGAGGTCGAGCGGCGGCGCGACGAACGCCGGAGCATCGTCCGCGCGGGGGAACCCGCTCGGGTGGATGGGGTGCCTCACGTCGGCCAGCATACACGTCACTTCCGTGACGGGTCGCTTCCTGGAACGGCCGTGCGCCGACGCACGCCGACCGGGCTCCGGCCTGCTCTCGCGCAGAGGTCCGGCAGGAAGGACAGGGAACGTGGTTTGCTAGTGGCCGGCCGCCCGATGTCCCTCCGCCCCTCCGCCCTCGCCCTCGTCGTCGTCACCTCCACCCTCGTCGGTCCAACGGTCACCGCGGCGCCCGCGGATCCGCTCGGGGGCTCCACCGGGCCGACCGGCGCGCCGGGCCCTGCCTCGACGACCCCGGTCGCGCCCCCGCCCGCCCGCGCCAAGATCGACCCCAACCTCCGGGCCGTCCTCGCGTTCCGCGCGCGCTTCGGCAAGACCGCGCCGGGGTATCGACCGAGCGAGCGGCTCGAGCGCGACGGGGTGTTGCCGGTCACCATCCGCTTCACCGCGCCCCCCGACGACACACGGATCGGCGCGCTCGCGACGCGCGGGATCGAGTGGGAGCGCGGCGCCGCGCCCTACGCGAGCGGGGTCTACGGAGCCAAGGTGTCGGCCGTCGGCGTGGCCGCCCTCTCGGCGGATCCGACCGTCGCCCGCGTCGAGATCGACCTCCCGCGCGAGGTGCCGCGTCCGCTCGACGGCTCGGCCCTCGAGACCGGCGTGGACGCGGTGCGCCGCTCGTTCCGCGCCAAGGACGGCACGCTGCTCGACGGCAAGGGTGTGCGCATCGTCGACATCGACAGCGGCTGCTTCGTGTTCCACCCCGCGTTCTTCAAGCCCGACGCGGGGCGCTTCCCGTGGGTGGACGTGAACGGCGACGGCGCGTTCACGCCCGACGTCGACGGGGTCGATCTCGACGGCTCGGGGACGATCGAGGCCGGCGAGGTGCTGCACGTGCTCACCGCGAGCGGCATCGCCCACGCGAGGCTCGATCCAGCGCTCGACTACCTCTACCTGGACAGCGACGGCAACGGGAAGCGCGACTTCGGCGCGGGCTTCGACGAGGCCACGCCGGCGTACGGCGAGCCGGTGTTCGTCGCGGACGACGTCGACGGCGACGGCGTGATCGCGCCCACCGAGAAGCTCCTGCGCCTCGGCACCAGCAAGATCGTGATGGCGCGCGGCAGCCGCAACTACACGCGTGGCGCGAGCCCGTACGGCATCCTCGACTACGGCAAGGCGGTCACCAAGACCGACACGACCCTCTCGGACATCGGCCACGGCACGGGCGTCGCCGGCATCCTCGTCGGCGGCGTCCCCGACCGCACGCGGCTCCTCGGCCTCGCGCCGGGCGCGGATCTGCTCACGGTCGGCTACAGCGGTCGTGACCCGACCGGCACGCTCGGCTCGGTGCAGTGGGCCATCGACCAGAAGGCCGACATCATCCTCACCGAGTACGCGCCCTACACGGGCTACCCGCTCGACGGCTCGAGCGAGGAGGAGAAGCTGCTCGACGCCGCGGTGGACAAGGGCATCGCCGTGGTCGATCCAGCGGGCAACCTCTCGACCGGCTTCAAGCACCGCACCGTGAGCCTGCCGGTCGGCAAGACCGACCTCGCGCTGCGCACGGACACCTACTTCCGTGGCAGCCCCTACATCGCCCTCACCGTCCTGCACCGGGGCGCCGCCAAGCTCACCGGCAAGCTGCTCCTGCCGGGCGGCGCGAGCCTCGACATCCCGGCCGACTCGACGGGCGACTTCACGCCGGTCGGCGAGGACCGCTACCTGAACGTGGTCCGCGAGACGAGCCCGCGCGGCACGCACCAGATCCACCTGCAGCTCTATCGCTACACCGACACCGGCACGCTGCCGCTGCCTTCGGGTGACTGGGCGCTCTCGCTCGAGACCGACGTTGCGACCGAGATCGACGCCTACGCGTCGGACGCCTACAACTCGTGGGCCTACGGGTTCGTGTTCGACAAGAACACCCCGAGTCGCACGATCTGCCACCCGGCCACCAACGACAAGGGGCTCACGGTCGCGGCCTACGTGCTGCACGGCGAGAAGGAGTACCGGCCGTTCGGCAAGCAGGGCGAGCTCGCCGGATACTCGTCGCTGGGGCCGAGGCTCGACGGCATCGCCGGCATCGATCTCGCGGCGCCCGACAACCCCCTCTCCACCGCGGCGCCGGGCAAGCTCGCCCAGCTCGCCGACGTCCTCTACGAGCCGTTCGGCGGCACCTCGGGCGCGGGGCCGCACGTCACTGCGGCCCTCGCCCTGATCAAGCAAGTCCATCCCGAGCTCTCGGGGGCGGCGCTCCAGGCCGCGCTGCTCGATCACACGCGCAAGGACGCCTTCGTCACCGACGACGCCACCAAGTGGGGCAAGGGCAAGCTCGATCTCGCCGCCGCGCTCGGCGTCCCACGCAAGGTGGGGAGCCCGCCGGTCGTGCGCCTCTCGGTCTCGGACAGTCCGCAGGTCGGGCGACCGATCACGCTGACCGCGCAGATCGACGACGACGCCCCCGGATCGAAGGTGCGGTGGGATCTCGACGACGACGGCAAGGTGGACACCGAGTGGTCGACGACCACCACGCAGCAGCTCACCGTCGGCGCCGAGTCGAAACGTGTGGTGCGCGTCGAGGTGCTCGACGCCGACGGCTACCTGCGCGGCGCGAGCCTGGCCCTCGTCGTCGGGCCGTACGTCGCGGATCCGCCACCGCCGGCGGCCGAGAGTGGCTGCGGTTGTCGCACGACACCCCGCGCGCCGTCGGCCTGGCCGTGGGCCCTGCTCGCGCTCGGGTTGCTGGTGCGCACCCGCAAGCGGTGAGCTGCCAACGTTGTGGGCCACGGTGCTCGGTCGAGGTGGGCACAGGCGCGCACAGGGGCGGGTCACCGCCCGCGATTCGCGCGGCCATCGCGAGGGTCTGAGCGAGGCACGGCTGGCTCAGCGATTGCACACAGCCGGCGCCATGAACCCTCGTACCCGCCGTGTCCTCGTCCCGGTCGCTTTCCTCGGCCTCGTGTTCGGTGTGCCCGTCGGCTGCGGTGGCTCGGTGCAGGCCGACGCTGACGCGGGGCCTTCGCCCACCACGACGTCGACCACGACGACACCCACGACCACCCCCACCACGACGCCGACCACGACGCCGACCACCACGCCGACCACGCCCCCGACCGGCACTTTGCCGGGCGTGCCCGAGCGTCCGCCGATCGACAAGCCCGGCGCGTCCGCGTCGTTCGCCGCGGACCGGGTCTTCCTCGGCACGAACGATCGCTCTCTGAAGGTCTCGTCGACGGCGTGGCGGTCGTTCGGGTTCGACCTCGACGGCCGGGTCACGAGCACCGCGGACAGCAAGACGAGCACCAACGTCTGCCGGCGCGTGGCTGGGTCTCCGAGCGGGGTCGCGACGGACGGAGACGGCGGCATCGACAACAACTTCGGCGCCCAGCTCATGTCCGTCATGAAGTCGCTCAAGTCGGACTTCGAGCAACAGGTCAACTCCCAGGTGCTCACCGGCGAGTGGACCTGGGTGCTCGTGCTCGACGATCTCGGTGGCGACGACGACGCGAAGGTACCGGGCCGCCTCTACCTCGGACGCCGGCACCCCGGCGTGCCCACGTTCACGACCGCGGACCACTGGCCCGTGCGCGCGGAGGTGGCCTTCCCGAACGGCTACACGAGCAAGGGCACGTGGGTCAGCGGTGGCACCGCGTTCGCGTTGCCGATCGTGCTGACGAGTGCCGTCGAGGTGCCGCTGGAAGGCGCGCTCGTCACCTTCGGCCTCGCGGACGGCAAGGGCGTCCTCGGTGGGGGGAGCGCGAGCGTGAAGCTCCTCACGGCGCTCACCCCCGCGCTGAAGGCGACCGGCATCTGTCCGGGCAACGCGACCTTCGACCAGGTCGTCGCGACCCTGAGCCAGTCGGTGGATCTGGTGTCGGGAGCACCCTCGCTGCAGGACCCGGCGAAGACCTGCGATGCGATGTCCATCGGCCTCGGCTTCCACGCGCTGCCGACCGGGGCGCCCGTTCCGGGGGCCGTCGAGCCGCCGCCACCGCCGAGTGGGTGCCCCTGATCCGCTCGGTCACTCCCGCCTCCGCTCCGGATCGGCGACGCGTACCCAGCGCGGCCGTACTAGCATCCAAGTGGCATGCGACTGTCCCTGGTGCGCGAGCGGCTCCAGGCCTTCTCCGGGCGTGAAGGCCCGGCGAACGATCCCGTGCCCGAGGGCGAGGCACGGGCCGCGGTCGCGCTCATCCTGCGTCCCCGCGACGAGAGCACCGAGATCCTCTTCATCCGGCGCGCCGAGGACCCGCGCGACCCGTGGTCGGGGCACATGGCGTTCCCGGGGGGGCGCATGGATCCGGAGGACCGCGACGCGCACGCCACCGCGGTCCGCGAGACCCGCGAGGAGATCGGCCTCGCGCTCGACCAGCACGCCGTCTCGCTCGGGCCGCTGCCCGATCTGCCCGCGATGGCCCGCGGCAAGCGCGTGGGGCTCACCATCTCTCCGCACGTGTTCCTGCTCGAGCGCGGCACGCCGGTGCTCGCGCCGAACCACGAGGTCGCCGAGACGATCTGGGCCGATCTCGCGCCGATCGCCGCCGGCACGCTGCGCACGTCGTTCCCCTACGTGTACGAGGGCCGCAGCCTCGAGCTCCCCGGTCACAAGCTCGGCGAGCGCGTCGTGTGGGGGCTCACCTACCACATGCTCGAGTCGTTCCTCGGGATCGTCCGCCAGTGACCGGCATCGCAGCGAAGTACGATTGCGTGGCGTGCGGCGCTTGCTGCGTGAACCCCGACGAGAACCGGCAGGAGGGATACCTCTGGTACCTCGAGGTGCGCGACACGCCACTGCTCGAGAAGAAGGATCTACGCAAGAAGCTCGTCGTGCTCGACCCGGACGGCGTGCCCCACCTGCGACTCGAGCGCGAGACGGGGCGCTGCGTCGCGCTGCGCGGCAAGCTCGGCGTGCGCGCCACCTGCTCGATCTACGCGCTGCGGCCCAAGGGCTGCCGGCTCCTGATGCCGGGCGATCCGCGGTGTCTCCTGGCTCGCAAGGAGCGGGGCATCGATCCCTAGCGCGCGCGATCCTCGGGCGTGTCCCAGTCGAGCACGGTGCGCGGATCGGTCGGCGTGAACACCTCGGCGCCCGCGCGCTCGACCACTGCCGACAGCGCGCGACGCCCTTCGGCGAGGAGCGCCGCCACGATGGGGCGGGCACGCGGCGCGTGGTAGCGCGCGAACAGCGGCTCCCAGTGCTCGCCGGTGCGCGCGGCCAGCACGGTCGCGGAGGACGGTGAGGCGACGAGCGCGGCGAGGTCCGCCTCGGCGACGAACGGCATGTCGCACGCGAGGGCGAGGGCATGTCCTTCGCCGGCTTCCGCGAGCAACGCCGCGAGCCCCCCGAGCGGGCCCACGCCGGTCGGCGTGTCGACGAGGCGCGGGAGGTGGGCGTGCGGCGCTCCGTCGCCCACGAGGAAGACCCGGAGGCCGAGCCCCTCCGCGAGCGAGACGGTGCGCTCGAGGATGCTCGGGCCCGCGGGGGTCGGCAGCGCGCTCTTGTCCACGCCCCCCATCCGGGTGCCCCGTCCGCCCACGAAGAGCCCGAGAATCACGCTCATTCCAGCACCTTGCCGGGAGGGAACGGGGTCGGCAACCCGAGCGTTGGTGCCCCATCCCCTTCCGGATTCACCCCTTGCCCCGCCGCGGGCGCCGCGGGAGAACCGCCGGCCGCGGCCCGTCGCCCGCCGCTTCCTTTTATCCCCATGTCCGAATCCGAATCCAAAGAGACCAAGGAATCCGCTGCGTCCGAGGAGGCTCCCGAGGGCGCTTCCAAGGAAGCCTCCCCGGAAGCCTCCCCGGAAGCCTCCCCGGAAGCCTCCCCGGGCGACGCGCCGGACTCGCCTGCCGGGGCCGACTCGCCCGCGGCGTCTGCCGGGGCCTCGGAAGAGCCCGCGGCCGAGGATGCCGAGGAGACGAAGGAAGCCGCGCCGCCGAGCGACGCGTCGAAAGCGAGCGACGAGCCCGCCGACGAGCCCGAGAGCAGCGAGCCGGATGCCACCGCCGACGCGGGCACGGCGGCCGAAGAGGCGCCCATGGCGTTCCTCCGCGGCGGGCACGCCCTGCAGCTCAAGCGCGGTCTCGTCACGTTCGCCATCGGCGCCCTCGTGCCGATCCTCATCATGTCGCGCGACGTGCAGTGGCGCTGGGGCGTCCCGGTCGGCTTCGTGTTCGTGCTCCTCGCCGCCTTCGGCGTGCTCGACATCATCGGCTCGTTCGAGGACCACCTCCCCTGGCGGCGCGGCCTGCCGGAGAAGGGGGAGTTCGGCGTCGCCACCCTCCCGCCGGCGCGCGTGCGCAAGGGGATCGTCGACGGCACGGCGGCCCTGCGCCCCGCGCTCGCCACGTTCGTTGCGCTCGTCGCCACCATGTACCTGATGGGCACGGCGGTGGGCTGGGCCTCCGGCCTCGCGGTGATGGTGGGCTGGGTCGCGGTGTGCGCGCTCGGCTTCCGCACGCTCGCGGCGCTCGGCCTCGTCGACGACGAGTCGCGCCCGCTGCAGGAGCGCGAGGGCTTCTGGCTCATCGTCTTCTGCTGCATCCTCTACCTGCCCACCCTCGGCGCGCACTCGCTCGTCGACCCGTGGGAGACCCACTACGGCGAGGTCAGCCGCGAGATCCTCGCGCGCGACGACTGGATCACCATCTGGTGGGCGGAGGAGGGCTTCTTCACCAGCAAGCCGATCCTCGACTTCTGGGTGCAGGCGCTCGTGATGGCCACGTTCGGCGTGGGCTTCCGGCCCGACAAGATGATCGCCCCCAAGGAGATCGGCGGCGAGCTGCAGCACCCCGAGTGGATCGTCCGCCTTCCTTCGCTCGCGCTGTCGGTCGTCGCGCTCTACCTCGCCTACCGCGCGATCGCCCAGATCCGCGGCCGCCGCGCGGGCCTGCTCAGCGCCATGGTGCTCTCGACCATGGCGTACTGGAACATGCTCTCGCACCAGTCGATCACCGACATGCCGTTCGTGGCGTCGCTGACCGCGGCGATGTGCCTGCTGATCATCGGCCTCACCACCGACGACGACAAGACCGTCGAGGGCACCACGATCCGGTTCGGCAAGCGCACCCTGACCGTGAGCGCGTTCCACCTCGCGGTCGGCATCATCCTGGTGCTCGCGCTGCCGCAGGTGTTCTACCTGGTCTCGCGCAATTTCACGCTGCTCTCCGAGGGCGGCCCGCTCGCCGGGTGGGGCTTCGAGCCGCACAAGGACTCGTTCAAGACCGGTTCCGGCCTCGAGTGCTGGATGTCGCCCACCACCGGCGACTCCTTCGAGCGGCTCATGCGCATGGGCAAGTGGCCGTGCGACGTGCAGCGCTACGCGCACCCGGAGGTGCAGCCAGCGCTGCAGGGGCTCATCTGGCTCGCCGCGCTCGGCCTGCTCGTCGCCTGGAACCGCAACGAGCGGCGGATCTCGCGCCTGTGCTTCCTGGTCGCCTGGGTGTTCGCCAGCGTCTCGACCATGGGCAAGGGCGTCGCGGGCTTCGTGCTCCCCATCGCCGTCGCGGGCGTCTACGTGGTGACCGCGCGCAAGTGGAAGGACATCCTGCGGCTCGAGCTGTTCAGCGGGCTCCTCGTGCTCGCCACCGTCGCCGCGCCCTGGTTCATCGCCAACTACATCCGCATGGGAGACGAGTTCTTCCAGCAGCTGTTCATCCACCACATGGTCAAGCGCGCGCTCGACCACGTGCACGACACCAACACCGGCGACGACGTCAGCATCCGCTACTACATCTGGCAGCTCGGCTACGGCATGTTCCCGTGGACGGGGCTCGTGCCGGCCGGCCTCGTCTGGTGGATGCGCCAGCGCTGGGGTCAGAAGGCGGCGGTGCTCACCGTCGAGGACGAGCGTCGGCGCGACGTCTCCACGTTCCTCGTGATGTGGTTCGTCTTCTCGTGGGGCCTCTTCACCTACATGAAGACCAAGTTCCACCACTACGTCTTCCCGGCCGTCCCGCCGGCGGCGCTGCTCACCGGCCTGTTCCTCGACGACATGCTCGGCAAGGCGCGCGGCGAAGACGAGGCGAGGCCCTCCATCGTGAGCCGCCTGCCGTGGATCGTCGCCACCACCGCGGGCGTCGCGCTCGCGGCGTGGGGGCTGTCACGGCTCGTCCCGGGCACGTTCTTCGGGTGGTTCGACCCGAAGGCCATGACCTCCGGGCCCAACGCCTCGATCGATCTCTCGAGCCCCATCGCACCCGCACCCGGGCTCGGCCTCGCGCTCGCGCTCGTGGGCATCGGCATCGCGCTCTTCGCGCAGCGCCTGGCACCGCCCGCGGCCGTCGGCCTCGACGAGGGCGACGCGGCGGAGCGCGCGAGCC
>CAZUZY010000312.1:0-10538 GCA_964624885.1 uncultured Polyangiales bacterium | reverse complement strand
GTGGTGCTCGGCCTCGCGCGCCCCGCGCAGGCCGTCGTGCTGTGGCACGCGTACCGCGGCGCCGAGCAGCAAGCGCTCGACCAGGTGGTGGAGGAGTTCCGCCGCGCCCACCCCGGCGAGGTGGTCGAGGTGCTGGCGCTCCCGTTCGACGCGTACGCGAGCAAGCTCGAGGCGGCGATCCCGCACGGCCACGGGCCCGACGTGTTCCTCGACGCCCACGAGCGGCTGGTCGACTTCCTCGACAAGGGCCTGGTCACCCCGCTCGGTCCGCTCGATCCGGCGCTGTTCGACGCCTCCGCGCTCGCCGCGGTGAGCCCCAAGGGCGTGCCGCTCGGGGCGCCGCTCGCGCTCAAGTGCCTCGCGCTCTACCTGCACGCGGGGGTGCCGACCCCCACCTCGCTCGACGCGCTGCTGCGCACCCAGAAGCTCGCCTTCGAGGCCCAGAGCGCCTACGGCCACGCCCCGCTGCTGCACGCCTTCGGGGGAAAGATCCTCGACGAGAGCGGTGCATCACCTCGTTATGCATTCGCCGACGGCCCGGCCGAGCCGTCGCTCGCGTGGGTGCTCGCCGCGGTGAAGCGCGGTGCGATCCCCGAGGAGGCGAGCGGTGCCCTCGTCACCCAGCTGTTCGCCGACAAGCAGGCCGGCGCGGCGATCAGCGGCCCCTGGCTCGCCGCCGAGCTGCCCGCGGGGCTCGGCCACCGCGTGGTGCCGATCCCGCCCGTGCACGAGGGTGGCGCGCCGGCTCGGCCCTACCTCACCGTCGAGGCGGCCGTCCTCGCGCGGAACGCGCGGAGCCCCGAGCTCGGGCGCGCGCTGCTCGCGCACCTCGTCTCGCGCGACGCGGCGATCGTGCGCGCCAAGGTCGGCCGTCAGGTCGTGGCGACGAGGAGCGCCTGGGACGACCCGGACCTCGCGAAGGACCCGCTGCTCGCCGGGTTCGCGCTCGCCGCGCGCGATGCGATCCCCATGCCCACCAGCGCCGCCATGCGCGCCGCGTGGGAGCCCACCTCGCGCGCCATCCAGAAGGTGCTGCGCGGCGACCTCGGCCCGCGCGCGGCGATGGACGAGGCGGCCCACCGCTTCGCCGACGTCACGCGCCCCCTGCCCCCCACCCGCGACCCGCGCCCGCTGCTCTTCGTGGTCGGCGCGCTCGGCCTCCTGTTCGCGGTCCGCGCGGTGCGTGCTGCCAAGGACGTCTCGTTCCGCGCCGAGGTCCGCCGCTCGCTGCCCGCCTACGCGTACCTCGCCCACGCGGTGGTGATCGTGGGCCTGCTCGTCGGGGTGCCGCTGGTGCTCGGCGCCACCACCTCGCTGTTCGCGGGGCGCGCCGACGGCATGCGCTACGTCGGCCTCGGCAACTACCTCGAGATCCTCACCGCCCGCGGCGGGCCGCTCCTCGCCTCCGGGTCGTTCTATGCGGTGCTCCTGGTCACCGTGCTCTGGACGGTGTGCAACATCACGCTGCACGTGGGCCTCGGGCTCGCGCTCGCCCTCCTGCTCTCGCGCCCCGCGCTGCGCCTGCGCGGGCTCTACCGCGTGCTCCTCATCGTGCCGTGGGCGGTGCCCTCGTACGTGTCCGCGCTCGCGTGGAAGGGCATGTTCCACCGGCAACTCGGCGCGGTGAACGCCATCCTCTCGGCGCTGGGCGTCGCGCCCGTGGCCTGGTTCT
The DNA here is from genome assembly GCA_964624885.1 of uncultured Polyangiales bacterium. Classification (GTDB taxonomy): domain Bacteria; phylum Myxococcota_A; class Polyangia; order Polyangiales; family JADJMO01; genus JADJMO01. The sequence goes on along the minus strand of CAZUZY010000312.1, from coordinate 8,866 downwards.
CCAAGTTCTCCACCGCGTTCGCGGCCAACGTCGCGACCAACGTGTGGCTCGGCTTCCCGTTCATGATGGTGGTGACCCTCGGCGCGCTGGCGGCGATCCCCCGCGAGGTGCTCGAGGCCGCCGAGGTGGACGGCGCCACGCGCTTCCAGCGGTTCCGCCTGGTCACCCTCCCCCTGCTCCGCCCGCTGCTGCTGCCGAGCGTCGTGCTCGGCGCGGTGTGGACCTTCAACATGTTCAACGTGGTGTTCCTCGTCTCGGGCGGCGAGCCCGACGGGCGCACCGAGATCCTGGTGAGCGAGGCCTACCGCTGGGCGTTCACCCGCCAGGCGCAGTACGGCTACGCGTCCGCGTACGCGGTGCTCATCTTCTTCGTGCTCGTGTTCGTCCACCGTGGCCTGCGCCGCCTCTCGGAGGCCTCGTCGTGAGCCAGCCGCTCGACGAGACCGGCGGCCGCCGCTCGCTCGGCACCGAGCTGCTGGTGCACGCCGCGCTCGTGCTGGCGGTGCTCGTGGCGCTCTACCCGGTGCTGTGGGTCGTCTCGCTCGCGGTGTCGCCGGCGGGCGCGCCGACCGCGCGCGCGCTGCCCATCCCCACCGCGCCGTCGCTCGACAACTTCCGCACCTTCGTGAACACCCACGACGCGGCCGGGCGCTGGCTGTTCGGTCGCCAGCTCGCCTCTTCGCTGCTGGTGAGCGGCGCGACGGCGGTGGTGGGCGTCGCCATCGCCACCCCCGCGGCCTACGCGCTCGCCCGGTTCCGGTTCGTCGGCAAGGAGCGCGGGGTGTGGCTCTTGATGGCGACCCAGATGTTCCCCGGCGTGGCCACCCTGGTGCCGCTCTACCTCCTGCTCGAGAAGCTGCACTTGCTCGACGCGCGCGCTGGCCTCGTCCTCGTGTACGCGACCACCGCGGTGCCGTTCTGCGTCGTGCAGCTGCGGTCGGCGTTCGAGGCGGTGCCGATCGACCTCGAGGAGGCCGCGCTGGTCGACGGCGCGACCCGGCTGCAGGCGTTCCTCCGCGTGGCGCTGCCCGCGGCGCGCCCGAGCCTCGCGGTGACCGCTCTCTTCGCGTTCATGAGCGCGTGGAACGAGTTCATCCTCGCGGCCACCCTGATGTCACGCGAGGACGCCTTCACGCTCCCCGTCGCCCTCCAGCGCTACGTCGGCGAGCACGGCGCCTCCTGGGGCACGTTCGCGGCCGGCGCCATCGTGGTCTCGGTGCCGGTGATGGCCCTGTTCTACCTTGCGCAGCGACACATCGTCAGCGGCGTGACCGCGGGCGGCGTGAAGGGGTAAAATCCCGGGATGAGCTACTCGGAGCGTTACGCGCGTGCGCTCGGCATCGCCGCGCGCGCGCATCGAGACCAGGTCCGCAAGGGCAAGGACGTGCCGTACGTCACCCACCCGGTGCACGTGGCGCGCATCCTCGATCGCCACGGATTCTCGGAGGATCTGGTCCTCGCGGGCCTGCTGCACGACGTGCTCGAGGACACGGAGGTCTCGGAGCAGGAGCTGCTCGACGCGGTGGGCGCCGAGGTGGTGGCGCTCGTCCGCGCGGTCACCGAGACCAAGTCGGAGGGCGGCGTCGAGCGCTCGTGGGAGGTGCGCAAGGCAGAGCAGCTGGCGCACCTGGCCGAGGCCCCGGTCGAGGTGCTCGCGCTCAAGGCGGCCGACGCCATCCACAACGCCTCGGAGACCCTCGACGACGTGCGGGCGCACGGCACCGAGGTGGCCTTCTCGCGCTTCAAGCGGGGCCCCGGGCCCTCGGTGGACTACTACCGGAAGATCGCCGCTCTCTGCGACGCCGGCCTGTCCACGCACCCGCTCGCCGTCGAGCTCCGGGCGGTGGTCGACGCGCTGGCGACCGCGGCCCAGGTCTAGCCGACGGCATCCCGATCGGGCCGACCCGCGAGACCCCGTGTCGCGCGGCGCCGCCTGCGCTACCCGTGCGCGCATGTCGGAAAGCCTCGCCCGCCCCTGGATCGCCGAGCTCTCGTCCCACGTCGGAAAGGAGGTCGAGATCCGCGGCTGGCGCAACCACCTGCGCTCGAGCGGCAAGCTCCACTTCCTCGAGGTGCGCGACGGCACCGGCGCGGTCCAGTGCGTGGTCTTCAAGGGCAACGTGACCCCCGAGCTGTTCGAGCGCGCGGGCGGCATCCAGCAGGAGTCGAGCGTGCTCGTCCGCGGCACGGTGGGCGAGAACCCCAAGAAGCCCGGCGTCTACGAGATCCAGGTGAGCCACGTCGAGGTGCTGGCCGGCCCGGCCCGCGAGTACCCGATCGGCCTCAAGGAGCACGGCGTCGAGTTCCTCATGGACAACCGCCACCTCTGGCTCCGCTCGTCCAAGCAGAACGCCACGCTCAAGGTGCGCGCCACCATCGTCAAGGCGGTGCGCGACTTCTTCGACGGCCGCGGGTTCACCCTGGTCGACGCGCCGATCTTCACGCCCAACGCGTGCGAGGGCACGAGCAACCTGTTCGAGACCGACTACCACGGCGAGAAGGCCTATCTGACGCAGTCGGGCCAGCTCTACATGGAGGCCGCCGCGGCCGCCGTCGGCAAGGCCTACTGCTTCGGCCCCACGTTCCGCGCCGAGAAGAGCAAGACCCGGCGCCACCTCGCCGAGTTCTGGATGGTCGAGCCCGAGGTCGCCTTCATGGACCTCGCGGGCGACATGGAGCTCGCCGAGCAGTTCCTCGCCTTCATCGTCCAGCGCGTCCTCGAGACCCGCAAGGAGGAGCTCGCCATCCTCGAGCGCGACACGAGCAAGCTCGAGAAGGTGCTCGCCCCGTTCCCGCGCATCACCTACCACCAGGCGATCGAGATCCTGCAGAAGAACGGCCACCCCGAGGCCAAGGTGGGCGACGACTTCGGCGGCGACGAGGAGACGGTCATCTCCTCGCAGTTCGACCGGCCGGTGATCGTCCACCGCTACCCGATGGACCTCAAGGCGTTCTACTTCAAGCGCGACCCGGCCGACCCGAGCCTCGCCCTGAACATGGACGTGCTCGCCCCGGAGGGGTACGGCGAGATCATCGGCGGCGGGCAGCGCGAGGACGACCTCGCCACCCTCGAGGCCGCCATCACCCACCACAAGCTCCCGATGGAGGCGTTCGAGTGGTACCTCGACCTGCGCCGCTACGGCAGCTTCCCGCACGCCGGCTTCGGCCTCGGCATCGAGCGCACGGTCGCGTGGTGCTGCGGCCTCCACCACGTGCGCGAGACCATCCCCTTCGCGCGCATGCTCAACCGTCTGAGCCCCTGACGCGTGGGCGCCGCGAGCTGCTAGCCTCCCTCGATGCGCAAGCGTCTCCTTGCGCTCCTGCTCGCGGTGCTCCTCCTCGTGGTGGCGCAGCGGCTCGGCGTGTTCACACGCTTCTCCGACGTCGCGCGCATGAAGGAGACGCTGCTCGGCCTCGGCGGGTGGGGGTACTTCGCGTTCCTCACCACGTACACGCTGTTCCAGCCGTTCGGGCTGCCGGGCACGGTGTTCGTGCTGGTCGCCCCGCTGATCTGGCCGTGGCCGATCGCCTTCGCGCTCTCGATGGTCGGCTCGTGCACGGCGAGCGTGGCCGGGTTCGTGTTCGCGCGGTTCGTCGCGCGCGAGTGGGTGGCCGCGCGCATCCCCGCGAAGTTCCGCGCCTACGACGAGGCGCTCGAGCAGCGCGCGTTCGGCACCGTGGTGACCCTGCGCTTCGTGTTCTGGATGTCGCCGTTCCTGCACGCGTTCTTCGGCGTGTCGCGGGTGAGCTTCTCGACCCACCTGTGGGGCTCGGCCGTGGGCTACGCGGTGCCGCTGTTCCTGACGAGCTTCTTCGGGCAGCGGGTGTTCGACTGGCTCAAGGCGCTGCCACCGTGGGGCTGGGTCCTCGGGTTCCTCGGCTTCCTCGCGCTGGTGTGGCTCACCTGGAAGCTGCGCCGTCGCCCTGTCACTTGACGCTGCAACCCGTCGTTGCCCGGTGCTCCGCGAGCGCCGCCAGCGTGGCCTCGTCCAGGGTGCGCTCGGCGGCCCCGAACAGCTCGCGCTCCTCGAACCGGACGTGCGCCTCGAGCCGGTCGGCGAACGCGGCGAGGGCCTCCGTGGTGCGCGCGCCGGCCTGGGCCCGCAGGAACGCGTGGTCGGCCTCGGTGCGCCGCACGAGCGCGTTCTCGCCCGCCGCGGCCAGCCCCGGCAAGAGCAGACGCTCCTCGACGAGGAAGTGCGGCTCGAGCGTCTCGACGAACGCGCGGCCGAGCTGCTCGCGGGCGGTCTCGAGGCGCGAGGGGTCGGCCACCGCCTTGCGCAGCGTGCGCACGAGCACGAGCGCGTGGTGGTGCTCGTGGGACAGGCCGTGCAGCCGCGGGTCGCGCCGGATCGGTGTCACCGCGCGAGCCTAGCAGCTGCGTTCGTCACCACCGCGACATGCTGCCGAGGTCGACCACCGAGAGGCCCTTCGCCTTCAGCGTGCGCGCGGCCGAGCCACTCCTCATCCCGCTCGCGCAGTAGACCACCACCGGCTTGCCCTTCTTGGCGAGCTCGTCCGCGCGGGCGGCCACCTGGTCGACCGGCACGTTGATCGCGCCCGGCAGGTGCCCACCGGCGAACTCACCGCCCGAGCGGACGTCGAGCAACAGCGCGCCCTCGGCGACCAGCCGCCGGGCCTCGGCCGGGTCGACCTTGCCCATGCGCTGGGTGACGAAGAAAACGACGGCGGCGGCCGCGAGCGCGATCCAGAGGGCGTTGTCCTGCAGCATCGGCGATGGGAGCCACCTCGACGCCAGGAGGGTTCGCGGAGGGTTCGCTCAGGTCGGCGGTGGACCCTTGGCCGGGGGGCGCCCCGACCGGTAGCACTTGGGGCAGAGCCAGGCGAACGCGCCGTTGGCCGTGAGCGGCGCGTGCTGGGCGGGCGTCGCCGGGTCGCCGGGGCGGAGGAGCCGCCAGCCGTCGCGGATGGCGTCGAAGGCGGAGTCGTGGCCGCTGTCGGGCTCGTTGCAGCGTCGACAGACCCGGTCCTGGTCCTTGCTCGTGTCGAGGGGCTTGGTCGCCATGCCGCTCACCCAGCGACCCGCTCGGCCGACACGACGCCGTGCAGGCGCCCCGTCATCAGGATCTCGGACGCGCTGTGGCCCACCTGGGGGGCCACCAGCGCGACCGCGGTGTTGAGGTCGTCGTGCACGGCGACCCGGCCGCGCTTGCCGCCCACGAGCAGGAGGCCCGCGAGGACGCTGCGCATCACGCTGTGCCGGAACCCCGAGCCCTCCATCACGAAGTAGAGCCGCTCGTTGCAGCGGAGGAGCTCGTCCATGTTGCGCACCATGGCGGCGCGCACGTCGTCCCGCGGCGGCTCGGCGTCCGCGGGCACGAGCGAGATGCCGACGAGCGGCTGCTTGAGCGCGGAGAAGCCCCGCTGCACCTCGCGCAGCACCCGGTCCACGTCCTCCATGACGGGGGTGCCCCAGCGCACGAAGTGGAGCCGCCCGAGAAGCATCGATTGATACGACATGCGCGACCTTTCGCTGATCAGGGATCGAGGAAACCGAGGACCGAAGCCCAGTACCGCGTGTTGCTCGGCGGGCTCTCGATGCGCGGGATGTGCCCGCCCCCCTCGATGACCTGCAGGGCGGCGCCGCTCGTGCCGTAGTCGGCCGCGAGCTCGAGCGTGTCGGAGAGCGCCTGGTTGGGGTCGAGCTCGCCCTGCACGATCAGGCCGGGCGCGCGCGCGACCCCGGGGCTGAAGAACGGCAGGTCGAACACGTCGTAGAGCGGCCGCGTCGTGTAGGTGCCGGGCAGGTTGGCGTTGGCCCAGGTCTGCACCGCGGGCGGCGAGCTCGCGAGCAGGCCCGCGTAGACCGGCGCCACCGTCGGGAAGTACCCGTTCGGCAGCGTGTCGAGGAACGCGCGGAACGCGGGGCTGCGGAAGCTCGCGTCGGCGAACGGCGAGGCGGTCTTGTAGAGCATCGAGGCCATCACGCAGGAGCGCACGCGGATGCGGTCCGCGCAGAGCTCCGCCGCGACGCCCCCCCCCCAGCTCTCGCCGAGCACGTCGACCTTCGGCGTGAGGCGGACGAGCCGCAGGTACTCGACCACGCGGTGCATCGCCGCGGCCTGCCCGTCGAGGGTCACCGTCTTGCCGTCGGTCGGGAACGTGCTCTTGCCCGTGCCCTCGAAGTCGGCCGTGATCGCGAAGATCCCGCGCGCAGCGACGAGATCGCGACCGCGGTAGCCGTCGGCGTCGATCTGGTAGAACTCGCCCGGGGTGAGCGGCCCCGGCAGCATCAAGAGCGCGCGGTGCGGCCACCGCAGCCACGCGCGGAGCGTGAAGGTCTCGGTGAGGTGGATCTTGCGCCCCGGCCCCACGGGGACCTGGTGCTCGATGGTGTGCAGCTTGTCGAGCGCGCCCGCAGGCAGCGCCTCGCCCCGCAGCAGGGCCGCGACCTCGGCGGGCAGGCTCGGCGCCCCCGCGGTGAGGGCCTCCTCGCTCGTCGCGACAGGCGGGGCGTCGACGGCCTCCGCCGCGCAGCCGGTCGCCGAGAGCATCAAGAGCACGATCGAGGACGATAGGGGGCGGAAAAACATGATCCCTCCTTCACGTACGGGTTGACTCGAAGCGCACACGGGAACTGGTCACGGTCTCAGTCGTGGTCACTCTCCAGGGGTCGTGGGGTCGTCGGTGGGGAGCGCCGACCGCGCGAGGGCGGCGATCGGGTCGCCGCGCAGGGACGCGGCGTCGACGGCCTCCGTGCGCTCGACGAGCTGCACGAGGACGCCGGCGGTGGTGGCCGGATCGAGGAACACCTCGCGGAGCCCCGGCGCGGTCTCGATGGGCGCGCCGCGCACCCGGAAGCCGAGCAGCTCCACGCGCTGGATCTCGCGCTCGAGGTCCTCGGTGGCGAAGGCCACGTGGTGCAGGTGCACGCCGCGCGTGGCGAGCGCGTCCGACACCGGGCCCGGCCCGGTCGGGGCGTTGACGTGCAGCTCCACGCCCGCGACCGCGAAGGTGGCGATGGCCATCCCCGGCAGGTCGACGCGCGCCGGCTCGACGCCGAGCAACCGCGCGAGGGCCGCGGCCGCGCCCTCGCGATCGCCCACGATCGCCGTAAGGTGGTCGAGCTTCACCGCGCCCCCCAGCGCACCGCCGCGGCCGCGTACGTGTACCCCGCGGCGGGCCCGAACAGGAGCACGCGGCTCCCCTCGCGCACCCGGCCCGCCCGTCGCGCGTGGTGGAGCGAGGCCGAGAGCGAGACCGAGTTGATGCTGCCGTACTCCTCGAAGGTGTCGAACGAGACGCCGTCGCGGAGGCCGAGCGAGTCCTCCATGAACGCCGCGTACCAGGACATGGGCTGGTGCGAGACGAACAGGTCGAGCTCCTCCACCGTGAGCTCCGCGCGGGCGAGCGCTTCGCTGCACACCTCGCGGGCGTACTGCCGCAGCTCACCCATCACGGCGGGCTGGAGCGCGGGGTCGAAGCGAATCAGCAGCTGCTCCTGCGAGCGCTCCCAGTAGGCACGCTTGGGCGCGCCGGTGGGCACGTCCCAGCCGAGGCGGATGGCGCCGTGGAGCCGGCCGTCGGTGCGGAACGAGAACGCGACGCTCGCGCCCTTGGAGGGGCCGACCACGAAGGCCCCCGCGCCGTCTCCCTCTTGCACGGTGGACGACGCGCCCGGGTCGGTGACCCGCGAGTAGGCGACCGACTGCACGCAGAGCACGTGGCGCGCGAACCCCGCCGCCACCTGCGCGGCGGCGACGCTCAGCTGGGTCACCACCGAGTTGCAGATGCTGTCGACCTCGAAGCAGGCGGCGCGGCGGATCCCGAGGCCCTGCGCCACGAGCGCGGCGTTCTTGGGGTGCATCTCGTCGGGCAGGAACGACTGCACGAGGATCGCGTCGACGTCGCCCGGCTCGAGCCGCGCATCGGCCAGCGCAGCCCGCGCCGCGGCGAGCTCGGCCTCCGAGGTGCGGAGCTCCCGCGGGAAGATGCGGCGGCGCCGCGTGCCGCGGTACGGATCCGAGAAGCTGCGCTCGAGGGCGGCGAGGGTGCGCGCGTCGTCCGCGCCGCGGAACACCATGCCCGCCACGTGCACCGCGCCGTCGTCGTCGCGCGCGCCGCGGAACGGATCCTTCACCGCCGCGTGTTGCTCGGCGAGGAACGCGAACGCCTCGTTGCCCACCGGCGCGCCCTCCCACAGGCCCGTGCCGAGGATCCCGACGTCGCGCGCGATCACGGCTGCCTCGCGTGCATCATCGACATCTGGGCGATGGCCTCGATGCGGCCGTCGCCGCGGATGCGCACGTTGGCGTCCTGGCGGACGTCGAGCACCGCGGGCCCCTCCGCGGTGAGGCGGTCGAGCAGCTCGGTGGTGATCTGCCCGGGCCGCTCGATGGTGGCCGAGGCGACCCCGAGCGCGCGCGCCCAGGCCGCGAAGTCGACGCGCGGCGTGTCCCAGGCAGCCTCGCGCCCGAAGGTGTGGCGGTAGCCGTGGAACACCATGTTGTAGCGAGCGTCGTTGAACACCGCGAGCACCACGCGCAGGCCGTGCTTGCGCGCGACGAGCAGCTCCATGCCCGCCATCTGCATGCCGCCGTCGCCGCACACGCAGATCACCCGCCGCGCGCGGTCGCCGAGCGCGAGGCCGATCGCGGAGCCGATCCCCGAGCCCATCGAGCCGAGGCCGAGGTGCACGACGAACCGGTCGGGCCGGTCCGCGGTGAGGTAGTGGAGCGCGAACAGCATGTGCTCGCCGATGTCGGTGACGAACACGTCCTCGGGGCGGCTCGCGCGCTCGAGGTCGGCGATCACCCGGTGGGGCGCGATGGTCTCCGCCGGGTCGGTGGCGAACTCCGGCACGTCGAACGGCGAGGCCGCGTGGGCCTCGGCCGCCAGCGCAGGG
>CAZUZY010000311.1:0-10550 GCA_964624885.1 uncultured Polyangiales bacterium | reverse complement strand
GACGTGTGTCTTCCGATCTGCCGAGGTGGACCGCGCGAGGCGCCGGCCTGCGCGGCGGGCGACGAGCGGCGGCACGACGAGCCCGAGGAACACGACCACCCCGGCGGTCACGCGGGCGCGCAGGGTGCCGACCCGCGCGGCGTGGATCGCGGCCAGGAGGGCCGTGGCGAGGAAGGAGATGGCGAGCTGGAAGCGCTGGGAGCGCACGGGCCCCCAGAGCTCGTCGCGCACCTTGGTGGCCACCTCCTCGAGGCTCACGCCGAAGGCGGACGGCGGCGCGGTCGACCGCCGCTCGTCCCGCGAGGGGCGAACGACGGGCTCGGACGCGTCCGTGTCCTTGTCGACCACGGTGCTCAACGTAGTCGAGGCCGGCGGCGACGCCAGGGTCATGCTAGCGATCGACCATGGGCGACGACCTCACCGCCCTCGTCGCGTTGCTGCGTGGGCGTCGCACGGCCGTGCTCACGGGTGCGGGCATCAGCACGGAGTCGGGCATCCCCGACTACCGCGGCCCGGGCACGCGGGCGCGCGCCCGCAACCCGATCCAACACCGCGCATTCGTCACCGATTCCTCGGCGCGCCGCCGCTACTGGGCGCGCGCCGCGGCGGGCTGGGCGCGGTTCTCCGGCGTCCGCCCCAACGCGGGGCACCGGGCCCTGGTCGAGCTCGAGCGGCGGGGGGTGGTCGACGGGCTCGTCACCCAGAACGTCGACCGCCTGCACCAGCGGGCGGGCAGTGCGCGGGTCGTCGAGCTGCACGGGGCGCTCGAGGAGGTGCGCTGCCTCGGCTGCGGCGCGGTCGGGCCGCGCGCCGAGGTGCAGGCGCGCATCCTCGCGGAGAACCCCGGCTTCGATCCGGTCGCGCTCGAGCAGGCGCCCGACGGCGACGCCGAGATCGCGGAGGGGCTGCTCGAGCGGTTCGTCGTGCCCGACTGCCTGCGCTGCGGCGGCGTGCTCAAGCCCGACGTCGTGTTCTTCGGCGACAACGTCCCCCGCCCCAAGGTCGACCTCGCGTTCTCCTGGGTCGACGCCGCCGACGCGCTGCTGGTCGTGGGCTCCTCGCTCGCCGTGTTCAGCGGCTACCGCTTCGTGCTCCGCGCGAAGGAGCGCGGCCAGCCGATCGCCATCGTGAACCTCGGCGAGTCGCGCGGGGATCCCCATGCCACCGTGCGGGTGGACGCGCCCGCCGGTGCGGCACTGACCACCCTCGCCGAGGAGCTCTGAGGTGCGCGCGCTCGAGTACGACCGGTATGGTGGCCTCGAGGTCCTGGTCTCGCGCGAGGTCCCGGTCCCGCGCCTGCGGCCCGGCGAGCTCCTCGTGCGGGTGCGGGCGGCCGCGCTCAACCCGAAGGACGCCCTCGTGCGCAAGGGTCGGTTCAAGGCGATCAGCGGTCTCTCGTTCCCCAAGCGCGTGGGCCTCGATTTCGCCGGCGAGGTCGCGGCGCTCGGCGTGGGGGTGACGGGCTACGCGATCGGCGCGCGCGTGTTCGGGGCGCTCGAGGAGCTCACGGCCACGCGGGGCACCCTCGCCGACTACATGGCCTGCCGCCCGGAGGAGCTCGCGCGCGCACCGACCGGTTCGTGGGTCACGGCGGCCGCGTTGCCGCTCGCCGCCACGACGGCCCTGCAGGCGCTGCGCGATCTGGCGCGGGTCGGCCCGGGGATGCGTGTGCTGCTCCACGGCGCGTCGGGCGGCGTGGGTACGCTGGCGGTGCCGATCGCCAAGTGGCTCGGCGCACACGTGACCACCACTTCGTCGGAGGGGAACCGGGCGCTCTGCGCTTCGCTCGGCGCCGACGAGACGCTCGACTACGCGGCGCCGCCGTTCGCGAAGGACGGCGCGCTCTCGGGTGTCGGGCCGTTCGACGTGGTGTTCGACGTCTACGGCAACCTCTCGTTCGACAAGGTGCGGCCGGTGCTGCGGGGCACGTACGTGTCGACGGTGCCGTCGGCGAGGATCGCCTGGGACCAGCTGCGCACGCGGTGGAGCACGCCGAACGCGGCGCTGGTGCTGGTCCGCGCGCGCACGGTCGACTTCGCCATCGTCGCCGACCTCGTGGACCGCGGGCTCCTGCGCGCCACGCTCGATCGCGTGGTGCCGTTCGAACGCGCGGTCGACGCGGTGCGCGCCCTCGAGACGAAGCGCGCGCGGGGGAAGATCGTGGTGGAACTGTAGGCGCGGGGCTCACGGCTTCGAACGGACGAGCGTGAACCTCGGGGGCGGCAGCGTCCAGCGCAGGCGCAGGGTCCCGGCGTGGCTCGCGCGGAGCGCAGTGCAGGATCCCGCGAACAGGTGCCGACGGCTCGTCAGCGCGGTCACGGGCACGGATTCCCACGGCCAAGCGGCGCCGCTGCCGAGCGAGCGAGGAACGTGACGAGGGTCTCGCGCCAGCTCTGTACAGAACACTGACAACTCCTGCGCTTCGTCGAAGGGCGGAGGGGGCGGGGTGGCGCGCCAGATGTAGTTCGTCACGAGCTTCGCGCCGATCGAGGGGCCGAAGCGCTCGTACAGCCGCCACGCGAACAACCCACCGAAGACCTGGGCGTCGGCCAGACGCAGCGTGGGGCTCCGCAAGGCCTCGGAGACGCTCTGCCGGTAGTCCTCCGAACCGACGCCGTATCCAGCGCGCAGGAACTCCGCGAAGCCCTGGCGATAGTGGGGTGGCAGGATCAACGCGCTGAGCTTCGCGCCCGCAGCCCGGACGATCTCGAGCTGGGCGAGGTGGACCAGCTCCCGGGCGATGCTCCGGGGCAGGAAGTCGTTCACGTAGTATGCCCGCCGGGTCCCGGCTCCGAGCGCTCCGAGCCCCCACGCCTGCACCTTCTCCGACGGGGCACCGCAGGTGGTCCCGAGCACGCAGTCGTCGAAGTAGACCTCCTGGCTGTCGCCGTGGATCGCTCGCACCGCGTCGTCGACCAGGACGTCGACGTATCCGTCTCCGTCGGCGTCGGGCAGCGGCCGGACATGGTGCTCGATCAGCGGAATCATGGCGTCGACCGAGCACGCCAGCGTCCGCGCCTCGGCCGTCGTGAGCGGCACCTTGGTCGCGGTCGACTCGTACACCGCAACCCGCCCACAGCTTCCCGCGAGGGAAGCGTGCACGGTCTCCCGCTCTTTCTTCTCCGGCGAGTAGACGCCGAAGTCGGCCGTGCCCTTGGGCTCCTGAACATTCTTGGCCGCTCCCGGGACCAGATCCTGCCGTGCCTGGAATCGGGTCGGCGATGGCTCGAACGGCGTGCACGCGGCGGTCTTCGGCGTGCCCTCCAGGATCGTCGCCTGCAGCTCGACGTCCTCCGGCTGACTTCCCACCGCGGCGACGAGGACGTCCCCCTCTTCGACGGCGACGAGGGCCTCCTCGGCCGGCGCGGGCGCGGAGACGAGACACGCCGTCACCGGGACCTTCGTGGACGCCGTCGGTGTGGCCGGCGTCGGCGGCGCAGCGCAGGCCGATACCGCGAGCAACCAGCTGCACTTGATGGCCCGCCCCGTCCGCATGCTCCCGAGGCTAGCAGTGCCGGCAGAGGCGCGCGCCGCTCCGCGCTAGCGCGCGAGTCGCTCGGGGTGTGCGTAGAGCGTGGCGCGCTCGCCGCGGACGAACCCGGCCAGCGTGATGCCCATCTCGCGCGCGAGGTCGACCGCGAGCGTGCTCGCCGCCGAGACGCCGGCGATGGCGGGGACGCCGGCGACCGCGGCCTTCTGCACGATCTCGAAGCTCGTGCGGCCGCTGACGAAGAGGAGCGCGGCGCGCGCGAGGGAGCCGGCGCGGAGGGCGGCGCCGATCACCTTGTCGACCGCGTTGTGGCGGCCCACGTCCTCGGCCACGGCGAGCGTGGCGCCGGACGCGTCGAGCAGCAGCGCGCCGTGCAGGCCGCCGGTGCGGGCGAACACGAGCTGCGCCGCCGCGAGCCGCTCCGCCGCCCCGTGGACCAGGGCGCGAGGGAGCTTCGCCTCCGAGGTCACCGGCCGGCATCGCGCCATCAGATCGGCGATGGTGCGCCGACCGCACACGCCGCACGACGCGGTGGTGAGGGTGCCGCGGCGCGCGCCGTCCACCACCAGCACGACCCCGGGGCCCGGCAGCACGTCGACCACGTTGCCGTAGCCCTCGTCGCCCGGGCGCCCGCAGTGGGTGATGGTGCCGACGTCGGCGAGGGACCGCACCACGCCCTCGGCGAACAGGAACCCGAGGACCAGGTCGTGGTCGTCGCCCGGCGTGCGCATGGTCACGGCCACGGTGTCGCCGGCCACGCGGATCTCGAGGGGTTCCTCGACCACCAGCTCGTCGCTCGTGACGGCGCCGGACGAGCTCTCGACGTCACGACGCGCGATCCGGTCCCGAGACACGGGGGCATGCTAGCGCAGCAGCGCCGCCCCGGTGGTGCCGCAGGGGTTGCGACCTGCGCACGGGGTGCCCTCTCGCGCGCGGTGCCCTCGGCCAGAGAGACGGCCGAGCCGCGACGGCCCGCCGTATGCAGCGTGACGAGCATGGCTCTCCGCCCAGAGCTCCTGCTCCCCCACCTCCTCTGCATCGCGCTCGGGTTGCTCCTCGCCGTGCTCGCCTGGAAGAAGCCGATCTGGGCCCGGGTGAGCTTCGTCGCCCTGTTCGGGCTCGCCGCCGTGTTCAACCTGCGTACCGCGCTCGTCGACCCGTCGGCCTACCTCTCGTTCGCGACGCTCACCGACTCGACCCACTACCGCGCGCTGATCCTCGGGCCCTTCGCCCGGCACGTCACGGCGTGGGTGTGCGCGATCGCGCTCGGGCAGGCGCTCGTCGCGCTGGGCCTCCTGCTGCGCGGGCGCCTCGCGCAGGTGGCCGCGATCGGGGCCATCGTGTTCCTGTGCGCGATCGCACCGCTCGGCGTCGGCTCCGCGATGCCGTCGAGCCTGCTGATGGCGGGTGGGGTGCTCGTGTTGCTCCGGCGCGGGTTCCCCACGACCCTGGGCGAGGACCTCGCCCCGCACCCGCCGGTGGAGCGGCATCGGCGGGTGTGACCGGCCGCAGCGTGGCCGACACGCGGGTTCACCTCCGACGACGACGTCGCCCCACGACCGCGGCCAGGAGCGCGACACCGAATGCCGATGGCGCGTCGACCCTTCGTCCGGTGACGCAGCCACATCCGCCCTCGGCACCCGACGGCGCCTCGGCCGCGTCGGCGCCGCCGTCGGTGGTCCCACCGTCCGGCAGCCCCGCGTCTCCCTCGACGCAGAGCCCCTTCGCGCAGCGACCGCCGACACCGCAGGTCTCTCCGTCCTTCGGGTAACGGCAGGCGAGCGAGTCGATGCCGTCGCAGGTCCCCGCGCAGACCCCGACGCCGCAGGTCCTCGCGCCGTGGGGCGGGCCAGCCACCACCGCGCACGTGCCCTCTTTGCCCTTCACGTCGCAGGCCTGACACGCGCCCGTGCACGCCACGTTGCAGCACACCCCGTCCACGCACTGGCCGCTCTTGCAGGCGGAGGGGTCGGTGCAAGGCTGACCGTCGGCCTTGCTGCCCGCCTTGGGAACGCAGGCCTCCCCCGTGCACACGTGATCCGCGGCGCAATCGGCCTCGGTCGCGCACTTGGTCCGGCACCCCACGCCGGTGGCGTCGCAGCGGTAGGCGCCACAAGAGGTCGCCGTCGCCGCGGCGCAGGTGCCCGCACCGTTGCACAGCTGACCACTGACCTTGCCGTCCGTGCAGGTCGTCGTGCCGCAGGCCGTGCTGGCCTTCGCGAACGCGCGACACGCCCCCGCGCCGTCGCACAGGCCATCGGCCTTGCACGACACGGGGTAGCCCGGATCGAGAGGGCATTTCGACTTCGGATCGGTGTCGACCGCGACGTTGCCGCACGCCCCGTCAGCGCCGCTCCCCTTCAGCGTCGCGGTGCACGCCTCGCACGCCCCCGCACACGGTTTGTCGCAGCACACGCCGTCGACGCAGTTGCCGCTCTTGCAGAACGTGGCGCCGCTGCACGCCGCGCCGTTGTCCGCCTTGGGCTTGCAGAGTCCGTCGGGTGAACAGCCCTCGGTCGGCAGGCAGTCGGACGGCGAGGTGCAGCTCTTGGCCGGATCGAGGATTTCGACGCGGCTCGAGCTGACACCGCCCGCGGCGAGAATCCGACCGTCGACGAGCGCGGTGAGCGTCACGTTGGTCCGGGGAAAGGCCAGCGAGGGACCGTCGGTGACCAGACCCGACGTGAGGTCCATGGTCTCGACAGCCGGCAGCGCGGCCCCCGAGGAGTTGTTTCCTCCCACGAGAAACGCCCCCGCCGTGGAGAACCAGACGTTGCCACCGATGCGAGCGGTCTTGAAGGTGCCGACCTTGGTCCACTTGTCGGTGGTCGGATCGTAGACCTCCACCGTATCGTCGGATGTGAAGCCGACTCCGTAGCCACCGCCGACGTACACCTTGCCGCCGACCACGGCGATCTTCGCCCACGAGCGGGGGTGCAGGAGCGGGGCCGCCGCGGTCCAGGTGTTGGTGAGCGGCTCGTAGAGATCCACGTTGGAGTAGTTGGTGGTCGCGTCCTGTCCACCCGCCACGAGCACCTTGCCGCTCGGAAGGGTGACGCCAGCGAGCTGGAAGCGCGGCGGCGTGAGCGAGGCCGCCGCGGTGAACTTGTCGGTCGCCGGATCGTAGAGGTCGACGCTCGACTGCGGGGTCGGTCCGCTGCCGTTCCCACCGCTGACCACGAGGACCTTGCCGCTCGCGAGCTTGGCGGCCGCCGCACCCGATCGACCGACGCTCATCGTGTTGCTGGTCGCCTTGGCGGTGTGGGTCACCGGGTCGTACACCTCGGCAGTCGAGCTGGTGGCCCCCCCCGCGAGGAGGATCTTCCCGCTGTCGAGCAGCGTCACCGTCGACAGGTAGCGCGCCGCCGAGAGCATGTAGAGCGACCACTTGTCGGCCTTCGGGTCGTACTCCTCGACGCTGCTCACCGGACCGTCGGCGAGGACGACGAGCCCCGAAGCGAGGACCACGCCCTTGCCCTCCTGCCGATCGACGGTGAGCGAAGCCACGGTGGTCCACTTGGGGTCCAGCACCACCGGGTAGGCGAGCCCCGCGAGGTCCAGCGTGAGCTCGAGGAGGTACCCGCCCGTCTCGCGGGAGAGCGCGAGGGCCGGGGTGCGTCGCAGCCCCCTCGCGTCGACGGCGAACACCGGCAGCGTGTGCAGCACCACGGTGCCGCCGTGTGAGAGCAGCTCGACGGAGTCGCCGATCAACCGCGCCTCGCGGATCGCAGGGCCGACGGTGAGGTGGTAGCGCGCGCGGCCATCGGCGCCAGCGCGCAGCACGCGCAGCTCCTCGACGCCATCGGCCTGCTCCACGAGGAGCACGTCGGTGGCCGGCTTGGCGTTCGTGAGCGTCCAGAGCCCGTCGACACGCTCGTAAGCGGCGTCGGTCACTTCGGGTCGGACCTCGAGCCAGCCCTCGTCGAACATGCCGGGCGTGATGCGCAGTGCCTTTCCACCCGAGGTGGGCAGAGAAGCCCGCAGGCTGACGGGCGCCGTCACGAGGGCGGCGGCAGGCAGCAGCCGACGCACGGTGACGGCCGCGCTCTCTCGAGCGACGGGCGCCGGGCGCTCGCCGCAGGCTCCGAGCGACAGCAACGTGAAGGCGGCGAGAGAGGCGGCGCGCATCGACCGATTGTGGAGGCCTCGTCCACCGACCGTCCAGCAGCAACGAGCGCTCTGTGACGCCGAGGCGCCGAAGCTCGACGCAAGCGTCAGTCGCAGGCCAGAGTCCGTCCGACGACGGTCGGCGCCCCGCTCTCGCTCCAGTACGCCAGGTAGAAAGGCCCATCGCCGCGGGCGAGGGCGGGCCTTCGCGCGTCGCCGTCGAGCTCGAGGGCGAGGGTGCTCGCCGCGGCGAGGCTCTTGCGGCTCGCGCCGACATGGACGCGGTGCTGCCCCTTCGCGTCGACCGACTCCCACGCCAGCCCGACCTGCCCCATCCCCGCCGCGACGCTGGTGGCGACGGCGCGAATCCCGAGGGCCGTCGGCTTGCTCGGCGTCGGCGCGGCCTTGGGCCAGGTGGCAGCGAACACCGGGTGCGGTCGCGTCTCGCCCTCGCCGTACGTGAGCAAGAGGGTGTCGCCGTCGAAGGCCAGCGCGGCGCCTCGTGCGTGGGGGACGACGTGAATCTCCCCGTAGACACCGTGAAGGCCGACCCGCGCGACGTGCAGGTCGTCTCCCACGACGAACGCCGAAGCGGCGAGGCTCTCACCCCCTGCCATCACGAGCTCGGTGACCGGCAGGGCGGTCTTCTCGATCAGCAGTGGGACCGTGCTCCCGCCCTCGTCCATCGCCGCGAAGACGCTCGTGCTGCCACCCACGAGCGCCCAGCTCGCTGCGAGGTGACGCACGTACCGGCCGAACGCCGGACCGACGAGGCGTCCCGCCGCGGGGCAAGGGGGCGACCCGAAGCGCCCCGCGGCCAGCCCGGCGTCCGCCTTCGGGGTTCCGAGAGGCCCGTCGAGGGTCTTGCTGTCGAAGCGGGTGGTCTCGAGGTCGAATGCCGGGCAGCCCGCCTTCGGAACCACGTCCAGCACGAGGGCGCGGTCCGCAGCCACGACCACGAACAGCGAGCCCGGCGTGCCACCGAGCGTCGTCGGCGGCTGCGCGCGACAGATCGCTTCGGTCGGCTTCGCCGCGCTGGCAGAAGGGGCCTCCCTCGGCGGTTCGGCCGGCGGCGCGATCTTCCGCTCACAGCCGGCGAGCGCGACGAGGAGGACCCAGCGGCGCATGCGATCCAGGGTACCGCGGGACGGGCGACCACCGATGCGGCATCCTCCCCGGATGCGGCGATCGCTCGCGTGTCTCGCTTGCGCCGTCTCCGTGTCGTGCGGGGCGCGGAGCGATCCGCATGGGTTCGAGGTCGACGAGGTCCCTGCGCCCGCAGCGGTGCGCGACACGGCGCACCTCGTCGCGCTGAAGGGCGGCTGGGACTGCATGCGGCCCTGGAGCTACGGGCGCGTCTTTCATGGCACCGCGACCTTCGACGGGCCGAGCGACGTGGCCCTGCGCGCGGCGGACATCGAGATCCGCGCCCTCGGCGCCCCTACCCACCTCACACCCGACCCGGTCACCCTCGACGCCGCCCACCGGACCGCGACCTTCACCGCGCGTGGCTCCCTCGACTGCGGGTTCTGCGGCCCCGTGCAGGCGACGATGCGCTTCGTGGGGACCCGGCCCGGGTCGTCGGGCTACTGGACGCAGACCGACGAGACCACCGTGTCGTTCGATTGCAGCTGGTGAGGGCTACCGGGCGGTGGTCGCCGCCGTCGTCACCGACTCCACCAGATCCGACAGCGACCCCGCCGTCGAAGCACCCGCCTGGTCGACCAGCGCGCGGTCCACCAGCGCCGCGGCCGACATGCCGATGCACAGCGCGAGCACCCCGGTCAGCGCGAACGCGGCCCGACGACGCACCCGCGCGGCGCGCAGCAGGGCGAGGCGCTCCGCTGCGTCGGGCATCACCAGGGTCTCGGCCGCGTCGTCCAGCGCTTCGAGCGACAGCTCGAGCGAGGCGTCGACCGTCATCGGCCCCGGGGTCTGCATGCGTTGCAGCGCGAGCACGCGCTCCGCCGAAGCGGGGTTCATCGCGCGCAGCTTGCGCGTCTCGAGCTCCAACGTGACGTCGTCGTCGGTCGGGATCCGCGCCGCCACGAGCGGCGCGAAGATGGTCTCGTCGGGGTGACCCGGCGGCCGTGGTTGCATGCGTACGGTCTAGTCCTTCGGCGGTGCGTCGGCCAAGGCGTCGACCGGCCGCCGTGTCCTCGTCCGTGCCAGGAAGAACGTTGCACCGGCGAGGAGGGCCAGGATGCCCCAGGCGATCGCATCCCCGAAGCGCGCGTAGAGCGTGGGCGGAAGGTCGAGCAGGGCGGGTCGGACCAGCAGGAACGTCGCGATTTCCCGGTCGGCACGCGCGACCACGCGCCCCGTGGCGTCCACGTGCGCGGTGACCCCGGTGTTGACGGCGCGCAGGAGATCGCGCCGCGTCTCGATGGCGCGCGGGATCGCCTCCAGGAGGTGCAGCTCCGGCTCCGCGGTCGTCCCGAACCAGGCGTCGTTGGTCACGTTCACGAGCACGTCGGGGCCCGCGAGCGCCGTCTTGCGCCCCATGTCGGGCAGCGTGTCCTCGTAGCAGTTGAGCACGCCGGCGCGGATCCGCGGCGCACCGTCGACGTCCAGCAACACCACCGCTTCTCCAGGCACGAGGCCGCCGGCGCGGGCGAACGCGCGTCGCAGCCCCGGGAACAGGTCGCCGAGCGGGACGCTCTCGCCGAACGCGAGCAGCGCCATCTTCGCCGACGGCTGCGGGATCGATCCGTCGCGCTGCACGAGGGCCGTCGCGTTGTGGTACCAGCGGCCCACCGCACCGTCCGGCGGGCGCGCGTCGGTGAGCAGGCCCATGATGACCGGGATCGTGAAGCCCTGGTGCACGCGGTAGCCGAGCGCGTCGTCGCGCTGCGGCTGGTGCGGCATGGTCACCGGCCACGCCGCCTCGGGCCAGACGGCGAGCGTCGCGCCCTGACGCTCGGCCGCCCGCGTCAGCGCGCGCAGCTTCGCG
>CAZUZY010000310.1:0-10556 GCA_964624885.1 uncultured Polyangiales bacterium | reverse complement strand
CGTGGGGGCTGCGGCAGGCGCGGGCGCGGGCGCCGGGGCGGCCTGGGCCCAGAGGCTCGGAGCCCAGGAGGCGACGACCCCGACCGTGAGGGACGACAACACAGCGGCGATCGACGAGGACTTGAGAGCCATGCGGAGAGCCTCCTTCGACGCGCCCCTTACCGCGGATGGCGCGGCCGGGAAAACTCCCCGGCGGGCGTGGGACGCAACCACCCCCGATTCGCTTCAATGTGGCGCCGGGTTTCTCGTCGCGGCAGGCGATCCGTTGCCGCCCCGCGCCCTGCCACCCTGCGTCACGGCGCGAGCTCGATGGCCGTTTCGCCCAGGAGCCCGGCGCGCTGTGCCCGATCGAAGAGCGTCCGGATCGCGGTGAGGCTCGGCGCGTCGTACCCCGCCGAGTCCGCGTTGGCGTACATGCCGAGGTAGCGATCGAGGCGCGCGCGCGACAGCCGGGCTTCGTCGCGGTCGCCGCTCGCGACGAGGGCGTCCATGACCTCGTCGCGGTGGGCCAGCGACCACTCCACCGAGGCGCGGCAAGCCGCGGAGACGGCGCGGATGGTGGCGTCGCCGAGATCGCGGCGGATGACGTTGCCACCGAGGGGCAGCGGCAGCTGGGTGAGTGCGTGCCAGGCCTCGCCGATCTCGACCACGGCGTGCAGGCTCGGATCGTCCGACCAGGTGAGCCGACCCTCGTGGATGAGGAGCGCGGCCTCCACCTCGCCGGCCGCGAGCGCCTCGAACACCCGCGCGTAGGGGGTGATGGGCACGACGACGGGCGCGAAGGCCTGGCCCGTGGCCTCGTGGAGGAGCAGGCACAGGACGAGGTGCGCGGTGGTGCGGAGCCCCGGGACCGCGACCTTGCGACCGGCGAGGTCGGCCAGCGTCATCGGCCGCTTCGCGACCACGATGGGCCCGTATCCGCGGCCGACGGAGCCGCCGTGCGGCAGCAGCAGGTACCGGTGCGCGATGGCCGGCACGTGCGCGATGGAGACGGCGCAGACATCCGGCGCGTCCTCGGCCTCGGCGCGCGCGTTGAGCGACTCGGTCTCGACGCGCTCGTGGACGAAGTGGAGACCTTCCGTCGCGATCCGCCCGGTGAGCAGCGGATGGAACATGAACCAATCGTCCGCGTCGGGGCTGAAGGCGATCCGGATCTGCTTGGTCATGAGGGGGGACGTAGGGGTGCCGCACACAGGGGTCCAGAGAAGCGCCCTCGTGCATTCGTCCAGCGTCGTCACAACTAGCGGGCGGTTCCTGGTGCGAGCGACGCCAATCGGTAGACTGTCGACCGATGCTCCCTTCTCGGCAGCGCTTCGCTGCGTTCCTTCCGCTTCTCGGGCTCGTGGCGTTCGGTGCGTGTCATCCCGCGGGGGATCCAGAGGGCGAGGTGCGCGGGCAGACCGCGGCCATCATCGGCGGCACCGCCGACACGACGGACACGTGGGTGGTGGGCATCGACATCGGCGGCGGTGGGGTGTGCTCCGGCTCGCTGATCGCGCCGAACCTCGTGCTCACCGCGCGGCACTGCGTGAGCAAGACGCCCGCGGCGCTCGACTGCAACCCCGACGGCGGCCTCGCCACCAACAAGGTGCTCTCCAACTACCCGGCGAGCGCGTTCCAGGTGAGCACCGCGCAGTTCTACAAGAACGCGCCCCGCTGGTCGGTCGCCGCCGTCCGCTACATCAACGACGCGGTCTGCACGGGTGGCTCCACCGACCCGGCGTGCCGCCTCTGCGGCTACGATCTCGCGCTGCTGCAGCTCAACAAGGGCTCGGGATTCCCCACCGTCTACAAGCCGCCGTCGAACCTCGCGCCGCAGAAGCACGCCTACACGGCGATGGGCTTCGGCTGTCAGAAGGCCGAGAAGCTCGGCTGCAGCCCGCTCGGCTATCGCATGCTGCTCGATCCGGCCACGGTCGTGCAGGTCACCGACACCGACTTCATCGTCTCGGGTCGCGTGTGCGGCGGCGACTCCGGCGGTCCCATCTGGGACAACCCCCGCGGGCTCGTGCTCGGCGCGCTCTCGCGCGGCGACGGGGACACGGCCACGGAAGAGGGCTGCAACTTCGGCATCTACACGCGCACCGACAAGCACTGGGCCTGGCTCCAGAAGTGGGGCGCGCAGGCCGCGACCGACGGTGGCTACGCGACCCCGCCGTGGGTGTCGCTCTCGGTGCCGCCGCCCGACGCCGGGCCGCCCCCGCCCCCGCCCAAGAAGGCCCTCGGCGAGACCTGCGCGGGCCCGGCCGACTGCGAGTCCGATCTCTGCATCTCGTACGAGGGCAAGCAGGTCTGCTCCAAGGCGTGCAAGGTCAAGGGCGACTGCCTCCCCGGCGTCTCGTGCATCGGGGGCTACTGCGTCCCGGTCCCCGAGGTGCCCGTCGAGGACACGGGCGCGCCGATCGACGACACCGGCGCCGACGACACGGGGGCCGCTGCGGTCCCCGAGACCACGGTCAAGAGCGGCTGCGCGATGGAGCCCGCCCCCGGCCCGAAGCCGCAGCCCTGGATCGTGGGGGTCGCGGTGGGCCTCGCCCTGGCACTCACCCGCCGTCGTCGCTGATCCACGCGCTGTTTCCGGCGGATTCCGGGCCGCCCTTGACCAACCCGAGGGGGTGGACTACGGTTCCGCCCCCCCAACCACCCACGCCGTGCTCGGTCTCGTGACCTTCTCTCCGGAAGTGCACGCCCGCGGTTCCGGTGTCTCCAAGAGGTCCTTCATGTTTGCGGTCATCCAGACGGGCGGAAAGCAGTACAAGGTCGCGCAGGGCGATGTCCTCCGCGTCGAGAAGCTCGTCGGCAACGTCGGCGACGCCATCACGTTCGACAAGGTCCTCCTCGTCGGCGCCGACAACGTCAAGGTCGGCACGCCGTTCGTGGCAGGCGCCAAGGTCAGCGCCCAGATCGTCAGCGAGGGTCGCGGCAAGAAGCTGATCGTCTACAAGTTCCGCCGCCGCAAGAACTACCGCCGCAAGGCTGGTCACCGGCAGCCCTACACCGAGCTCAAGATCACCGGCGTGACCGGCTGAGAGGTCCACTTCCATGGCGCACAAAAAGGGTCAGGGTTCTTCTCGCAACGGTCGCGACTCCGCCTCGCAGCGGCGCGGCGTGAAGGTCTACGGCGGCCAGGCGGTCGTCGCGGGCAACATCATCGTCCGGCAGGTCGGCTCCACGTTCCACCCCGGCAAGGGCGTGGGCATGGGCAAGGACTTCACGCTCTTCGCCCTCCGCGACGGCGTCGTGAAGTTCGAGTGGAAGACGAAGGACAAGCAGAAGGTCTCGGTCTACCCGGCCGTCGCCTCCGCCTGAGTCGTCGCCGAGCTCCCTGGGCCCCTCGACCGCACGGTCCGAGGGGCTCTGGTGTTTCTGGGTCGACGTTTCCGCTGTTGAAACTCTCCCCGAACGGCGCGACGCTCGGCCCCCATGTCCGACGAGAACGCCGCCTTCCTCGACGCCTTCCCCACCTGGCTCCGCAGCCTCGCCGACGATGCGGTCGCGCTCGCGGGCCTGCTCGGTGCAGAGTCCACCCCCGCGGGCGCGCGTCGCGCCATCGCTGGCGGCCTCAACTACCTGTTCAAGTCGCTCGACCTCGTGCCCGACGGCATCGACGACATCGGCTACCTCGACGACGCCTTCGTGCTCCGGGTGGCCGCGCGCGACGCGCTCGCCTTCGACGGCGCCAAGTCGGCCGACCTCAAGGGCGCGCTCGAGCGCCTCAGCGGCGAGGTCGGGACCATCGACACCTTCCTCGGCGCCGACGCGGGTCGCCTCCACGCCTACGTGAAGCAGCTCGGCAAGGGCGCCGCCCGCGGCCGCACGGTCGACGAGATCGTCGACGACGCGAACACCCGCAAGGAGTTCGTGTCCGACGTGCACAGCTTCGCCAAGAGCTACCAGGCGCCCACGTTCACCCGCGACGAGAAGACGCTGGTGAAGATGCGCTCGTTCCTGACCGCGCGCCTCCCCCCGGCCTGAAGGCGCCCGAGGCACCGCAAGCCCGGGGCCTCTGCCCCCCGGGCTTCACGTCCCACAGCTCAGCCCTTGTTGGGCACGTCGGCGCGGATGGTCTGCGGCGCCGCGGGCTGGCGCTGGGACTCGATGAGCTCCTGGTAGAGGTCGCGGCACTCGGCCTTGCCCTTGAGGTGTCCCATCAACGTCGTGGTGACGTCGCCGTAGGCCTTCTCGAACGCGAGGCCCTCGCGCGCGCGCGCCGCGATGCGCTCCCGGCCGCTCGCGAGGTCTTCCTCGAGCGCCTCGGCGTAACGCCCGAGCTGACCGCGCAGGTCTTCGATCTGCTTGCGGAGATCGCGCGCCGCGGACTCGCGCTGGCCGGCGCGCGTCTCGATCTCGCGGAGGCGTTCGCGGCGGAGCTCGGAGGTGGCGGCGGCGCCGCCCAGGCGCTCGAAGAACGCGCGCGCCTGCGCGGTCTGCGCCGCGCCCTCGGCCTGCTGACGCGCGACCTGCTCGGCGCGCTCGGCGACCGCGACTTGCTCGCGCACGCGACCGGCCTCCTCGTGGTCGGCGCTCGCCTCGCGCAGCACGCGGGACTCCTCGTGCGCGAGCTCCTCCACCTTGCGGCCGATCTCGGCGCGGAGCGCGCGACCGCGGCGCTCGAGGGCCTCGATCTTGCGGTTCTGCGAGGCGACCTCGCCCTCGAGCCGCGACGCACGCGCGGCGAGGATCCACGACTGCTCGAGCGCGCTCAGGATCTCCTGCGGCGCGTTGCCGGCCGGGTACACGCGGGCGACCATACGGGCGAACAGCGAGGCGCGGTTGGCCCACTCGAGCACCCCGTCGCCCTGCGCGGGCGGGGGCGGCGGGGGCGCGGCCGGCTGGGCGTCGCCCGACTGCACGTCCCACTGCTGCGAGGGCAGCGAGCGCTGCAGCGCCTTGAGCTCCTCCTGGAGGTGGTGGGCGTCCTGGTAGCGCTTGCGGACGTCCTTCTCGAGCAGGCGCAGACAGATGGCCTCGGCCGCGGGGGTGACCTCGGGCTTGAGCTGGCGCGGGCGCGGAGGCGGCGCGGTGCGCTGCATCTCGAGGAGCGTGTCGCGGTCGCCGGAGCGGAACGGCAGCTGACCGGTGAGCATCTCGAAGTAGAGGACGCCGAGCGCATAGAGGTCGCTCTGCGGGCCCGCGTCCTCACCGCGCGCCTGCTCGGGGGACATGTACTCGGGGGTGCCGAAGATCGCGCCCTTGGGGGCGAGGCGCGGATCGCGCGCGAGCGCGGCGAGGCCGAAGTCGAGGATCTTGACGAAGTCCTTGCGGCCGCCCTTGATGGTCAGGAGGATGTTGTCGCTCTTGAGATCGCGGTGCACGACCCCGAGGTCGTGGGCGCGGGCGAGCGCGGCGCACATCTGCTCGAGGATGTCGACGGCGCGGGTCATGCCCATCGCGCCCTTGCCCACCTCGGCGGAGAGCGCGATGCCGACCAGGTACTCCATCACCAGGTACAGCTCGCCGTCCTCGGTCTCGCCGATGTCGTGGATGTCGATGATGTGCGCGTGATCGACGCGGTTGGCGGCGCGCGCCTCGCGGAGCATCCACGCGCGGAGGTGGGTCTCGCCGCGCAGGTCGGGGCGGATCAGCTTGAGGGCCACCACGCGATCGATGAGCACGTGACGCGCGCGGTACACGATGCCCATGCCGCCTTCGCCGAGGCGAGCCTCGAGGCGATAGCGACCAGCGACGACCTTCCCGAGCATGGAGTCGCCAGGGGGTGCCGCGCGCGTGTGGCTGGATTGTCTGTCCATGATGATTGAGGCTTCCTCGCCTTGGTCCTTGTCGCCGAGAGGCACGACGAGCGCTGGCCGTCTGCGAACGAAGTACGGCCGCCGGACGAATCTACCGGATGGGTCGCGCCCCCCGCCAGCCGTTAGTCACGAGGAGCGGCCTGGGCCTCGGCGGCGGCGATGGCGGCGAGCGCAGCGGAAGCCTTGTGCCGCGTCTCGGCCGCCTCGAGCAGCGGGTCGCTCGCCTCGACGATTCCGGCCCCGGCGCCGACCTCGAAGCGGTCCGCGTAGGCGACGAGCGTGCGGATGGCGATGGCGAAATCGGCCGTCCCGTGCCGGCTGACGTAGCCGATCGCACCGCCGTACACGCCGCGAGGACCGCCCTCGAGCTCCTCGACGATTTGCATCGCGCGCACCTTCGGGGCCCCCGAGAGGGTGCCGGCGGGGAAGGTCGCCGCGAGCACGTCCCAGGCGTCCTTGCCCGGCGCCAGCGTGCCGTGCACCTCGCTCGTGAGGTGCATGACGTGCGAGAAGCGCTCGACGACCATCTGCGAGACCACGCGCACCGTGCCGACGGCGGACACCCGCCCCACGTCGTTGCGCCCGAGGTCGACCAGCATCACGTGCTCGGCGCGCTCCTTCGGGTCGGCGAGGAGCTCGGCGGCGAGGGCCTGGTCCTCGGCCTCGTTCTGGCCCCGCGGACGGGTCCCCGCGATCGGCCGGACGACCACCTGGCCGTCCTCCACTCGGACGAGGGTCTCGGGGGAGGCCCCGCAGATGGCGAGCGGCGCGCCCGGGGCCGCTTCGCCGCGCAGGTCCAGGTAATACAGGTAGGGAGAGGGGTTCTGGACCCGGAGGGCGCGGTAGGCGTCGAAGGGGTCGACGGCGGGATCCCGCGGGACCTCGAACGTGCGCGCCAGCACGACCTGGAAGATGTCGCCAGCCTCGATGTACCGCTTCGCGCGCTCGACCCGCGCGGCGTAGGTGGCGTCGTCGGCGCTGGCCGTGGCCTGCGCGGGGCGGCGGCCGCGATCGGGGAGCGGCAACGGCCGCAACCGTGGGCCTTCGGCGGAGAGGACCGCGAGCGCGCGATCGGCGTCCGCGCCCCGCACGGTCAGCGTCTGCCGGAGCGCATCGAAGATGACGACCGTGGCCTCGTCGAGGAAGTGGGCGAGGCGACGGGGCCCGCGCAGGGGACCGACGGGCTCGAGCGCATGGACCACGTCGTAGGAGAGATAGCCGACCGCGCCGTCGGCCACGCGGGGCAGACCGGGCTCGGGATGGCCTGCTGCGCCGCCCTCGGTGAAGCGGCGGAGGACGGTGAGGACGTCGGCCAGCGCCGCCGTGGATCGCCGGCCGCTGTCGTCGACCACCAGTGTCTGGCCGTCCTCGGCGAGGTCGAGGGTGAGCACGCGGCGCGGCCAGACCCCGAGGATCGAGTAGCGCCCCCACCGCTCCCCCCCGGTCGGGGCGGACTCCAGCAAGAACGAAGGGCCCTCGGACGCGCGACGGAGCGCGGCATAGGCCGTGACGGGCGTCCAGCCATCGGAGGCAAGGACATGCATCATTTCGGCGACCATACCGGGCCTGCGGTGCGAGCGTGAGTCCCGAAGCGAACGCAGCCGTGCAGAGCGCTCGGCTGTGCGGGCGCGCAGGTCCGGAGACTCGGGTCGCTCCCGCTCCGAAATCGCTTTGGCCACGGGCCACCTCGGGTCTAACCTGCTGATTCCGCACTCCGATGCCGCGAACTACCGCCGCGCGACGACCGCAGAGTATCCTCGCCCCCGACATGCCCATCGGAACCGCTTCCGCCGTTTGTGCGCGCTTCGTCGATGCGCGGACCGCAGGCGGCGCCGTCGCGTGGGGGCTCCCTGTCGCCTGGAGGCTCCGGGGCTGACCATGGCCATGTGGAAGCTGACGATCGAGGACGACGAGGGTCAGAAGACCGTCGTTCCGCTCGTGCGTGACGAGTACACGATCGGTCGGCGCGAAGGGCACACCATCCGGCTCACCGAGCGGAACATCTCGCGCGACCACGCCAAGGTCCGCAAGACCGACGGCGCGTGGACGATCGAGGATCTCGGCAGCTACAACGGCGTGTTCGTCAACGGCCACCGGCTCTCCGAGGGGCAGAAGCTCCAGACCGGCGACCTGATCCTCATCGGCGACTACCGCATCGAGGCGCACGACGACGAGGCCCGCGCGCTGCCGGCCGCCATCGCGGTGCCGCGCTCGAGCCCGCCGGTCGCCATCTCGAGCCGCCCGGCGCCGCCTTCGGCCCCGCCCAAGGACGACCTGCCGCACCGGCTCGTGGTGTTGATCGGAGACGAGGCCGGGCGCCCGTTCCCGCTCGAGAAGCCGCACATGACTGTGGGGCGTGGCGAAGACGTCGACGTCCGCCTCAACCACACCTCGGTCTCGCGTCACCACTGCGCGATCGACGCGCTCGACGGCGGCCAGTTCGAGGTGCTCGACAGCGGCAGCGCCAACGGCATCCGCGTGAACGGGCAAGAGGTCAAGAAGGCCCTCCTCGCGCCGGGCGACACCATCGAGCTCGGCGATCTGATCCTCAAGTACGTGCCCGCCGGGCAGACCTTCGTCCTGGACGCCAGCGCCGCCGAGGCCGCGCGGGATCTCGAGCGCCGCCGCAAGAAGGGCGGCGGCACCACCTGGGCCATCGTCGGCCTCGCGGTCGTGTGCGCGGCGATCGCCGGCATCGTCGTGGCCAAGTCGGGGAGCAGCGACGGCCCCCCCACCTCGGCCTCGGGCAGCGGCGCGAACGACGAGGTCCTGGTCAAGGCGAGCAAGCTCAAGGAGTCCGACCTCGCGTCGGCCCACGCCCTCTGCCAGTCGATCCCCAAGGACTCGGTGCTGCGCAAGGACTCGCGGTTCGTCGACGTCGAGAACACCTGGTGCAACAAGACCATCGCCACCGCCGCCGCGGCCGCGAGCGAGAAGAAGCGCGGCCTGCTGGTGTCCGTCGCCGAGGCCGGGTGCGAAGACAAGTACAAGACGCAGGCCAAGGAGCTCCTCGCCGCGCTCGACGACAAGCCCGACGCGCTGGTCGAGCCGCCGCCGCCGGATCTGCCGCCGGATCCGCCCGCTCCGACCAACGCCCCGGGACCGTCCACGACCAAGACCGCGCCGACCCTCAAGCCGACCGGCACCTTCACCGCGCCCACGGTCACCGCGCCGCCCACGGTCACCGCGCCGCCCACGGCCACCGTCTCGGCGACCAGCACCAAGCCCACGGCCTCCGCCACCAGCACGGCAGCGGCCGGCGTGGTCGGCAACTGCCCGAGCTGGAAGGGCGACTACGCGGCGGCCATGCGCAGCAAGGACTACGACTGCGTGAAGACGATGCTCTACCCGCGCCTGAACTCGGGCGCGATCTCGCAGGGGGAGGCGCGCTACCTCAAGGCCGCGTGCGTGGCCCTCGGCGACAGCGCCTGCGCCAAGCGCGCCGCCGAGAAGCTCTGAAGCCTCCTCGCTCGGAAGCCTGCTCGCTCTGAGCCCTCGGGGGCCGGGCCTCAGTCGTACGAGGGCGCCTGCACGTTCGCGGCGCCCTGCTGCGCGAAATAGGCCTGGAGCGCCTCGCGGGCGACGACGTTGGCCTTCACCTTCCACACCGGGTCGTTCACCACGAGGACCGCGATGGCGACCTTGGGGTTCTTGATGGGCGCGTAGCCGACGAACCAGGTGAACAGCTTGAGGGGCTGCGGCTGGTTGAGCGTGCCGGTCTTGCCGGCGACCTCGATGCCGGGCAGGAACGCCTTGCCCTTGCCGTCGTGGAAGGCCTTGAAGCTCGTGCCCTGCGAGACGGTCTCCGCCATCATCTTCTCGACGGCGGCCGCCGTGGCTGGGTCGAGCGCCTTCTTGAAGACGCTCGGGCCGGGCGACTTGTACGCGACGGTGGTGCCCTCGCGGACCTCGCTCACGATGAAGGGGCGCATGGTGACGCCGCCGTTGGCGATGGTGGCCGCGAGGAGCGCGCCGTGCACGGGGGAGAGCGTCGTGTTCCAGAACCCCGCCGCCGTGCGCGCGAAGCCGAGCGTGTCGGTCGGCAGGTCGATCTTGGAGACGGCGAGCGGCACGTCGAAGGGGATCGGCGCGCCGTAGCCCATCTGGCTCGCGATGGTGTTGAGATCGGGGGCCGTGAGCTTCTTGCTCGCGAGGCGCGCGAAGATGGTGTTGATCGAGCGACCCATGGCCTGCGCGAGGGTCGCGCACCACTTGTCCTGCTTCGGATCGTCCTTGAGATCGAGCGGCGTGATCTTCTGCTCGCCGCCGTTGTAGCAGCTCTTGAAGTCGGGACTCACGCCGGCGACCTGCACGAGCGCCGAGCCGGTCACCACCTTGAACACGCTCGCGGAGGGCGCGAAGGCCTCCACGTTGAGGTCCTTGTGGGGGCCGGGCTGGCCGGTCTCCTTGGAGGAGTAGGCCAGGATCTTCCCCGTGGAGGGCTCGAGCATCACCGCGGCCACCTGGGGCAGCTTGTGCTTGGCGAGCAGCTTGGACACGGCGAGCTGCAGCTTGGGATCGACGGTGAGCTTGGCCACGCGCCCGACACCCGCGGGGGCGACGGCGCCCGTGTCGTCGAGAGCGATCGCCTTGAGGTCGACACCGGTGAGCCCGGAGACGGGCTGGTAGGGCTTGGGCAGCGGCAGCGACGGCTTGGCCTCGGCCACGACCGAAGGCGCCGGGCTCGGCGGGGGAGCGGCCGCCGTAGGGGTTGTCGGCGCCACCGTGGGCGTGGCCCGACTTGATCTGGATCATCGGTGCACCGGTCTCGATGAGGATCTCGAGTTCCTTCAACGCGAGGTCGAC
>CAZUZY010000309.1:5085-10587 GCA_964624885.1 uncultured Polyangiales bacterium | reverse complement strand
ATGCACGCGGCGGTCTCGTCGATGCCCGCGCTGCGGCGCCAGCCCACGCCCCGCGTCGCCCGCGCGCGCGTGCTGGTGCTCGACGACGAGCCGAGCATCCTCCGCGCCATCGGCCGCACACTCTCGCCCTACCACGAGGTGCTGACGGCGCCCGACGGCGTCGCCGGCGTCGCGCTGCTCGAAGCCGATCCCGAGATCAGCGTGGTGGTGACCGACATCCAGATGCCGCGTCTCGGCGGGCTCGATCTGTATCGCTGGATCGAGCAGAACCGCCCGGCCCTCGCCGCGCGCGTGCTGTTCGTCACGGGGGGCGTGTTCGACCCGGAGACCGAGCGGTTCCTGCGCGCCATGGCGGCGCGGGTGCTCCGCAAGCCCTTCGATCCCGAGGCTTTGCGGCGCGCGGTCGACGAGCGCACCGGCGTGTGAGAGATCTCGGCCCCTGTGACGGATCCCGAGACGAAGACCGCCGAGGGCGAGGCCAAGGACGCGCCGCGATTCGCGTGGCGTGACCTCGTCCTGCGCGTGCTCGAGCTGCCGCTCGCGTTCCTCGACGCCGTGGGGGCGACGGTGCTGCTCGCGGTCAACGTGGTGGTGTGGGCGATCCGCCCGCCCTACCGCGTGCGTCAGCTGGTCGCCTCGCTCGACTTCGTCGGCGTACAGTCGTTCTTCATCGTGGCGCTCACGGGCATCTTCACGGGGATGGTGTTCGCGCTCCAGACCGTCTACGGGTTCCGCCGCTTCGGCGCCGAGGGCATGGTGGGCGGCGTCGTCGCCATCTCTCTCACCCGCGAGATCTCACCGGTGTTCGCGGGCCTGATGGTGACGAGTCGCGCCGGCAGCGCCATGGCGGCCGAGCTCGGCAACATGCGCGTCACCGAGCAGATCGACGCCATCGCCACCATGGGCGTCTCGCCGGTGCAGTACCTGGTGGTGCCGCGGGTGATCGCGGCCGTGCTCATGCTCCCGTGCCTCTGCGTCCTCTTCACGCTGGTCGGCATGACCGGCGCGTACGGCATCGCCGTCAGCATGCTCAACGTGGACCCGGGGGTGTTCCTCGAGCGGGTGCGCACGCTGGTCGAGCCGCGCGACATCATGATGGGGCTCGTGAAGTCGGCGGTGAACGGCTTCCTCATCGCCGTCATCTCGTGCAAGCAGGGCTTCTACGCGACCGGCGGCGCCAAGGGCGTCGGCCTCGCCACGACCCGCGCGGTCGTGCAGTCGGCGGTGGCGATCCTCATCGCCAACTACCTCATCACGATGTGGATGACGGACGTCTGACGGCGCGCGTCACGCGGGTGTCGGCGCCTCAGGCCGCCTTGCCGTGCGACGGCTCGAGGTCGTCGGCGTGGGCCAGGTAGTCGGCGTAGAGATCCTGGAGCGAGGCCGTGTCGCCGTGACGCAGCGCCCGGCGGCGGGACCGGAGCTGCGCGTAGGCGTCGTCGCGGATGAGATCCCGCAAGTCGAGCCCTGAGCCTTCCCGGTTTGCCATGCCCAGGACCTAGCAATGGCTGGACCAACCCGGATCTCCGTGAAAAGCGGGGATCCGGGAGAACGGACCGTGGGGCAGGGAGTACAGCCCCTACGCAAAAATGTTGCGCAGACAGATCGTCGCTTCGCGCTCCGGGCCGACCGAGACCATCGACAGCGGGAGCCCGATCTCGGCCGCCAGGCGGTCGACGTAGGCACGCGCGTGGGCCGGCAGATCGCCGAGCGCCCGCACGCTGGAGAGGGACTCGGTCCACCCTGGCAGGGTCTCGTAGACGGGCGTCGCACGGTCGAGGTCGTTGATGGGGAGCTCGCGCACCCGCCCCTCGGGGGTGTCGTAGCCCACGCAGATGTCGATGGTCTCGAAGCCGGTCAGGACGTCGAGCTTGGTGACGACCAGGTCGGTGAGGCCGTTGACGCGGCGCGCGTAGCGCAGGGCCGGCAGGTCGAGCCAGCCGCAGCGGCGCGGGCGGCCGGTGACCGCGCCGAACTCGCCGCCCGCCTTGCGGAGGCGCTCGCCGATGGCGTTGTCGAGCTCGGTCGGGAAGGGACCGCCGCCCACGCGGGTGGTGTAGGCCTTGGTGATCCCGACGACGCGACCGACCGCCGTGGGCCCGACGCCCGCGCCGGTGCACGCGCCGCCGGCGCTCGCCGACGAGGAGGTCACGTAGGGGTAGGTGCCGTGGTCGAGGTCGAGCAGCGTGCCCTGGGCGCCCTCGAAGATGACCACCTGGTCCGCGTTCAGCGCGTCGTCGACGACGATCGAGCCGTCGCCGAGCAGCGGCACGAGGCGCGCGGCGAACGGCGTGACCGCGGCGACGATCTCGGCCGGCGTGGGGATGGCCTCGCCGGCCTCGCGGAGGAGCGGGCTCCACGCCTCGAGGGCGCGCGCGACGTGGCGCTCGAGGCGCGGCAGGTCGCGGAGGGCGCCGAGGTGCACGCCGTTGCGGCGCGCCTTGTCCTCGTAGGCGGGGCCGATGCCGCGCTTGGTCGTGCCGACGGCGAACTTGCTGTTCTTCTCGCGCAGACCGTCGACGAGGCGGTGGTAGGGCAGGATCATGTGGGCGCGATCGGACAGGACGAGGCGCTTGTCGCCGTCCTTCCACACGCCCTTCTGCACGAGCTCGTCGAGCTCGGCGACCAGGGCTTGCGGGTCGACGACCATGCCCGGGCCGAGCACGCAGCGGGTCTTGGGCCGCAGGATGCCGCTCGGGACGAGGCGGACGACGATCTTGTCGTGGCCACCCTTGTCGTTGGGGATGACCAGCGTGTGGCCCGCGTTGGGGCCGCCGGCGTAGCGGACGACCAGGTCGGCGTCCTCGGTGAGCAGATCGACGATCTTGCCCTTGCCCTCGTCCCCCCACTGCGCTCCCACGATCACGACACCCGCACGCATGACAGACTCCTTCTATCGGCCGAGAGACACGGCGTCTCTCGACAAGGTGGACACGATGGCCGCGCACGCCGCGGCGAGGGGCACGGTGCTCTCTCTCCCTTCGAGGTCCTCGAACGAGACCTCGCTGGCGCGCGCTTCGACGACGAGGGCGTACGACCAGTCGGCGGCGTAGCGGGTGGCGTCGGCTGCGTCGCCGCCCAGCACGGCGACCGGCACCTGCGCGGCGCGGAGGAGACGGGCGAGGTTGGTCGCGCCGACGCCGTGGACCACGACGCGGCGCGGTCGCACGAGGAGCGGGGAGCGCGCCGCCCGCAGCGCCCAGAGCAGTGCGTCGACGTCGAGCGCGAGGCCGCTCGCGGGCAAGGGACGATCGAACCGCTCGAGCAGTTGATCGTAGCGACCCCCGGCGCCGACCGGCACCCCCGGCCCCTCGGCGAGCACCTGGTAGAACGGGCCGGTGTAGTAGGCGAGGCCGCGAACCTCACCGAGATCGACGGTGAGCGTGACGCCGGGGATGCCCTCGAGCTCCCTCTCGAGCTGCGAGACGAGCTGGCGGAGCTCGGCGATCGCGGGCGCGGCCGCGGAGGCGGAGAGCGCCGCGGGGAGCGACGCGAGCAGCGACGGCGCGCCGTGCAGGTCGCAGAGCGCGGCCAGCGCGGCGGCGATGGGGAGGCCTTCGGCGAGGCGAGCGACCTCGGCGCGGTCCTTGTGGCCGAGGGCCACGGCCAGCGCCTCGGCGCGCGACGGCTCGAGCCCGGCGACCAGCGCCTTGAACACGTCGGCGTGCCCGAGGTCGATCTGGAAGCGCGGCAGCCCCATGCCCGAGAGCGCGCGCGCGGTGAGGACGAGGAGCTCGGTGTCGCCCTCGAGGAAGCGCACGCCGAGCAGCTCGACGCCGAGCTGGGCGATCTGGCGGTGGGTGCGCGCGCGCGAGCCGACGCGGCGACGGAGCACCGACGCGTCGTAGGCGAGGCGGTAGGGCGGGGTCTTGTGGGGCAGCCGCGTGGCGACGAGCCGCGCGATCTGGGGCGTGACGTCGGGCCGCAGGGCGACCACCTCGCCGGTCTCGGGCTCGACGAAGCGCACGATCTCGCGCGGATCGAGGGTGCCGAGGCCGCGCTCGATGGTGTGGGCGTACTCGAACACCGGCGGGATGACCTGCTCGTAGCCGAACAGCTCGGCGTGCCCGAGGAACGCGCGCGCCACGGCGCGGCGGGCGGCGGCCTCCTCGGGGAGGAGATCGCGCATGCCCGCGGGCAGAGGGTGCTCGAGCGACGCCATCGAAAGCGCGGCAGCCTTGGACATGGCCCGCCGGGGGGCAAGGCCGGCGCTTGGCACGCCGCGCTCGCTCTCCTACGGACGCGGGATGGCCGAACAGCCCGGGCTCCCCACCATCGACCTCAACGAATACGGCGGCCGCAAGCCCGACGGCGAGCGGCAGTCGACCAACCGCCGGCTGTTCATGCAGCTCCTGGTCGCGCGTGTCGACAAGCCGACCGCCGCGGCCGACCGCGCGCGCGCCGAGCTCACCGAGCGCAAGGTGCCGGCGGTGATCTACGCCGACCTGATGCACCCGCGCGGCCTCGGCGTGCTCACGTGGAGCGAAGACCCGGCCCACTTCGTGCGCAACGTGCGCCCGCTGTTCGAGGACGGCGCGCTGGCCCACGCCGAGATCGTCCCGGAGTTCGGCATGGTCGGCCGCAGCTACTCGAACGGCTACGAGCCCGACCTCGAGCACGTGCTGCTCCGCCGCTCGGTCGACAACGTGCTGAACGTCGCCTACCCCTGGCACGTCTGGTACCCGCTCCGCCGCACCGGCGCGTTCGCCAAGCTCGACGAGAAGGAGCAGGGCAGCATCCTGCGCGAGCACGCGGTGATCGGGCACGCCTACGGCCAGGCCGGCCACGCGCACGACGTCCGCCTCGCCTGCCACGGGCTCGACGCCGAGGACAACGAGTTCCTCATCGGGCTCGTCGGCAAGGAGCTCCACCCGCTGTCGCACCTCGTCCAGACCATGCGCAAGACCCGCCAGACGAGCGAGTTCATCGCCAAGATGGGGCCGTTCTTCGTGGGACACGTGGCCCACCGCATCGCCTGACAATCTATTCATCATCAATTCTGCCGCTCGGCCGACACGCCAAAATATTGGCTGAAATGCGCTTGCGCGGCAGGCGTTATCTATTCATGATTCATTCTCGATGGCCACCGTCGAGAGCTTGCTCTTCGCCCTCCGTCGGCGTGGGATCGCGACGGCGCGCGAGCTCGCGGCCGATCTCGGCGTGAGCCAGCCGACGCTGTCACGGCTGGTCACGCGGGCGCGATCCAGCCGGGAGCTCGTCGTGCTCGGCAAGGCGCGGGCCGCCCGCTACGCCGCGGTCGATCCGACGACCAGCTTCCGCGCCGGCGTCACCGTGCACCGGGTCGACGCACGCGGTCGGATCACGCGGTTCGGCGAGCTCGTCCCCCTGGTCGTCGGCTCGGCGTTCTCCGGAGCGGAGGACCGGACGGGGACGGTCCAGGAGCGACAAAGCAAGCCCGGAGCGGAGGACCGGACGGGGACGGTCCGGGAGCGACAAAGCAAGCCCGGAGCGGAGGACCGGACGGGGACGGTCCGGGAGCGA
>CAZUZY010000309.1:0-4985 GCA_964624885.1 uncultured Polyangiales bacterium | reverse complement strand
CAAAGCAAACCGGCGGACCGGGAGCCGCAGGTCGCGAGGGGTCTCCCGTGGTTCGTCGAGGAGCTGCGGCCGCAGGGGTTCCTCGGTCGGCTCTTCGCGCGCAGCCTG
This sequence comes from uncultured Polyangiales bacterium, assembly GCA_964624885.1. Classification (GTDB taxonomy): domain Bacteria; phylum Myxococcota_A; class Polyangia; order Polyangiales; family JADJMO01; genus JADJMO01. The sequence goes on along the minus strand of CAZUZY010000309.1, from coordinate 4,877 downwards.
CCACGGGAGCTCGCGGTGCCGCCCGACCCGCGCCTCTGGACGGCGGATCAGCTGCTGCGCGCGCTCGTGCACCGCGCCGAAGACCTGCCCGGAGATCTGCTGATCGGGGACGCGGCGCGCGAGCGACACCTCGAGCGGCTGCTGTCGCCGAACGAGATCGAGCGCGCGGCCTACGAAGCGGTCGTCGCGCGACAGCTCGAGGGAGACGCGCCCGGCTCCTCGGCGGGCGGAGAGCAGCCGAAGTTCGCGTGCACGGCGCCCGGGCAGAGAGCGCTGATCGTGAAGTACTCCCCTCCCCTCGACGCGTCGCCGAGCGCGCGCCGCTGGGCCGACCTGCTCCTCTGTGAGCACCTCGCCCTCGAGACGCTACGCACGGGCGGGGTGGCGGCGGCGCGGTCTGCCTACGTGGAGATCGCGGGACGGGCCTACCTCGAGGTCGAGCGGTTCGACCGCACGACCGAGGGGCGCATCGGTGTGGTGTCGGGGACGACCGTGGACGCGGAGTTCGTCGGCGGCGGGGCGTGGGTCGCGCTCGCGGAGGGGCTGGTCACGCAACAGCGTCTGTCTCGATCCGATCTCGAGGGCGTGCGCCTCTTGCACCTGTTCGGCGGGCTCATCGGCAACACCGACATGCACCTCGGGAACGTCGCGTTCTTCACCGACGACTACGCCACGTTCCGCCTCGCGCCGGCGTACGACATGCTGCCGATGGCGCTGCGGCCCACGGCGCACGGGGAGCTGCCAGTGGTCGAACCGGCGATGCCGATGCCCACCCACGACACGTGGGCGCGCGCGGCCGACCTCGCGGAGAGCTTCCATGCGCGGGTGCGCGAGGAGGCGCGGGTCGGGGTCACGGTGCGTGCCTTCGCCGAACGTTGCCTCGTGAAGCTCACGGCGCTGCGCCGCGTGGCGCTGCGCACGGGATCCAGCGATGGACGCGGTTCGCCCGAGGCGTGACCCCTTCGCGGACCCGTGCGATCCTGACCACCCTGCCCGTGAGGCCCTCGATGCGTCGTACCCTCGTCCTCCTCTCGCTCCTCGGCTGCTCGCGTCCCCAGGAGAAGGTCGTGGCGCGCGATCCCGCGGCGAGCATGGCCTCCACTGCCACCGCGGCATCCTCGGGCACGGCTACTGTGGAGCCCTCGTCGAGCCCATCGACCGGCGCGGTGGTGGTGGTGTCGCTCGGTCCTTCGTTCGGCGAGTTCTCCGTGGAGGCGAAGTCGGCGACCGAGCTCCGCACCGCCATCGACGTCGAGCGCCTCGACGGGACCACGTGGGACGTGCAAGTCGCCGACCTGCACCTGATCGACGCCTGCCCCACCAAGGGCGCCACGATCCCACCGTGCCGCAAGCTCGCGCCAGGCGCGGTCGTCCACCCGCCCCGATACACGGGGTACACGTGTTCGTCGCAGTGCGCGGTGGCGTGCGACAAGAACGGCCGTTTGAGCGGGACGCTGCGCTACGTCGTGCAGAGCTGCGACGGAATCCACCGATGGCACAGCGCGCCCGTGACGGTACCGCCCGCTCCGCCGTAGGACACGCGTGAGCTCGGCGCGCGCGTGATACGACGTGGTGACGGAGGTGGTGATGGCGTTCGAGGGCTTCCCGAAGGGCACGACCCGGTTCCTGCGCGACCTCGCGGCCCACAACGACAAGGTCTGGTTCGACGCGCACCGCGAGCGCTTCGCCGAGGTGTGGACCGACCCGGCCAAGGAGCTCGTCTCCACGGTCGGGCCGAAGCTGCGCAAGCTCGTGAAGACCATCGGCTACGACCCGCGCACGCCGGGCTCACTGATGCGCCAGCACCGCGACACGCGCTTCTCGGCCGACAAGAGCCCCTACAAGACGCACTTCGATCTGTGGTTCTGGGACGGCGACGAGCGCGGCTTCGGCCGCCCCGGGTTCTACTTCCGGCTCACCGCCGACGCGCTGATGTGCGGCGCCGGCATGCACGTGTTCGAGAAGGACCAGCTGGTGAAGTACCGGGCCGCCGTCGCCGATGCGAAGCGCGGGGCCGCGCTGGCCAAGCTCGTGGAGGCGCTGCGCGCGGACGGCGTGGACGTGGGGCGCGAGGAGTGGAAGCGCGTGCCCAAGGGGTTCGCGGCGGATCACCCGCGGGCCGAGCTGCTGCGGTTCGGCGCGCTGCACGCGGGCCGCACGACGCCCGTGCCGGCCGAGCTCACGTCGGCGGCGCTGGTGGACGTGGTGGTCGAGCGGTTCCGCGAGGTGAACAAGGTCCGCGCGTGGCTCGCCGAGGCCCTCGCGTAGAGGATCAGCGGCGCGGGAGGCGCGACGCGGAGGCGAGCGCGCGCAGGTGGCGCGAGGTGGCCTTGCCTTCCAGGAACAGCGACCGGAACCAGCGCGCGCCCTCGTCCGCCGTCGTGCGCTGCGCCCACACCGCGACGATCGCGGGGCTCGGCAGGTCGACCGGCGGTGCGCGCGTCACGAGCCCGTACAGGGCTCGCCCCCGCTCGGCGATGCTGCTCGCGATCGTGCACAGCGCGTCCGAGCCCAGCACCGCGAGCGGCGCCGTGGAGAAGTGCGGCAGCCGCAGCGTGACCGATCGCTTCGCGCCCACCGCCTCGAGCGCGCGATCCACCGCGCCGTCGGAGCGCCCCTCGACCGTCACGACGACGTGGGGGTAGGCGAGATACGTTTCGAGCGAGAGCGCGCGCTTCTTCGCCGCCGGGTGGTCGGGGCGCATCATCACGCGGAACGGGTCGCGGTACAGCTCCTGGCGCGCGAGCGCGGGCAGCCGCGGCAGCAGGCCGTCACCGACCAGCGCGAGGTCGATCTCGCCGGCCAGCAGCGCAGGCAGAGACGCCGCAGACAGGCGGTCGATCCACACCGAGGCGTGCGGCGCGTGGGCACGCAGGTAGGCCATGAAGTCCTCGAGGACCGCGACCTCGAAGTAGTCGAGCGTCGCGAGCCGGAACGTGCGCCGGGTCGTCGCCGGATCGAAGGGCTTCCCGGGCGCGAGCGCCGTGGTGAGCTGGTCGAGCGCGCCCGGAAGGCTCGCCGCGAGGTGGGCGGCGCGCGGGGTGAGCACGAGACCGCGACCGACCGGCGTGAGCAGCGGGTCGCCGAGCACCTCGCGGAGCCGCGCCAGCGAGTGGCTCATCGCCGACTGCGACACGCTCGTCCGGCGCGCGGCGGCCGTGACGCTGCGGGTCGCGAGCAGCGCCTCGAGGGCGGGCAGCAGGTTGAGGTTGATCCGGCGGGCATCGAGATCGTTCATGGTTGGCATGAGATGAATCCAGTTCTGCTCATGGTCGCCGAGCCTCATGCTCCAGTCCATGACCAACCTGCAAGCGTCCCTGCCCGAGCCCGAGATCCTCGTCACCGGCGCCACTGGCTTCCTCGGTCGGTGGCTCCTCGCTGCCCTCACCCGCCGCGGCAAGACCGTGGCCGCGCTGGTGCGGGGGGCCGACCGGCGCGCCGCGGAGCTCACCCGCTTCGTCGAGCGCATCGGCGGCGATCCCACCCGGCTGGTCGTGGTCGAGGGAGACGTCGAGCGAGAGGGGCTCGGGCTCACGCGTCCCTTGCCTTCGGTGCGCGTGGTGCACCACCTGGCGGCGCGCTTCGCGTTCGGCCTCTCGCGCGAGGAGGCGCGGTCGACCAACGTCGAGGGCACCGAGCGGGTGATCCGCTGGGCTGCGGCGCAGCCCGCCCTCGACCGCTTCGTGTTCCTCGGCGGGTACCGCATGACGTCGGCGCCGCGCGAGGCGCTCGCGGCCTCGACCGACGCGCACTACGCGGAGGGGGCCTACGAGGGGTCGAAGTACGAGGCCTACGTGGTGTTCCGCCGGCTCGCCGAGGAGCTCGGCCTGCCCTGGTCGGCGGTCCACCCGAGCGGCGTGATCGGCGACGGGCGCACGGGCGAGACCACCCAGATGCCGGGGCTCGCCGAGACGGTGGAGAAGCTCTTCGAGGGTCGCCTGCCCGCGCTCGCCGGCACGGCGCGCACGTTCGTGCCGGTGGTCACCGTGGACTACCTCGCCGAGTTCCTCGCGACGGTGCCCGACCGCGCGGAGAGCGCCGAGAAGGACCTCGTGGTGTTCGACCCCGCGAGCCCGCCGCTGCCCGTGCTGGTCGGGATGCTGGCGCGCATCCTCGGTGTGCCAGCGCCGCGCTGGACGCTCCCGGTCGGGCTCGTGGCCGCGCTGCCGAGTGCGTGGACCGGCCTGCACCGCGAGAGCACCCGGTTCCTCGTCGAGGATCGGTACGACACCCGGGAGGGCGAGGCGCACGCGGCGGCGATGGGCCTCGCGCACCCGCCGCTCGAGGAGGCGCTCGCGCGCTGGTGCGGGTTCCTCGTGTCGAGCCGGTTCCTGCGACAGGCCGTCGACGAGCCCGGCCGCTTCGAGGCGGGCGCGTTCGTGGTCGGCGACCCGCGGGCGGCCGACGTCGTGCTGCTCCACGGCCTGCCGTTCGACGCGGAGGCCATGGCGCCGCTCGCCCGTGCGCTCGGCTCGTCGTCGGCGCGCGTCGATCTACCGGGGCTCGGGCGCTCCGGCCGGGGGACGATCGACGTCGCGTGGCTGCGCGCGTTGCTCGCGGGCCGCACACGGCCGGTGGTGCTCGTGGGGCACTCGCTGGGGGCGGCGCTGGCGACGAGCTACGCGGCGGCCTACCCGGACGACGTGGCGGGGCTCGTGCTGATCGCGCCGAGCTTCCTCATGGCGGCACCGTCGTGGACGCTCCAGCTGCGACCGATCGTGGCGCGCGTGCTCGGGGGCCTCGACGCCGCGGCCTTCGCGCAGCGATTCCTGGGTGAGGAGGCGGGCACGGGGCGCCCGGCGGCGGCGAGCGCGGTGGCGGCGCTCTCCCGGAGAGGAGCGCCTCGTCGGTACGCGGCGGCGCTGGCGGACGCGGTG
>CAZUZY010000308.1:0-10601 GCA_964624885.1 uncultured Polyangiales bacterium | reverse complement strand
GGGGCGCCCCGTGCCGGCGGCGCCCCAGCCGTAGCTCTTGGCGCCGAACGAGACGAACGGGATGCGGTGGTAGAGCGAGTTCACCCACCCGCCCTCGCCGAGGATCGCGCCGTGCGGATCGGGCAGCGAGTGGACCACCTCGAACATCGCGGAGCCTGGGCCGGTGAAGCCCGCGGCCTTCATCCGATCCCAGAAATTCACGCCGGTGAAGCCGGGCTTGCCGGCGGTCTGGGTGTGCGTGAGCGCGCCGCCGTTCTGCACGATGTACGAGCTGTGTCCGAAGGCGGCCTTGGTGATGGCGTCGTTGCAGTCGAGCGCGCCCATGCCGAGCTTGCCGCGCACGACCGCGATCTCTTCCCAGGCCTTGGTGTCGCCGTCGGACATCGACGAGCACTTGGCGCCGTAGACCGGCCCCGCGGGGACGACCGGCCCCGAGTCGGTGCCCGCGTCGCCACCACCGCCACCGGGATCGGTGGACGAGGAACAGGCCGCGAGGAAGAGCGTGAAAGCGAGCACCGCGCGCATGTCCGCATGGTGGACCGAGCCGCGCGGTTTGGCGAGGGGGCTCAGTCGTGGAAGTCCTCGAGACGGACCGACGCAGCGCGCAACGCCTCGAGGGCCTCGGCGTCCGGGAACGCGCTGAGACGCACCCGTGGCGGGTGGTACCCAGGCGCGGGGACGAAGCCCTCGCCGAGGATCTCGATGACGCGCTCGAAGGGCACGAAGAAGGTGTCCTCGGCGGGGGCGTCGTCGCCGCGGGTCAACATGACCACGTCGACCACGGGCAGGAGCGTGTCGATGCCCTCGCCCCACATGGCCCAGGTGAGCGGGAAGCCGTCGGAGCGCTGCAGGCCGCTCACGCTCGCGACGAAGAGGTCGATGTTCTCGCGCTCGTGGAGCGCGTCGAGGGCGTCCTTCTGCTCACCGTACTCGCGGAGCGAGAGCTTCACGTGACCGAGGCGCACCTGGTTGGCGGACGGGTGACCCGTGGGCAGGCGTAGCGGGACGACGCTGCCGTCGTCGGCGACGGTGTAGACGGCGGGGGAGATCGAGCGGTTCGAGGCCTCGTACTCGCGCTCGGCCATGCCGGCGAGGCGTTCGATCATCTCGGGGCGCGCGTCGCCGCCGATCCAGAGCTGCGCGCGCTCGGGGACGATGGCGATCGGGCGGCCCTCGACGCGGCCGGCGAACGACGCGAGGAGGCCGGGGACCGCCAGACGCGAGCTCTCGTAGCTGTCGTCGGCGATCACGTGGAACAGCGGACCGACGTCGCGGTCGCAGAGCTCGGGGGGCGCGAAGAGCCTCTCGGCGTTGGCCATGGCGCGGGCGAGCGCCTCGTCGAGGGACACCCCCCACCGCTCGAGATCGGCGGTGCGCACGAGGCTGAAGCGCTGGTCGTCGTCGAGCGCGACGTAGACGTCGACGAACGGGAGGAACGGGCAGCCGGCGAGCGCCGGGTCCTGGCCGTTCGCGGAGAGGCCGACATAGAAGCCGGTGGGCCGGATGACCGGCAGCAAACGCTCGGCGCCGGCCTCCCAGCCGACGGCCTCCTCGTCGGCCGAGAACAGCGCGCCGAGGCGCTCGAGCACATAGGCGTCGCGGAGGTCGGGGTCGACCTCGCGGGACTCGCGGAAGAAGTTCTCGAGGTAGACCATGAACGCGCCCTCGCGGCCGGCGACGCCGACGCGCAGCGCGAACTCGTCGGCGACGATGGCCACCGACGAGACGCGCTCGTCGTCCTCGAGCAGCGCAGCGAGGTGGTCGGCGAAGTGTCGGCGCGGGTCGGGGGCCTTCGGGCGCTTCTTCGCAGCCGGCTTCTTCTTGGCGACGGGCTTCTTCGGCGCCGCCTTCTTCTTGGCGACGGCCTTCTGCGGCGCCTTCTTGGCGACGGGCTTCTTCGGCGCCGCCTTCTTCTTGGCGACGGCCTTCTTCGGCGCCGCCTTCTTCTTGGCGGCGGGCTTCTTCTTCGGCGCCGTCTTCTTGGCGACAGGCTTCTTCTTCGCGACCTTCTTGGTCTTGCCGGCCATGGGGCGAGCGTAGCTCAAGGGGCGAGCAGGCTGCGCGCGATCTGGGAGATCTGGATCTCGTCGGTGCCGCCGTAGATCTGCAGGACTTTCGCGTCGCGACAGAGCTGCTCGACCTGATACTCCGCCATGTAGCCGTTGCCGCCGAACAGCTGCACCGCCTCGAGGGCCACGTCCATGGCCGCCTGCGCCGCGTAGAGCTTGCAGGCGCTCGCCTCGGCGAGGGTCATGTCGCGCCCAGCGCCCGCGAGCTCGATCTGACGGAAGACCAGGTTCTGGAGGTTCATGCGGGCGACCTCCATCTTGGCGAGCTTGAGCTGCACCAGCTGGAAGTCGCCGATCGGCTTGCCGAACTGCACGCGGGTCTTCGCGTACTCGATGCACAGCATGCGGCACTGCTCGACGATCCCGAGGGCCATCGCCGCGACGCCCGTCCGCTCGCTGGTGAAGGTCTCCTTGGCCGAGGAGCGCGCCGGGGCGTCCTCGGTCTCGCCGATCAGACGGTCCTTGCCGACGCGAACGTTCTCGAGGAACAGCTCGCCGGTGGGCGAGGCGTGCAGGCCCATCTTGCGGAGCGGCTTGCTCTGCACGAGCCCCGGCGTGCCCTTGTCGAGCACGAAGCTCACGATCTTGCGCTGCTCGGGCGGGGTGACGCCGTCGTCGAGCTTGCAGATGAAGACGATGGTGTCGGCGAACGGGCCGTTGGTGATGAAGGTCTTCTGACCGTCGAGCACGTACCCGTCGCCGTCGCGGCGCGCGGTCGCCTTCATGGACCCGAACGCGTCGGAGCCCGAGCCGGGCTCGGTGATGGCCCAGGCGCCGATCTTCTCGAGGGTGAGCAGCGCGGGGACGAACCGCTCCTTCTGCGTGATCGTACCGCGCGCGAGGATGGCGTTGGCGGTGAGGCCGACGCTCACGCCGAGGGCCGTGACCATGCCGGGGCTGTACCGGCACAGCTCGATGACCGGGATGGCGCGCATCGCGGCCTCGTTCATGGCGAGCTCGCCGCCGCGGGCGCGAGGCTCGCGCGGGGGCTCCCCGGCGGCCGCGCGCGCCTTCTCCTTCTCGAGGCGCGCGTGGAACTGCGCGAGCGCCATCTCCTTCATGCCGAAGGTGTCGAACAGCTTGCGCAGGATGTCGTACGGCGGGAGCTCGCCGTGCTCAAGCTCCATGCGCCGCGGGGCGATCTCGGCCTGGACGAACCGCTGGACCTGCTCGCGAATCGCGAGGTGCATCTCGCTCCATTCGATCATGGAGCGAGACTATGGGGTTGCTAGCCGCCCGTGAAGACGCAGAGGCCGGAGGGCTTGTCGCAGGTGGAACCCGGCGCGGTGGCGGGGCAGATCGACTCGCCGACGATGCTGCCGCACCGCGGCGCGCAGGCCTCGGTGGTGTTCCAGTTGCAGACGTACCCCGGGCGCTCGCACGCCTTGTCGGGCGCGCAGTGGCAGGCGTCCTCGTCGACGATGCCGTTGCCGTTGTCGTCCTTCCCGTTGCAGCACTCGGTCTTGTAGAACGCGCTCGCGCGGCAGTCCGGGTCGTCGCAGTCGGTGAGGCCGTCCTTGTCGTTGTCGATGCCGTCGGTGCAGGCCTTCACCCCGATCTCGGGGGTGGCGCCCGCGCAGCCGGGGGCGGTCGCGCACGCCGGGTCGGCGCAGTCGGCGTAGCCGTTGGCGTCGTCGTCGACCTTGTTGTCGCAGATCTCCTTCAGCGAGTAGTCGATGGTGATCGAGAACTGGTACTTGCCGAAATCGCCGTAGGTGAAGCCGTCCATGAACGCGTAGTACACGCCGGCCTTCACCACCGGGATGTCGATGGCGCCGGCCCACTTGCCGCCCGCGTCGTCGTCGCAGCTCATCTCCGCGCCGGTGCTGCACGAGCCGCGGCGCAGGTAGACGGTGCTGTCGAGCGGCGGGGTCGGGGTGCCAGCCGAGCTGATCTTGAGGTGCGCTGGCTTGCTGAGCACGATGCGGAACACCGCCTCCGGGCCCTTGCCGCCGCAGCTGCCGGTGGTGTGCGACCAGAACGTGCTCGTGTCGCCGAAATAGGTGCCGCTCGCCGTCACGTTGAGGGCGGTGCTGCAGTTCTCGTGGCGGTCGATGCACCACTTGGTGGCGAAGCACGACGGGTCGTCGCAGTCGGTGAACCCGTTGGCGTTGTCGTCCTTGAAGTTGTCGCAGACCTCGACCTTGGTCTTGCAGGCGTCGTCCAGCACGCACGCCGGGTCGGCGCAGTCGGTGAGGCCGTTGCAGCTGTTGTCGATGCCGTCGTTGCACTTCTCGGTCGTGCAGGTGGAGCACGCCGGGTCGACCGCGCAGAGCGGGTCGGCGCAGTCGACCTTGCCGTCGCAGTTGTCGTCCTTGCCGTTGGCGCAGAGCTCCTTGCTGCCGGGCACGCAGAGGCACGGCGCGGCGGTCGCGCACTGCGGGTCGAAGCAGTCGACGAGGCCGTTGCAGTTGTCGTCCTTGCCGTTGGTGCAGTCCTCGCGCTGCAGGCGGCAGAGGCAGGCCGAGGTGCTGGCGCAGGTGGCGTCGAGGCAGTCGGTCAGGCCGTTGCAGTCGTCGTCCTTGCCGTTGCCGCAGATCTCGACCGAGCCGCACGCGCAGCTCGGGCTGGTCTTGCACGCGGGGTCGCTGCAGTCGGGCAGGCCGTTGCAGTCGTCGTCCTTGCCGTTGCCGCAGATCTCGACCGGGCCGCACTCGGCGCAGGCCGGGAGCTTCTTGCAGGCGTCGTCCGCGCAGTCGGTCTTGCCGTTGCAGTCGTCGTCCTTGCCGTTGCCGCAGATCTCGACGGCGCCGCACGCGCACTTGGGGTCGGTCTTCTTGCAGACGTCGTCGGCGCAGTCGGCGAAGCCGTTGCAGTCGTCGTCCTTGCCGTTGCCGCAGATCTCGACCGGGCCGCACGAGCCGCACTCGGGAAGCGCCTTGCAGGCGACGTCGGCGCAGTCGGTGAAGCCGTTGCAGTCGTCGTCCTTGCCGTTGCCGCAGGTCTCCTTGTCCGTGCAGGTCTTGCACTCGGGCTGGTCGGCGCAGGCCTTGTCGGCGCAGTCGGTGAGGCCGTTGCAGTCGTCGTCCTTGCCGTTGTTGCAGGTCTCGACGGGCGCGCAGACGGCGCAGGCGGGATCCTTGGCGCAGGCCGGGTCGAGGCAGTCGGTGAGGCCGTTGCAGTCGTCGTCCTTCTTGTCGGTGCAGCTGGTCTCGATGGGCGTGCAGACCGCGCAGCCGGGGGTTCCCTTGCAGATCGGGTCCGCGCAGTCGCTGAGCCCGTTGCAGTCGTCGTCCTTGCCGTTGCCGCAGATCTCGGGGCCGGTGCAGGCGCCGCACTCGGGCGTGCCCTTGCACGCCGGGTCGGCGCAGTCGGCGGGGCCGTTGCAGTCGTCGTCCTTGCCGTTGCCGCAGATCTCGTGGTCGATGCACCCGCCGCCACACGCCGGCTGCGGCTTGCAGGCCGGGTCGGCGCAGTCGACGAGGCCGTTGCAGTCGTTGTCACGCCCGTCGACACAGTTGCGCTCGATGCCGGGCTCGGGGATGCAGGGGCCCGAGCAGATCGGGTCGCTCGCGCAGTCCGGGTCCTTGCAGTCGACGAGACCGTCGCAGTCGTTGTCCATCCCGTCGCCGCACTTCTCGCCGGCCTTCGGGTTGCTGAGCGGGTCGAGGTCGTTGCAGTCGGTGCCGCCGCAGGCCTTGTCCTGGAAGCCGTCCTTGTCCTGGTCCTTGGCGCGGTGCTCGCACTTGCCGCCGATGCACAGGTCCTCGGTGCAGAGCTTGTCGTCGACGCAGTCGGAGTTGGTGACGCAGGTCTTCACGTCGCCGTCGGTGCCGCTGTCGAACGGGATGTCGGTGGCGTCTTCGCCGATGCCGGAGCGCCCGCACGCCGTGAGGCTCAGGACCGACAGGAGAACGAACGTACAGCGGAGCAGCGAGCTGGCCATGGGGGGTCCGCAGCATGGCACGAGCCGTACCGACCGGGAAACCCGGAGCATCCGCGCATGCGTCAGGATCGGAACGGACACACCCTCAGCAGCCGAGCGGGGGGCCGACAGCGCACGCACGGTGGACTCCGGGGCGGCGCCTCCCTACGACCCTCGGCTCGATGCCCCGGCTCGGCGACGTGGTGGACGCGGCAGAGCTCGCCGACGATCTGCGGGAGCAGCGCCGCGCGGCCGCGGACGCCCTGGATCCGATCGAGGATCCGCTCCACGTGCCCGACGACGGGCGGGCACTCACCTCGGTGGCCGAGCTCTCGGCGCGCCTGCGGGTGGGGCGGGTCGACGTGGTCGGGGTGCGGGGGGCGGCGCTCGGTCACCTCGTGGCGCGGCTCGCGCGTGAGGGGAAGCCGGTCGTGGTGGCAGTGGCCGACGCCGAGCGCGGCCGCGCGCTCCTCGCCGACCTCGAGCACTTCACGAGCCACGGCGAGATCGACGCCGAGGACGCCGAGGACACGGCGGTCGGCGACGTGCTCCTGCTCACCGGCGCCGAGTCGAGCCCCTACGCGGACGTCTCACCCGACCGGCGCGGCGCGCTGGCGCGGGTGTCGACGCTGGCCCACGTCACGCGGGGCTTCTCGGTGCTGGTGCTCACCGCGGCGGCCCTCGCCCGCCGGGTGATGCCGCGCGCGACGCTCGTCGCGCACACCCCCACCGTGCGCGTCGACGACGAGGTGGACCGCGACCCGCTGGTGACCCGGCTCGTGGAGGCCGGCTACCTGCGCGTGCCGGTGGTCGAGGACCCGGGCACCCTCGCGGTGCGCGGGGCGCTCCTCGACGTGTGGCCGCCGAGCGCCCGGCTGCCGGTGCGCATCGAGCTCTACGGCGACATGGTCGCCTCGATCAAGACGTTCGATCCCGACAAGCAGCGCACCCTCGACGACGTGCGAGAGATCGTGCTGCCGCCGGCGCGCGAGGCGATCCTCGACGCGAACAGCGTGGCCCGCGCGCGCGCCCGCACGACCGAGCTCTGCGACGCGGTCGACATGCCGACCAGCAAGGCGCGTCAGCTCGCCGAGGACATCGCCCAGGGGCGCGCGTTCTTCGGCGCCGACGGCTTCTTGCCCGCGTTCCACGAGAGGCTGGACCCGATCTTCGCCTACCTGCCCGAGGACGCGCGGTGGGTGATCGACGACCCGGCCAGCGTCGCGCGCGGCGTGCGGGACGCCTACGCCGAGCCGGCCGCGGGGGTCGCGGCCTTCGCGCCTTCGGAGCACTTCGTCGACGAGGTCGAGATCGCCGCGCGGCTCGCGGCGCCGCTGGTCGTGCACCGGGTGGCCGTCGAGGGCTCCCCTGACGACGGCCCGCTCGACGCGCTGGTCGCCGCGCCGTCCGACACGCCGACCCTGGGCGCCAAGGACCAGAGCGATCTGGTTCGCGCGATCCAGCAGGCGCGCGCGCGGGCGGCGAAGGGCGGCGCGCTCGACCCATTGATCCGCCGTGTCGCGGTGTGGCGCGAAGCGGGCCTGCGCACCATCGTCGCGGCGCGCACCGTGACCCAGGCCGAGCGCCTCGCGGCGCTGCTGCGCGCCCACGAACAGACCGTGCGCACGGTGCTCGTGCGGTTCGACGCCAACTTGCTCGACGACCCGAGCTTCGGGCGCGACGAGGTGGCGATCGTCGTCGGGCCACTCACCCACGGCGCGATCCTGGCCTCGGAGCGGCTCGCGCTGGTCACCGAGGAGGAGCTGTTCGGCGCGCGCGGCAAGCGCAAGGCGCCGAGCAAGAGCACTCGGCGTGACGCCGCACGGCCGTTCCTCGAGGACCTGCGCGCGCTCTCCGTCGGCGATCTCGTGGTGCACGTCGAGCACGGTGTCGGACGCTACCTCGGCCTCGAGCACCGCGACCTGCTCGGACCGGCGACCATCGACGCCGACGGCAAGCTGCACCAGCAGAAGACCCGCGTGGACCTGCTCGTGGTCGAGTACGGCGGCGGGCGCCTCTACCTGCCCGTCCACCGGCTCGACCAGATCCAGAAATACTCGGGTGAGGCTGAGAAGGCCGTCCGGCTCGACAAGCTCGGCGGCTCGACGTTCACCAAGACCAAGCAGCGCGTGGAGCGCGACGTGCGCCGGATGGCGGACGAGCTCCTCAAGCTCTACGCCGAGCGCAAGGCCACGGTCACCGACGTGTTGCCCCCGATCGACGACGGCTACCGCGAGTTCGAGGCCACCTTCCCGTTCGAGGAGACCGAGGACCAGGCGCGCGCAATCGAGCAGGTGCTCGCCGACCTCGAGAAGCCCGAGCCGATGGACCGGCTCGTGTGCGGCGACGTGGGGTTCGGCAAGACCGAGGTCGCCGTGCGCGCGGCGTTCCGCGCGGCGAGCAACGGGCGCCAGGTGGCTGTGCTCTGCCCGACCACGGTGCTCGCGCAGCAGCACTACCACACGTTCGCCTCCCGCCTCGCGGAGCACCCCATCACGGTGGCGCCGCTCTCGCGCTTCCAGGACAAGGCCGAGCAGACGGCGACCCTCAAGCGCATCAAGGAGGGCAAGGTCGACATCGTCATCGGCACGCATCGGCTGCTCTCCAAGGACGTGCACTTCAAGGACCTCGGCCTCTTGGTGGTCGACGAGGAGCAGCGATTCGGGGTCACCCACAAGGAGCGCATCAAGCAGCTGCGCACGCGGGTGCACGTGATCACGCTCACGGCGACGCCGATCCCCCGCACGCTGCAGATGGCGGTCGGCGGCCTGCGCGACCTCTCGCTCATCACCACGCCACCGGTCGACCGCCGCGCGATCCGCACGGTGATCACGCGGTGGGACGACAAGGTGGTGCGCGAGGCGCTCACCCGCGAGCTCTCCCGCGGCGGGCAGGTGTTCTACGTGCACAACCGCGTGGGCGGCGACACCGGTGGCGGGATCTACGAGAAGGCGCAGAAGGTGACCGCCCTCGTGCCGACGGCGCGCGTCGGCGTGGCCCACGGACAGATGAGCGAGGACGCGCTCGAGGCCGCGATGCTCGACTTCGTCGAGGGGCGCATCGACGTGCTCTGCGCCACCGCCATCGTGGAGAGCGGCCTCGACATCCCGCGCGCCAACACGATCATCATCGACGGCGCGCACCTGTTCGGCCTGAGCCAGCTCTACCAGCTGCGCGGGCGCGTCGGCCGCAGCAAGGAGCGCGCGTACTGCTATCTCGTGGTGCCGCCGGAGGCCGCCATGACCGACGAGGCGCGCGCCCGCATCGAGGCCCTCGAGAAGCACACCGAGCTCGGTTCTGGCTTCAAGATCGCCGCGCTCGACCTCGAGATCCGCGGCGCCGGCGACCTCCTCGGCGGGGAGCAGAGCGGCAACGTCGCCTCGGTCGGGCTCGAGATGTTCGCCTCGATGCTGGAAGACGCCGTCGCCGAGCTGCGCGGGGACGTGCTCCTCGGCAGCCGCGCGACCGACCCAGAGCTCTCGCTCGACGTCGAGGCGTACCTGCCCGACGACTACGTCGACGAGGTGGGCGTGCGCCTCTCGCTCTACAAGCGACTCGCCCAGGCCGAGGACGACGACGCGGTGCGCGACCTCGCGGCCGAGATGGAGGACCGGTTCGGCCCGCCACCGCGGGAGGCGCTGCGCTTCGTGCAGCTCATGCACCTCAAGTGCGCGCTCCGCGAGCTGCGGGCGCTCGGGTGCGAGGCGACGACGGAGCGGGTCACGCTGCACCTCGCGAGCGGCGCGCCGATCGACGCCGAGGCGATCGGCAAGGCGGTGGCCAAGAAGGGCTCGCCGTGGAAGCTCTCGCCGGACATGCGCCTCTCGCTGCGCCTCTCGCCCGGCGAGGCGAGCGACGGGCTCGCGGCGGCGGAGAAGGCGCTCGACCGGCTCGCGGCGTTCCGCAAGTCGTGAGTCAGACCGGGGGCAACCGCTGCGCGGCCCAGGCCTCGGCCTCGGCGAACGTCGAGAGGACGACGCTCTCGTAGGCGGGCGGCTGGAGCCAGAGGATCGCGGTGAGCGTGCCCCGCACGACGCTCGACGAGATGACGAACGCCGCGCCCGCGCAGTACTGGCGCAGCAGCGGGTCGCCCTCGCGCAGCGCCTCGGCCTGCTTGCGACGCTCGAGGGCGTTGGGGGAGCGCGCGTGGGTCGCGTCGAGCACGATGGCGAATCGCCTTCGCTTGCGCAGGTTGTCGCGGTGCCACGCGAGGTACTCGTCGAACTCCGCGGTGGTCCAGTCCGCGCCGAACCGGGCGACGAGCAGGGGGAAGCGAGTGTCGTCGAGCGCGATGCCCACGGCGCCGAGGATGACACCGATCCGCGCCGGATTCAGCTCGAGATTGCTTGGTGCTCCCGGACCGCCCCCGTCGTCCTCCGCTCCGGGACTCAGAGAATCACGATGCCGCGCCGGACGCCGCGCACGACCGCTTCGGTGCGCGTGGATGCGCCGAGCTTGCCGAGGATCGCGTTGACGTGGAACTTGACCGTGTGGTCGCTGATGGAGAGCTTGGCCGCGATCTCCTTGTTGGCGAGGCCGGCCGACAGGTGCTGCAGCACCTCGAGCTCGCGGGGCGTGAGCTCGTCGCCCTCGGGTGTGGCGTCCGGCACGGCGCGGCCGAGCGCGGGGACGAACTCGGGGTCGATCACGGTGACGCCCGCGCGCGC
>CAZUZY010000307.1:0-10621 GCA_964624885.1 uncultured Polyangiales bacterium | reverse complement strand
GTGGGCGCGGGTGCGGCCCCGTTGGGCTGGGGCGGCGGGGCTTCCCTGACGACGCAGGCGGACGTGCCGAGCGCGAGACCGAGGGCAAGGAACATCGACGTGCGGGTCATGCGGGGATCCTCCAGAGCGATCAGACGGGCGCCGACGGCCACCCATGCAACGAAGGCGGCGTTCTACACCAACTGCCCGGGACTGTCGCCGCAGGGCACCGTGGCCTGCGGTTCACGGACCGCTCCGGTCCCGGGGCTTTCGTCGCTTGCCAACCGGGGTCCCAGCGCGCACGCTTCTTGCGAAGACCTTCGGCACGGAGCCTCGCCATGCGCACCTCGATCGCCGCCTTCGTCGCCCTCACCGCCCTCACGGCCCCCTTTGTCGCCTCCTCCGCCCACGCCGAGGAATGCACCGGCTGGTTCTGCGGTGAGCTGCCGCAGGTCGGTGACGTGGGCACGGCCACGCTGCCCCCCGTGGTGCCCGGCGCCCCGGGCAGCTCCGACGTGCTGACCGGCACCATCCAGGAGGTGGTCCCGGGCGACCACGTCACGCTCAAGCTCCCGAGCGGCGAGCTCAAGGTGCTGCAGTGGTCGCAGTTCCTGAGCCTGCAGGTCTCCGGCAAGATCGTCATCGGCGGCGGGGGCGGCACGACCGCGCCGCCCCCCGTCACGCCGGCGCCGCCGCCCGTGACCACGATCGTCGTCCAGCCCAAGCCCGCGCCCCCGCCCCCGGCGGTCTACGCGCCGCCGCCGGCCTACGACAACCCGGTCCTGGCCCACCACCCGCGGACCGTGCCCTTCCGCGAGACGTGGGCGGTCGGCCTCCGCCTCAACTTCCTGCGCCCGGGCGAGAACAGCGAGTACTACAAGGGCTCGCAGGGCATGCGCGACACGCTCGGCAGCGGCACCGCGCTGCAGGTCGACCTCGGCTACCGCTTCTCGCCCGCCTGGATGGCCTACGGCTACTACGAGTACGGCCGCTTCTCTGCCGCCAACGACGAGAAGGCCACGAGCCACGGCCTCGGCCTCGGCATGAAGGCCAACACCAACCCCCGCGGCCCGCTCGGCTTCACCTTCGATCTCGGCATGGGCTACCGCTGGCTCGAGGTGCCCTACTACTCGACCACCAGCGCAATGCCCGGGAACTTCCCCTCCTCGTCGTCGTCGTCCTCGCCGATGGGCAGCTACCAGTTCGGTGGCTGGGACATCCTGCGCCTCGGGGTGGGCATCGCGCTCAACCCCTCGCGCCACGTCCAGCTCGACCTCGGGGTCGCCGGCGTGGTCGGCATGTTCTCCCGCAAGCAGGACTCGAACGGCGGGTGCGGCGGCGGCGACTGCAGCATCCCCGACAGCGCCCGGTCCACCTACTCGTTCACCGGCTTCACCCTCGGCGGCCGCTTCGACCTCTGATCCGCGCCGCGATGCACGGTCTGCGCAGGTGGTTTCACGCCCGTCGCGCCGAACGCACTAGCAAAACAGGGGGGCTGACAGGGCGCCCGGGGCGCCACATGCTGATCACCCATGGACCTCGGGCTCATCGGCCCCATTCGTGATCGTCGCCTGCTGAGCGAGTACTCCCTCGTGCTCCGCTCGATGGAGATCGACCACGGCCTCACCACCCGGCCCGACGGCTTCTATTTCAGTGTCGCCGCCCGCGACGTCGATCGCTCGGTCGATGCCCTGCGGTCCTACGAGGAAGAGAACCGCGATTTCGTCCGGCCGCGCCCGGTCCGCGAGCGCCTCGCCTACCCCGACGCAACCCTCGCCGGGCCGCTGGCCATGGCCCTGCTCGCCGCGTTCTTCGCGTTCGTCACCGGCCCGGCGTCGCACGCGAGCCGCTTCTTCGCCTACGGCACCTCGGACGACCGCCTGGTCTCGGTGTTCGGCCACTGGCACCGCGCCATCACCGCGCTCACGCTCCACGCCGACGCGGCCCACGTCGTGGGCAACGCCCTCGCCGGCGCGGTGTTCCTCACGTTCCTCGTGCGCCGGGTGGGCCCGGGCAAGGGGCTGTTCCTCGCGCTGCTCGCGGGCACCCTCGGCAACCTGTTCAACACCGCCGTGCACCTGTTCGTGCTCCACCAGCCGCACCGCTCGATCGGCGCCTCGACCGCGGTGTTCGCCATCGTCGGTCTGCTCTCGGCGTCGCAGCTCGTGCAGAACCGCGCCCAGGGCGTGCGGCGCTGGACGGACCGCGTCGGCCCGATCGTCGGCGGGCTCGCCTTGCTCGGCATGCTCGGCGCCTCGCCCCACTCCGATGTCTGGGCACACGTGCTCGGCTTCGCGGCCGGCGCCGGGCTCGGCATCGTGACCCGCATCGGCGCGCCCAAGGGTCCCACCTCGGTCGCCGCGCAGCGCGGCTACCTGGCCGCCACCGTGCTCGCCCTGGTCGGCGCGTGGACCGCCGCGTTCCTCGTCCACTGAGCCTCGCAGGGGCCTAGACTCCCCCTCGTGAGCGACGACGACGAGACCGAAACCGAGACCGAGGACCCGGCCCCGCTCGACGACATCCCGGAGGGCGAGAGCCGCGAGATGCAGGGCTCGGGGGCGACGCCGTACCTCCTGCGCAACACCGGCGGCGTGTACTCCTGCAGCTGCCCGGCGTGGCGCAACCAGTCGGCGGGCATCGAACGACGGTCGTGCAAGCACCTGCGCAAGCTCCGCGGCGACGCCGCCGAGAACGCTCGCATCGGCGCGACCGACGCCCCCCGCCCCACCCGAGCGACGAGCGGCGGCAAGCCCGGAGGAGAGGCCACCGTGCCCCCGCTGCTGCTCGCGCACCCCTGGGAGCCCCACGTCGATCTCTCGGGCTGGTGGATGAGCGAGAAGCTCGATGGCGTGCGCGCCTACTGGGACGGCACCCGCCTGCTGTCACGCCTCGGCAACGAGCTCTACGCGCCCGCCTGGTTCCTCGAGGGCTTGCCGCCCACACCGCTCGACGGCGAGCTCTTCGGCGGTCGCAAGCGCTTCCAGCGCACGGTGAGCATCGTGCGCCGCCAGGACCGCTCCGACCTGTGGAAGGAGATCCGCTACGTGGTGTTCGACGCGCCGGCGATGGACGCACCGTTCGAGGACCGTCTTACCGCCTTCGGGGAGACCCTCCGCGTCGCCGCGCTCGCCCACGTCGAGGCCCACCCCCACGAGCGCTGCCGCGACACCGACCACCTGCGCGAGGCGCTGGCCCACGTGGAGAGCCTCGGCGGCGAGGGCCTCATGCTGCGCAAGCCGCGCTCGCGGTACGAGGTCGGTCGCTCGCACACGCTCCTCAAGGTGAAGACCTTCCACGACGCCGAGGCGCGCGTGGTCGGACACCTGCCCGGCGCCGGACGCCACAAGGGCCGCCTCGGCGCCCTCGAGTGCGAGATGCCCGACGGCACGCGCTTCTCGGTGGGCACCGGCCTCTCCGACGAAGAGCGCCGGGATCCGCCGCCCGTCGGCGCGATCGTCACCTATCGGTTCCAGGAGCTCTCCCAGGACGGCGTGCCGCGCTTCCCGAGCTACGTCGGCGTGCGCGACGACGTGCGCTGGACACCGATCGAGAAGGGGGCCGCCCGCCCCGTCGGCCCGATCCCCGCGCCGCCGCCCGCGAAGGCCCTGGCGGTCGTCACGCCGCCTCCGGCCCCCACGGTCGTGACGCCACCCCCGGCACCGGCCCCGACGGACGAGCAGACCGCGGCGCGCTCGACCGCGACGGACGAGCCCACGACCCGCACGTTCCGCCGCGGCGACGACGTGTGGTCGATCGCGCTCGTCGGCCGCACGCTGCGGGTCAAGAAGGGCAACGGCCCCGAGAAGAAGGCCGCGTTCCCCTCGTCCGCCGCCGCCTGGCGCGACGCCGATCGGCGCATCACCGTCCAGCGCGAGGCGGGCTTCGTCGAGGACGAGGACTGGTGACCGGCCGCGCGTTCGGGCTAGAGTCCACGCATGGCCGACGTCACCGACGAGCTCGAGGCGCGGATCGTCACGGCCCTGCCGGGCGCCCGGGTGCACGCGTCCGCCCATGGCGGCGGGCACTTCTCGATCGAGGTCAAGAGCGCGCTGTTCGCCGGCAAGGGCACGCTCGCCCGTCACCGCCTCGTGCTGTCGGCGATCGCCCCGCTGATGGCGGGTGAAGGCGCGCCGGTCCACGCCGTCGACAAGCTCGTCACCGAGGAGTGACGGCGCCGCGGCTCACCAGCTGCCGCCCCAGATGTCGTCGCCCGGCCGCCCGAACTCGTAGCGCGGCCCGTCGACGAGCTGCTCGTCGCCGTCGAAGTCGAGGAACTCGACCGCGCGCTCCTCGAGGTCGCAGACCAGCACGTGCGCGCCGCCGTCGGGCGCGAGGGTGCCCGCGTTGAGCAGCGTGAGCCCCGAGGCGCCGCGCACCATGCGCTGGTGGGTGTGCCCGCCCAGGACGATCTCGTAGTCGCTGGCGAGGAGCGGGGCGAGCGGACCGAGCTCGGTCAGCGGGTCGTCGGGCAGCACCCGCGCCATGTCGTCGTCGCCGATGCCGTGACAGAGCAGGAGCGGGCCCGCGATGGTGTCGATGCGGCGCGTGGTCGGCAGCTGCGCGAGGAACGCCCAGCTCCCCGCGTCCATGGTCATGTCGGCGGTCGCCAGGGGCAGATCGCGCATCTCGCCGTGGACCAGCCAGCGCTCGTGGTTGCCGCGCACGGTCTGGACCCGCGCCTTCTGCAGCAGCCGGCAGCAGCGCGCCGGGTCACCGCGGCCGTCGACCACGTCGCCCACGCACAGGATCACGTCGAGGCGGTAGAGGGCGAGCCGCTCGAGCGCCTTCGCCAGGCGGCCGTCCTCGGCGTGCACGTCTCCGATGGCCGCGAACCGCCGCACGCTCACTGCTGCGCGCCCGGGAACAGGATGAGGCCGGCGGCGCTGATGAAGAAGTTGAGGATGATGACGGCGAGCGACGAGTTGACCACCGCGCGCGTGGTGGCCGAGCCGACGCCCTCGCTCCCGCCGAACGTGCTGAGCCCCGACTGCGCGCTCACGATGGGGATCGCCGCGCCGTAGGCGAGGCACTTGGTGAGGCCGACGATGAGGTCGCCGTGACCGACCATCCCGAGGTTGGCGAACGTGCGCGGGTTGACGCCGAAATAGACCCACGCGGTGAGCATGCCGCTCACGAAGGCCACGCCGGCGCTCCAGATGATGACCGCGGTGGTGGCCACGATGCCCGCCTTGAACCGCGGCACGACCAGGTACTCGATGGGATCGGCGGCGCACATGCGGAGCGCGTCGACCTGCTCGGTCACCACCATCGACCCGATCTCGGCCGCGATGCCGGCGCCGACACGCGTCGCCAGCATGAGCGCGCCGATGGAGGCGGCGAGGTCACGCACGAGGAGCTGGAGGAACGTGGCCCCGAGCAGCGTGAGATCCGGCACCACGCGGAGCGCCTGCACGCCCGCCTGGAACACCAGGATCATCCCGAAGAACCCCATGAACACGGTCAAGAAGAAGACCGACTGGTTGCCCTGCTCGAACACCTGCTGGGCGAACATGCCCTTCTCGCGGCGCCCGTAGACCGAGTAGTAGAGGGTCCGCACGAACACGGAGTAGAGGTCGCGGGCCTGCCCGAACGCGTCGATGGCGAACGCGCCGAGCTGGTGCACGAGCCCCGGCTCCTTCGGCGGCGGCGCGAGGTCCTCGGCGCGCGAACTCAGCGGCTCGTTGGCGGCCACGTCAGGTCCCCAGGGCCGACACGAAGTAGTCGATGACGAAGATGCTCGCGGCGCTCACGACGACGGTGGCGTTGACCGCGCGCCCGACGCCCGGCGCCCCACCCTGCACGTTGAGCCCGAAGAAGCAGGAAGAGAGCGCGATCATCGCGCCGAAGGCGACGCTCTTCACGAGGCCGTGGGCCACGTCCCCGAAGTTGAGGAGCCCCGCGGTGAGGCCGTTGTAGAACACCTGCGGCTCGACCCCGAGCAGCGGGCCCGCGCTGTACGCCGCGCCGAACAGCGCGAGGAAGTCGGCCACCAGCGTGGAGCAGAACAGGGTGATGACGATGGCGACGAACCGCGGCGCCACGAGGTACGCCACCGGGTCGATGGCCAGCGTGCGCATCGCGTCGACCTGCTCGGTGACCGACATGGTCCCGAGCTCGGCGGCGTTGTTGGCGCCCACGCGACCGCTGATCATGAGCGCGGTGAGCAGGGGGCCGATCTCGCGCAGAGTGCCGAACCCCGCGCCCCACCCGAGCAGGCCGTACGCCTGGTAGCGCTGCACGAGAGGCGCGGCCTGGATGACCATGATGGCCCCGGTGAACAGCGCCGTGACCGCCACGATGGGGATCGACTTCACGCCCATCTTGTAGAGGTTCATGAAGGTCTGCTCGCGGTCGAACCGGAACGTGAGCAGGCGCGCGGTGATGCGACCGAACAGCAGCGCGAAGCCCCCCACGAGCTCGCTGATGCGCAGGAAGCCGGAGCCCGTCGTGTAGGCGACGCCGCGCTTGTCGTCTGAGGTCTCGAGGACCGAACCGCCCGCCATCGCGGCGTCACTCTATCGCAACGGTGCGCGGCGGTGGCTCAGGATTCCTCGGTGAACGGCCGGGACAGAGCGCCCGTCCGCCGCAGCGCCTCGTAGACGGCGATGCTGACCGCGTTGGCCAGGTTGTGCGAGCGGACGCCCCCGCTGGTGGGGATGCCGACGCAGTCGTCGGGGTGGGCAGCGCAGAGCTCCTCGGGGAGGCCGACCGACTCGCGGCCGAAGACGAGGGCGTCTCCCGGCCGGATTTCGGCGTCGAACACGCTGATCTTCGCGTGCGCGGTGAACAGGAGCCGCCTCCCGGCCGGCGATTCCTGGCCGAACGCATGGACGAAGTGCGGGAAGTCAAGGTGTCTTCGCAGGTCCACGAGGTGCCAGTAGTCCAGCCCGGCCCTCCGGACGGCGTGCGCGTCGATGCGAAATCCGAGCGGCCCCACCAGGTGCAGGGGGGACGTGGTCGCCGCGCAGATTCGAGCCACGTTTCCGGTGTTCGGGGGGATTTCTGGCTCCAGGAGCACCACGTGGAAGGGTGGCGTGGCAGGGGGGACACGGAGCCGGGGTCGCTGAGCCATCTTGACGGTCTCGGGACGCTCCCTTTAGCTTGCCAACGACCATGCTTCGACGCCGGACCTTGGCTTTCGCGTTCGCGACAGGTGCCAGCCTGTTCGCCGGAGTGCTGCCGGTGCCCGGCGCCGGAGAAGGCGTCGCCCGGGCGAACCCGATGGATCTGGCGCCCGATCGCCTGACCACCTGCGACAAGACCTCGTCCATCCCGTGCGGGACCGTGCAGCTCAACGCCGCGGGCACCGGGTACGACGCCAACTACTTCCGCCCTGACAACGCCGCCTGGGCCAAGCTCCTCTCCCAGTACGCGATGGCGATCGCGCCGCTGCCGATGCACCCGGCCCGCACCACGGGCTACGGCGGCTTCGAGCTCTCGCTCTTCGGCCAGATCACCACCATCAGCAAGGACGGCGACGTCCTGCAGCGCGGCACCGAGGGTGCGATCACCGCGAGCAACAAGTTCCCCTCGCGCAACGAGAGCCCCGACGGCGTGCTCCAGCTGTACGGCGTCACGGGTCGCAAGGGTCTGCCCTACGGCTTCGAGCTCCAGGGCTCGGTCGGCTACATGGCCAACACCGAGCTCGTCGCGCTCGGCGGTGGCATCCGCCTGTCGCCGTTCGAGGGCTTCCGCAGCCTCTTCGATCTCTCCGCCGGTGGCTACGTCCACACCCTGACCGGCTCGAGCAAGGTCAAGGTCACCGTCCCCTCGTTCGACATCCAGATCTCGCGGGCGTTCGTCGTCGCCAACCAGGTGGTCATCACCCCCATGGCGGGCTGGCAGATGGTGTGGATCAACGCGGACTCGTCGGTCATCGACACCACGAGCTCGGTCGACGGCCTCAAGAACTGCAACGCGCGCCCCGCCACGCCGGACGAGCGCAAGGCCGGCGACACGGGCGAGTTCCACTGCCAGGAGAAGCTCCCCGACGGCACCCTCAAGGACGCCACCTCGGGCTCCGCCAAGCTCGATCTGAACAACAACGTCGTCTTCAAGAACATGCGCGCGTACCGGCGCCAGCGGCTCCTGCTGGGAGTGTCGATCCGGTACGAGATCGCCCACCTCATGCTCACGGCGGCCCCTGACCTCATCAACCCCGAGGACGGCGCGGCCGACGACGACGGCAAGAAGCGCCTCGAAGGCCTCGCGAAGCAGTGGACCTTCGGCGCCCAGCTCGGCCTGAGCTGGTAGCCGGGGCCGCCGCTCCTTCGCCGGGGTGTAGCCAGGGTTGCGCGGCGTTTGGCGCCGTCGTACCCGTGCCGGATGTCCGACGGGAACCCCGCTGATTCGTTCGCCGCCCTCTTCGAGGCCGAGGCCAAGTCCAAGCCCACGCGCACGCGCGGCTACTCCCCGGGACAGTCGGTGCAGGGCACCGTCGTCCGCGTCGGCAAGGACGCCGTCTTCCTCACCCTCGACGGCAAGCGCGAGGGCTACATCGATCTCTTCGAGCTCAAGGAGCGCCCCGCAGTCGGCGATGTGCTCCGCGCGGTGGTCATCGCCGCCGAGGGCGACAGCGCGGTCAAGCTCGGCACGGTCGCGCCCAAGGGCCGCGGCGCCGAGGGCCTCGTACAGGCCATGGAGGGCGGGCTCCCCGTGGAGGGTCTCGTCTCCGGCATGAACAAGGGCGGCCTCGAGGTCACCGTCGACGGCGTCCGCGCGTTCTGCCCCGCCAAGCAGGTCGACGTCCGCTTCGCCGAGCTCGCCCAGTTCATCGGCCAGAAGCTCTCGTTCCTCGTCACCCAGGTGAAGGAGGGCGGTCGTGAGGTCGTCCTCTCGCGCCGCGCGCTCCTCGAGCGCGAAGCGGAGGGCCTGCGTGCGCAGCTCGAAGGCAAGCTCGTCCCGGGCGCCACCCTCCCCGGCCGCGTCGTCTCGCTGCGTGACTTCGGCGCGTTCGTCGACCTCGGCGGCGTCGAGGCCCTCCTCCCCGCGAGCGAGCTCTCCCACGACCGCGGCGTGAAGCCCGAGGACGTCGTGAAGATCGGCGACGCCGTCGACGTCCAGGTCCTCCGCGTCGAGGACGATCCCAAGCGCCCCGGCCACAAGAAGATCACCCTCTCGCTCAAGGCGCTCTCGCAGTCACCCTGGGAGAACGTCAGCATCCCCGTCGGCGAGATCCGCGAGGGCAAGGTCGTGCGTCACGCCGCGTTCGGCGCGTTCGTGCAGCTCGCCCCCGGCCTCGACGGCCTCCTGCACGCGAGCGAGGTCGGCGAGAAACTCCCCGCCGTCGGCGACGTGCTCCGCGTGAAGGTGCTCGAGGTCGATCCGAGTCGCCACCGCATCTCCCTCGGCCTCGAGGGCTCCGTCACCAAGGCCGAGCGCACCGCGGCCATCGCGCGGCTCTCCGTCGGCGACGTGGTGAGCGGCAAGGTCAGCAACGTGGAGCGCTTCGGCGTGTTCCTCGATCTCGGTCACCGCCAGCGGGGCCTCTTGCCCGCTTCGGAGATCGACAAGCGGGGCGGCGACCCTCACAAGCAGTTCCCCATCGGCACCGAGGTGAAGGCGAAGATCGTCGCCATCGACGGCGCCGGCAAGATCCGCCTCTCGCTCACCGCGCTGGAGGCCGACGAGGAGCGCACCCGCTTCGACGACTTCCGCGCCCAGGCCGGCGCGCAGGGCGTCGGCGGCGCGCCGGTCGCCGCGAAGAAGGGCACCCAGGGGCCCAAGGGCCAGAAGCCCTCCGCCCCCGCCGGCCTCGGCAGCCTCGGTCAGAAGCTCGCCGCCGCCGGCCTCCTCAAGAAGTGAGCGAGGCGAGGCGGAGGCGGCGCAGGCTCACTTGCTGCCCGAGCCCTTCGGCTGGGCGGTGAACGACGACGGCGTCGAGGGCACCGCCGCGGGGTGGTGCGGCTCGGGCGTACCCGCCGGGTCGACCTTCACGTTGGTGCGCGTGGTCGCCGTCAGCGGGCCCTCGAAGGGGCTCCCGTTCTTGTCGAGCAGCTCGAGCTGCACCTCGTAGTCGCCCGCCTGCAGGTTCTTCACGACCTTCGGCGCCCACTTGGTGAACTCGAACACCACCGGCGTGACGAGCTTCGGCCCACGGATCGTGCAGCGGACCTTCTCACCTTTGTCGAGCAGCGTGTTGGTCAGGTAGAAGTCGACCATCAGCTCGGCGCCCATCGGGCCGAGGTTCGCGCCCTTGGGCCGGCTGTAGATCACGTGCGGCTTCTTGGGGTCGAAGAGGGTCTTGCCCTTCTTGCCGACCCAGAACACCACCTGCGAGCTCGCGCCCTTGCCCTTGACCGACTCGTGGGTCTTGCGGCTCGGGAACGCCGTCAGCACGTGGAACCCGGGCGTGAGCTCGGCGCCGGCCGGCAGGAGCTCGGAGAGCTTCACCGGCTTCTTGTGGTCGTAGATGGGCTTGTAGGGGTGATCGTCGAGGATGAGGTGGACGTGCTGGTCGCCCTCGGCCGTCGTCCAGTTCTTCACGTCGAGCTTCACCTCGAAGTCCTTGGCCTTGGCCGGGTCGATCGAGGCGTCGTTGGCCGGCGCCGTGATCTTCGCCGTGGGCAGCGGCTTCGGGTCGTCCGACGCGGCCATCTCCTCGACCACCGGCGCGGGCGGCGGCGGCGGCGTGGGCGGCTCG
>CAZUZY010000306.1:0-10626 GCA_964624885.1 uncultured Polyangiales bacterium | reverse complement strand
CGAGCGCCGCCGACGTCGGCCGCCGGCTCGACGCGCTGCGCGGAGGCCGCGTGGACCGGGACGCGCAGGGCTTCGAGGCCACGCCGGTGAGCGCGGCCCGCACCTCGTTGAGCCCAGTGAGCTTCTCGGTCGCGGCGCCGCCGCTGGTCGTGGTGCGGGGCCTCGAGACCGAGGACGACGCGACCTCGAGGGCGCGCACGAGCCGCGCGGTGGACGCCGTAGCCGATACGCTCGCATCCACGCGCGGTGTCCGGGTGCTGGTGCCGGGCGCGGTCCCGCACCCTGGCACCGCCGGGCTTTCGGTCGAGGTGTCGGTGCGCGTCGCCAGCGCCCGCGCGCGCGGTCGGGTGCGCCTCCTCGACGGCCGCACCGGCGAGCAGCTCTGGGCGCAGCGCATCGACGCCGGGGCGTCGGAGGTCCTCGCCCACGAGGCGCAGCTCGCCGAGGCGGTGCGCGGGGCCCTCGCCGCCCGCCTCGTCGACGCCGACGGGCGACGAGGCCCCTCCGACCCCGAGGTGCGGGCGGTGTACCTGCAGGCCAGCACCGACTACCAGTCGTTCGAGCACCCGCGGGTGAAGAAGGCCGTGCAGACCCTCGAGGCCGAGGCCCAGCGCCACCCGAACGACCCGTTCCTGTGGAGCGCGCTCGGCGCCGCCCGCACGCGGAGCTGGCTGCTCGCGGGTGGCAACGACCGCGCAGCCCTGGCCGAGGCCGAAGAGACCTGCCTGCGGGCGCTCACGCTCGACGCCACGATTGGCGAGACGTTCGAGGCCATCGGCATCCTGCGCCTGCAGCAGGGTGAGCTGCGCGCGTCCGCGCAGGCGTTCCAGGAGGCCGTCGCCCGTTCACCGCTCGCCATCGAGGGCCACCTCTATCTCGGTCGCTTGCTGTGCGAGTGCGGTCACACGGCCGAGGGGCTGCGGCACCTCGATCTCGCGCTGCGCCTCAATCCTCGGCACCCGCTCGTCCACGGGGAGCGCATGCGCACGCTGGCGCTCCTGGGCGATCGGGCCGCCGCCGAGGCCTGCGCGGCCGGCATGGAGTTCGCGCGCGGTCAGCTGATCACGCACCTGCGCCTCGCCCTCTGGTGGCAGGACTTCCCCACGATCCAGGTGCTGCTCGGCGAGATCGAGAAGCAGGCCGCGACCGGCCTCGCGGCGAACTTCGTCCCCGCGCTGCCCGCGGTGCTGGCGCTCCGGGACACCTCCGTGCTCGGCCCGGTGGTGAAGCAGCTGCGCGCCCAGATCGGGGGCCTCGGTGCGGCGCCGCGGTTCCGCACCTTCATGGGGCAGATCCTGGTCGAGCTGCTCGCGGCCGCGGGCGACTTCGACACCGCCCTCGCCGAGCTCGAGGTGATCGCGGAGCTCCCGCTCGTGGACGTGCTGTGGCTCGACGGCTGCCCGCTCCTCGCCGCGCTGCGCAAGGAGCCGCGCTTCGCGGCGGTCCGCGCCGTCGTCGCGGCACGTGCGGCCTCGATGTGGTCGTAGTAGACGCGCGAGATGGCGTTCGACCTCTCGCTCGTGGGCAAGCCCTCCGAACCTTCGACCTTCGACTACACGTGGAAGGACGCGGCGCTCTACGCGCTCGGCATCGGGGCCAAGGCCGACGAGCTCGACTACCTGTTCGAGGGCAAGCCGC
Source organism: uncultured Polyangiales bacterium (assembly GCA_964624885.1). GTDB lineage: Bacteria > Myxococcota_A > Polyangia > Polyangiales > JADJMO01 > JADJMO01. The sequence continues at coordinate 8,988 of CAZUZY010000306.1, read as the reverse complement.
CGCGCGGCGAGAGCACCGGCGAGGGTCCGCTGGTCTACCCGTCGTTCGCGGTCGTGCCCGCGTATGCGCCGATGATCGGCCTGCTCGCGCAGACGGGGGGCAACCTCGCCATGGTGGTGCACGGCGGGCAGAAGGTCCGCATGCACCGGCCCCTGCCGCCCTCGGGCACGCTGCGCACCACCGCGACCATCCGCGGGATCTACGACCTCAAGCGGTTCGCCTCGATCATCACCGACACGCACACCGTGGACGCGCGCACGGGCGAGCCACTGTTCGACACGACCTGGACCATCATCTTCCGCGGCGAGGGTGGCTTCGGTGGCGCGCCGCCCCCCAAGGACCCGCCGATCGTGATCCCCTCCGGCGCGGCGCCGGATTTCTCGGTGCGCGAGCCCACGAGCAAGGAGCAGGCGCTGCTCTATCGACTCTCCGGCGATCTCAACCCGCTCCACGCCGACCCGGCGTTCGCGGCGGCGGCGGGGTTCACGCAGGGGCCGATCCTGCACGGCCTCTGCACCTATGGGCACATGGTCCGGCACGCGGTGAAGAGCCTCTGTGACGGCGACGCGCGCAAGCTCAAGGGCTTCGACGGCCAGTTCAAGCGGCCGGTCTGGCCGGGCGACGTGCTCGTGACCCACGGCTGGAACCTCGGCGACGGCCGCTGGGCGCTCCAGGTCGCCGTGGAGAACCGCGAGGGCGAGGTCGTGATCGGCAACGCCCAGGCGCTCCTCTAGTCGGAGCTCAGAGCTCCCAGCGAGCGCCCGGCAGCGGCGCCACCACATCCGGGAAGCCCTCCGCGCCGAGGCGCTGCGTGAGGGCCGCCTGGGACTTGGGCTCTCCGTGCACCAGCGCCACCCGGCGCAGCTTGCCCCGATCGCGCGCGGCCACCGCGAACTCGAGGAGCTCGCGCTGGTCGGCGTGGGCCGAGAAGCCGTTGAGCACCACGACCTCGGCGCGCCGATCGCGCTCGACCCCGAAGATCTTCACCCGGGCGCGCTTCTCCACGAGCCGACGGCCGAGGGTGTGCTGCGCCTGGAAGCCCACGATGCACACCGTGTTGCGGTCGTCCTCGATGGTGGCCTTGAGGTGGTGGAGCACCCGCCCCGACTCGCACATGCCGCTCGCGCTGATGATCACGCAGGGCGAAGGGTCGGCGTCGATGCGGACGCTCTCCTCCTTGTCGGCGACGTACTCGAGGGTCGGGAAGTCGAACGGCGAGTCGCGCCGGAGCAGAGCGCGGCTCTCCTCGTCGTAGCACTCGGGGTGGAGCCGGAAGACATCGGTGACCTTCACCGTGAGCGGCGAGTCCACGTAGACCGGCACGCGCGGGATCTTGCCCTCGAGCTCGGCCTTCTTGAGCGCGAACACGAGCTCCTGGGCGCGCTCGAGGGCGAACGCCGGGATGATCACCTTGCCGCCCCGCCGGTAGGTGCGCTGGATGACCGCGGAGAGCTCGTCGCCCATCTCCTCGATCGGCGCGTGGAGCCGGTCGCCGTAGGTGCTCTCGGTGATGAGCGCGTCGACGCGATCGGGGATCTCCGGGTCGCGGAGGATCGGCATGTTCTTGCGCCCGAGATCGCCGGTGAAGCACAGGCGCTTCCAGGTGCCGCCGTCGTCGACGTCGAGGACGACGATCGCGCTGCCGAGCACGTGGCCCGCGTCGAAGAAGGTGAGCCGCACGCCTTCGGCGATGGTGTGCGTGCGATGGTAGGGCACGCACGTGGTCTGCCCGAGGGTGCGCTCGACCTCGACCGCGGTGTAGAGCGGATCGACCCGCTCCATGTCCGCGTTGTCGCGATCGATCATCTTGTTGACGTGTCGGGCGTCGGCCGCCTGGATCATGGCCGCGTCCTCGAGCATCGCGGCGCAGAGATCGCGGGTGGCGGGGGTCGTGTAGATGTCGCCCTGGTAGCCGTTGCCCACCAGCAGCGGGAGCGCGCCCGAGTGATCGATGTGCGCGTGCGAGAGCACCACCGCGTCGATCTTCTGGGGGTCGAGCGGCAGGTTCTTGTTGCGCTCGATCGATTCACGCCGCCGGCCCTGGTAGAGCCCGCAGTCGAGCAGCACCGTCGCGCGCGGGGTGTGCACGAGGTGCATGGAGCCGGTGACGGTCTGGGCCGCCCCGACGAACTCGACGGTGATCATGCGGGGCCGCAGAGCTTGCCGCCGACGCTCTTGTTCTTGGCGGCGGGCTCCGCGACCTTGCCGCACTTCTTCTCGCCGTCCTCGAGGAACGCCGGGCCGGTGATGCTCTCGAAGGTGCAGCCGGTGATGGTGACGCCGCCCTCGATCTCCTTGGCGGTGGTGGCGTACCAGCGGATGGCGCCGACGCCGTTGTCGTCGTGGCCTGCGTACTTGAACACGCAGTCCTCGAGCTTGAGGTTGGTCGTCTTCTTGTCGAGGATGAACCCCGACCAGTCGCCCGCGGCGGCCGTGGCGTTGGCGCTCGTGAAGGTGACCTCCTTGGCCTGGATGCCACCGCCGTTGCCGCCGCCGATCCACACGCGCACGCTCGCGGTGAACTTGACCGTGGTCTTGTCGGCGATCTTCACGATGGCCGCGGCCTTGTCGCCGTTCACGTCGATGTTGCCGTCGACCACGATCGGGCCGTCGACCTCGGGCCAGGTCTGCGAGGCCTTGATCACGCCGTGGGTGTGGATCGGCTTCCCACCGAGCTTGTTCTTGCCGAGGCTCCCCATCGCGCTCGCGTGGACGGTGATGGCGATGCTGTCCACGCCCTTGAAGTCGTTGCCCTCGAGCTTGGCGAAGGCGCTGTCCTCGCTGTCGTTGAGGACGCCCTCCTCGGCGTGGGCGAACGTGCAGTTGGTGATCGAGACCCGACCCGGGTTCACGTGCCCGTAGAAGGCGATGGCCGCCTTGCCGTTGTCGTCGTGGCCCGTGTAGTCGAACTTCACGTGGTCGAAGACGGTGCCCGCCGAGGTCTTCTCCGCGAGGCGCACGCCCGCCCAGTCCCCCTTGGCCGGCGACTTGTTGTTCGACGTGAGGGTGATGGGCTCCTCTTCGGTGCCCTTGGCGACGATCTTGCCGTAGTCGACCCACACCGCGATGTTGGTCTCGAACTTGAGCGTGACGCCGGGCTCGATGGTCAGGACGGCGCCCTCGGCCACGTGGAGGTTGTCCTTCACGACGAGGGTGCAACCCTTGGAGAAGGTCCAGTCGGCGCTGATGGTGCCGCTCTCCGGCAGCTTGCAGCCCGCGCCGCCCTTGCCCTTCTTCGGGGCCTCCTCTTCTCCGCCCTTGTCGTCGCCCTTGTCGTCGCCCTTCTTCTTCTTCTTGGTGCTGCCCTTGTCGTCGCCGTCGTCCTTGTCTTTCTTCTTGGACTCGGCGGGCGGATCGGCCTTCTTGTTGCAGGCCGCGGCGCTGGAGAGGACGGACAGGGCGACCAGGAGGGTGAGCTTCCTCATGGCGGCGATCTAGGCCTGTCAGGACCGGCGCGACAACCCCGAAGCCGCGCTGTTCAGGGCGCCTTCGCGAGGCTGTGCACGAGCCGCAAGGCACCGCAGGCCGCGCCGAAGCCATTGTCGATGTTGACGACGAAGAGTCCACTCGTGCAGCTGGCCAGCATCGCCGAGAGCGCCGTTTCGCCGCCTCGCGCGGCGCCGTAGCCCGTGGAGGTGGGCACGCCGACGATGGCGCAGGCCACGAGCCCCCCGAGCACCGTGGGCAGCGCCGCGTCCATCCCGGCGACGGCGATGACCACCTGGTGGCGCCGGATCTCGTCGACGCGATCGAGCAGGCGATGGAGGCCGGCCACGCCGACGTCGGCGATGGCGGTGACCGGCTCGCCGTAGAAGCGGAGCGTGCGCGCCGCTTCCCGCGCGACCCGCGCGTCCGAGGTGCCCGCCGAGACGACGCAGATGCGTGGCGAGGTGTCGGGGAGGGGGCTCGGTGCGCCGAAGAACGCGGTGCGCGAGACCTCGTCATAGTCGACACGCCCTCGGTGGCGCTCGGGCAGCGCGGCGTGCTGCTCCTCGGTCATGCGCGTGCAGAGGAACGCGGCCTCCCTGGCCGCGGCCTGGTCGAAGATCTCGGCGAGGTGGTCGTCGGTCTTGCCGGCGCAGAGGATGGCCTCGGCGATGCCGATCCGGCTGCCCCGATCGAAGTCGAGGCGGATGTCGTCGCGTGCGCTCACGTGATGTCTCCGGCGAAGGCGTCCAGCGTCAACCCTTGACGAACAGGCCCACGATCTTCTTGCCGATCTCCAGGAAGAACAGGGGGAGGAAGAGGCTGAGCAGGGTGAGGATGCCGATGAGGTGCACGCGGGCCTCGATCTTGGCGTCGGGTCGCCGCCGCGAGATGAACTCGTACAGCAGGAAGGCGATGCGCCCACCATCGAGGGCGGGGTAGGGGATGAGGTTGAACACGCACAGGTAGATGGAGAGCAGGATGAACAGGCCCACGAACTCGTACGCGCCCTGTCGGTACTGCTCGCGAGCCTCGTCGACGATGCCGACCGGACCCTTGAGATCGGCCTTGTCCTTGCGCGTGATGACGCGGACGAGCCCGACCACCATGCGCGCGGCGCTCTTGGGTGGCTCCACCAGCGCGAGCTTGGCGGCCTCGACCACCCCGACCGTGCGCCGGGTCTCCTTGGCGTAGACGCCGATGCGACCCTCCTGCGCGGAGGGGGTCACGGCGAGGGGCACGAGCTTGCCCCCGCGATCGACGACGATCTCGATGTTCTTGTCGGCGTTCTCGGAGATGACCTTGCGCATCTCCTGCCAGTCCTTCACGTCTTTGCCGGCGACGCGGCGCACCTCGTCGCCGATCTCGACCCGCGCGTCGGCGGCCGCGCTCTTCGGCACGACGTAGCCGACCTTCATGCCGTCGATCTTGCCGTCCCCGATCCCGAGGGTGACGGCGAGCACGAAGAACGCGATGACGGCGAACAGGTAGTTGGCGACGGGCCCGGCGAGGATGGTGAGGAACCGGCCCAGCCACGAGGCGTTGGCGTAGCTGCCCTTGTCGTCGGGATCGATCTCCTCGTGGGGGTTCATCCCCGCGATCTGCACGTACGCCAGGAACGGCAGGAGGCCGATCTGGTAGGTGGTGTCCGAGCCCTCCGGCTTCTTCGAGTACAGCACCGGGCCGAAGCCGATCGAGAAGCGCAGCACACGCATGCCGAACAACCGCGCCACCGCGAAGTGTCCGGCCTCGTGGACCGCCATGAGGAGGCCGAGGCCGAGGATCGAGAGCAGATAGCCCATTCCGCGACGAGCTTAGCGTGGACGACGCTCTCATGCTCGAACCTGATATGCTCCTCGCTCCATGTCGGCCCCTTCCGAGAAGACCGCTTCCCCGAAGCCTCCCGAAGCTCCAACTGGCGCCGCGGGCTCGGCCGTGTCGCTCGCGACGCCGACACCCCCCGCCAGCGCACTGCCACCCTCGGGCCTGAGCGCGGGCATGGAGCGGGCCGCGACGATCGACCCCCTGGACGAGCTCGACACCGGCAAGAGCGTCCCGCCGCCCCCGCCGGTCGAGCAGGCGATCCGCGCGGCGCTCGACAAGCAAGACGTCCGCACCGCGCTCCGGCTCGCCGCCGAGCACTACCGCACGCCGCTCGTGCGCTTCTGCCTCGCCTTCGTCAACGACGAGGTCACCGCCGAGGACGTGGCCCAGACCGCGCTCGCCGTCGCGGCCGAGCGCGCCAAGGATTTCTCCGGCCAGAGCACGTTCCGCACCTGGCTGTTCGGGATCGCGCGCCACAAGGCGCTCGACGCGGCGGTGGCCCGCCAGGGGATGCCCCTCTCGGCCGTCAGCGACTCGCGCTGGATCGCCGACGCGATCGGTCCCGTGACCGGGCTGCGTCAGGCCGAAGACCTCGGCACGCTGCGCAGCATCCTCGACACCCTCGGCGAGGAGACCCGCGCGTTGCTCGAGATGCGCTTCGAACAAGAGGCCTCCTACAAGGAGATCGCCGAGGTGTTCGAGATCAGCGAGCAGGCCGCCCGCAAGCGCATGTTCGATGCGCTCGAGAAGATCCGGAAGCTCATCACCACCGCGCGGGGCGATTTCTTCGACAGCCGACGCTGACCGTGGCGCCCGCTGCCGCGCGTCAGTGCACCCCGTGCGCCGAGCTGTCGGGGCTCGGGGCGGTGCGGATCGACGCGGCCTGCGACGCCACCGTGATGCCGACCACCGCCGCGAGCGCCGCCGCGACGAGCGTGAGCACCAGCGGCCGACGCGGGCTCGTGGCCCGGAGGGGCGGCGCCGGCGGGAGCTCGAACGCGGCCTGTTCGCTCGTGAGCAGGCGCTGCGCGAGGGCCGCCGACCGCGGTCGCCGCGCCGGATCGAGGTGAAGCAGCGCGGCGAGGACGGCCTTGGTGACCGAGTCGGCGCGCACGTGCCCGAGATCAGGTCGCCCGTTGTGCCGGTCGAGCGAGTTGGGCGAGCGGCCGGTCGCCGCGTAGTAGGCGGTGGCGCCCACGCCGTAGAGATCGGCCTCCACCGAGACCTCGCCGGCCCGCTGCTCGGGTGCGGTGTAGCCCGGGGTGACGACGAGCGTGGGGTAGCGAGCCTCGCCCTCGGCGGCGATGCCGTCGAAGTCGATCAGGACCGGACGGCGGTCGTCGGCGCGGAACATCACGTTGCGCGGGGTGAGATCGCCGTGGAGGATCTCCTCGTCGTGGAGGTGCTGCACGACCGCGAGGAGGTCGTCGAGCAAGGCCCGCAGCGAGGGACCGGTGAACCGCTCGCCGGCCATGATCCGCTGCGCCAGGGTGCCGCCGTCGAGCCGCTCGAGCGCGAGGAACGAGCGTTGGGTGTGGGACTCCACCCCGAGCACACGAGGGAGGCTCGGGTGCTGGAGGGTGGCGAGGAGCCGCGCGCTGTCCCGGAACACCTCGTGCACGGCGGTGGGATTGAGCGGGGAGAGGGGGAGCACCTTGACGGCGGCACGCTGCCCCGACTCGCTCTCGGCCGCGTAGACGGTGCCGAGGCCGCCCTTGCCGAGCTCGTCACCCAGGCGGAACCCACCGCACACGGCGGTGCTGCGGAAGCAGCTCGCGCAGGCCTCGGAGGTCGCCGGGAGGGGGGCGTCGCAGTGGGGGCAACGGCGCATGCTCGACATGGACAACGGAGGAGCCATCGGAGTTCCTACACTGCGAACCGAAACGCGTTCGGAGCTTGGGGGCTTCCCGACCATGCGCCTTCGGACGCATGGCCAGGCCGTTCGATCTGTGACGGGCCTCCGTTCGCGACTCACTTCCGGGGTGCGGCGATGTAGGCGCGGGCGACGTCGATGAGCTCCATGGGCAGGGCGAGCACGACCGTGTTCGAGGCGTTGGGGCCGAGGCCGTCGAGGGTCTGCAGCACGCGCAGCTGCATCGCACCGGGCGAGCCGGCCATGGTGGTGGCAGCCTCGGCGAGCGCCGCGGCGGCCTGGCGGTCGCCGTCCGCCTTGATGATCGTGGCGCGCTTCTCGCGCTCGGACGACGCCTGGCGCGACATCATCTTCTTGAGCTCCTCGGGGACGTCGATGTCCTCGAGCTTGATGGCCTCGACGTGCAGACCCCAGGCGCGCGCCGCGCCCTCGACGCTGCGCGCCAGCTCGGCCTCGAGCTTCTCCTGGTGAGAGAGCAGCGAATCGAGCGTGAGCCGACCGACCGCGTCGCGGATGGTGGCCTGCGCCATCCGGAAGATGGCGACGCGGTAGTTCTCGACCTTGAGCGCGGCAGCCTCGGGGTCGATCACGCGGAAGAAGATGACGCCGTTCAGGAGCACCGGGACGTTGTCCTCGGTGATGGCCTGCTGGCGCGCGACGTCGACGCTCTGCACGCGCATCTCGACGTAGATCGGCGTGTCGACGATCGGCACGAGGAGCCGCAGCCCGGGCTCACACACCGACTGGAACTTGCCGAGCCGCAGCACGATCATGCGCTCCCACTGCGCCACGACCTTGACGGACGCGGCCAGCAGGGCGCCCACCACGAACCCGAGGATGACGGGCAGGACGAACGACGCGGGTTCACGGGGTGTGCCGAGGACGGCGGCGAGCCCGATGCCCGCGACGAGCGACAGGAAGAACAACAGCGACGACACAGCGGAGGATGGACGCATGATGAGGGAAGAAGCTAAGCACCTCCGCGTCGCGCGAAAGTTGGAACGGCCTATGCTCTTGTCCGCCTTCGGCGCGTCACGCGCGGACGCGGGGGTGGTCCTTCCAGGCCGGCATCTTCGCCATGTAGGCGAGCGTGGCCTTCTCGGCGGCTTCGCGCGAGCCGGTCGGATCCTTGCGCAGCTGCCACGAGACCATGCGCTCGAAGCGCTCCTCGAACGCCTGCAGCGCGCCCGTCTTCTCGTCGATGCAGTGGGGACAGTAGGGGCCGGTCTCGATCGGCATGCCGCAGCTCTCGCAGGGGTGGCGGTCAGTCATGGGTCTTCTCCTCGGGTAGGGGGGCGGCGTGCAACAGCGCACGAAGCCCGGTGAACAGTGCCGCGCGATCGGCGTCGCTCATGCGCGAGAGCGCGGCTTCGACGAACGGGCGCTCGAGCACCTCGCGATCGCGCGCCAGCGCGGCGTGGCCCGCGTCGGTGAGCCACACGAGCACCCGCCGCTTGTCGCGAGGGTCGCGCATGCGCTCGAGGAGGCCCTTGTGCTCGAGGCCGTCGACGATCTCGCTGACCACCGACTGCGCCCGCGCGAGGTGCTGGCTCGCCTCGCCGATGGTGAGCGGGCCGGTCATCGCGAGGTGCATCAGCACCGCGCGCGAGGCGCCGTGCAGCTCGCTGCGCTTGTCGTCGCGACGATGGAAGCGCAGATACGTGTCCTGGAACAGCTCGACGAACAGCGCGGCGTCCATGCCCCGAAGGTGCGGGGCCGGGCATCCATCGTCAATCCCGATGGAATATCGCTAGGGCTTCTTCGGCTTGCCGCTCGGCGCCGCAGACGGGGCCGCCGACGGCGCCGCAGAAGGGGCCGCCGAGGGCACGCTGCTCGGCGTGGCGCTCGACGAGGCCGCGAGCGCG
>CAZUZY010000305.1:0-10644 GCA_964624885.1 uncultured Polyangiales bacterium | reverse complement strand
GTCGCCGCCCGCACGCGCTGATCGCGCCGTAGATCACGCCTCCGCGGCGGCCCGCCAGCGGCGCGCGTGCTCGTGCTCTCCGATGCCCTCCGCGGCCTCGGCGCAGACGAGCAGCGCGGCGCGATCGCCGTCGTGGCGCCGCAGCCACTCGAGGCCCTGCCGCAGGGCCTCCATGTGCTGACCGAGGCGCAGCAGGAGCCGTACGTGGGCCGAGAACAGGTCCTGTCCATCGAGAGTCCCCCGCGCACCCGCGAGGACCGTGAGCGCCCGCCCCGTCTCGCCGCGCGCCTCGAGCACCGCCGCCGCCGACAGCGGGTCGTTCGCCTCGGGTGCCGCCTTCGGCGCGCGACGCGCCGGCACGAACGGCTTGTGCACCGCGACGCCGACCGAGGCGCCGCCGTGGAACACGAGCACCTCGACGTCGTCGCGCTCGGCGTCCACGAACGGGCGCACCGCCGCGAGCAGCGTGTACGGCGAGTACCAGGCCTTGTGGTCGGGGTGGACGCGCTCGTGGAAGACCCCGGGCTCGCTGCGCATCTCGCGGAACCACGCGAGGTGCGGCGCCGTCACGAGGTAGGTCGCGGCCTTGATCGAGAAGATCTCCTGCAGGAACGCGTGGGCGTCCGGTACGTGCTCGATGACCTCGGGGGCCAGCACGACATCGTACTCGCCGTGGACCAGGCGCGCCGCGTCGTAGTAGTCGCCGGCCACGTGCTTCTCGAGCACCACCAGGCCCTCCACGCTCGTGTCGAGCCCGTCGAGGTGCGCGGCGAATCGCGCGAGGTGCACGTGGAGGTTGGTGTCGGGGTCGAACACGGGCACGTCGGCGCACCCCACGTGGAGCACCTGCCGGCCGCGGCACCGCTCGGCGAAGAAGGCCCGTCGATCGGGGACCTCCGCGACCTTCACCGCGTGATCCAGGAACCCCGTCGTCTGCACCACCTCGGAGAGTCGCATCGAAGGATCGGACGGCCTGTGGCTCGTTCCCTTGAACCGTGCTCAGGCTGTCATCGCGCCGACGACGGCCGCTCGACGCGACCGCCACGCCGTGGTCGCTCGCTCCATCGCGCGCCCGAAATCCTGCACGAAGCGGCTCTTGCCGAACCGCTGCTCGGCGCGCGCCCTCGCGGCGTCGCCCATGGCCCGCGCCCGCTCGGGCTCGGCGAGGAGCAGGCGCGCTGCCGCCGCGAGATCCGCGGGGTCGTCGGAGAGGAAGCCCGAGACGCCGTCCTCGACCGGCGAGGCCGGGTGTCGGTTGCCGAGCACCGGCAGGCCCGCGGCCATGGCCTCGGCGGTCGACATGTTGTGCCCGTCCTCGAGTGCAGGGGCGGCGGTGTGCACGTAGAACCGGTGGGCGGCGAACAGCTGCTTGAGGTGTTCCCACGAGTGCGAGGGCTCCGCGTCGGGCACCCCCGGGTTGTGGCCGACGATCTTCACGGGCACGTCGGCGAACGCTCGTTCGTGGAGATCGACGAGCAGGGCCTCGCGACGCTGGTGGAGCTGGTTCGAGACCCGCAGGCCGGCGGCCACGTCCCCTCCCGGCGGAAGGTAGTCCGCGGGATCGGCGAGGAAGCCCACCACGTCGAACGGCGCCGCGAGCCCCCACGACGCGCCCTTGCGATCGGAGACCGCGACGACGTGGGCCCCGCTCCAGGCGAGGTACTGGTCGAGCGCGTCGAGGTAGCCGGGCGGGAGATCGCCGAGGTGCTCCTGGGTGAGGCGGTACTCGAGGGTCGTGTGGAGGACGAGGATTCGCGGCCCTGGGATCCGCTTGGCGTCCAGCAGATCGCTCAGGTTGTGGGCGACGATGCACCGGTACTCGCCCTTGCCCGCGACCGCCTGCGCGAGGGTGAGCCGGCGCGCGCCCTTCGGGAACGGCCGCATCCGCTCGTCCCACGCGCGGGTCGCCCGGCCGGGCAGCCCGTCCACGACGTCCAGCGGGACACCGAGCGCCGAGAGCTGGTGCACCCAGCCCTCGTGGCAGTTGAAGACGAGCACACGACCCTCACGGCCGAAGCGCTTGGCGAGCCCCATGCCCCCTGAACGGCCCACGCGCCGGGGCGTTCAGTGGTTCGCGGTGGGCTCGGCGCGGCGGACCTTGGCGCCGGTCTGCAGGTAGTCGGGGGGGCTCATCAGCAGGAGCTCGCCGGGCTTCACCCCGGAGAGTGCCTCGATCTGCTTGCCCAGATCGCGACCCAGCGTGATGGGGACGAGCACCACGGTGTCGTCAGGCATGAGGCGCACCACGAACGGTCCCTCCTTGCGCACGGCCAGCGCCGCCGCCGGGATCACCGTGGGCGGGGCGTCGACCTGCAGCTTGAAGCTCACCTGGACGAAGGCACCGGCGAGGACCGGCCCCCCGCCCGGGATCTTCACCTCCACGCGCAGGGTGCGGGTGCTCGTGTCGAGCGCACCGGCCGTGCGGAACACCTCGCCCTCCACCGCCTTGCCGGGGGCGTTGGGCAGGGCCACCGTGGCCTTGGTCCCGAGCTTCACGCTCGCCGCGAGCGACTGGGGGATGTCGACCTGCACCCGCAGGAAAGACACGTCTTGCAGCTCGAAGAGGACGGTGGCGGTGGGCCCGGACCCGGCGCTCACCAGGGCGCCGAGGTCGACCGAGCGCCGCACGATCACGCCGTCGAACGGCGCCACCACCCGGCGGTACGCCTGCAGCACGCCGAGCCGGGTGAGGTCGGCCTTGGTGGTCTTGACCGCCGCGGCCGCCGAGTTGGCCTTGGCCTGCTGATCCTCGAGGTCTTGCTGGGTGCCGATGCCATCCTTGGCCAGCTTGGCGAGCCGCTCCGCGCGGGCCTTGGCGAGCTCCGCGTTGGCCTGGGCCTCGTCCTGCTTGGCCTTGGCCAGCAGGAGCTCTTGCTCCGACTCGGGGATGTCGAGCTCGGCGAGCAGGTCGCCCGCCTTGACCTTGTCGCCGAGGTCGACCTTGAGCGACTTCACGAAGCCGCTCGCGCGAGCGTAGATCGGGGTCTTCTGGAACGGCTGGGCGTTGGCCGGCAGCGCCAGCTCCACGAGCTTGGGGCCTGCGCTCGCGGCGCCGACGACGACGCGTGGGGGTGCGCTCGACTCCTTCTGGGTCTCGACCACCGCCTGCTGCTTGGCGAGGCGCGGGCGAAGGCCGACGTAGACCAGCGCCCCGAGCAGGACCACGACCCCGAGCACGAGGAGGCCGCTCGGCCCCACCCCGAGCGGCGCCGGGGGCGCCCCGACGTCGTGCTCCTCCGGAGGCGGCACGGGCTTGGCGACGGGATCTTCGGTCATGCGTCGAGCTCCGGATCGAGGACCTGCTCACGGAAGCGGGCCCGCAGCAGACTGTAGATGACGGGAACCAGGATCAGGGTCGCAACCGTCGCCCCCGCGAGGCCCCCGATCACGGCCCGACCGAGCGCCGCGTTCTGCTCCCCGCCCTCCGAGAGGCCGAGCGACATCGGCAACATGCCGATCAGCATGGCCAGGGCCGTCATCAGCACGGGGCGCAACCGCACCCGGCCCGCGGCCAGCGCGGCGTCGATCGCCGATTTTCCGTGCGCCCGCTGCTCGTTCGCGAAGGTGACCAGCAGGATCGAGTTGGCGGTGGCGACGCCGATGCTCATGACCGCGCCCATGAGCGACGGGATGCTGAAGGTGGTGTTGGTGGCGAACAGCGACATCACGATGCCGACGGCGGCGCCAGGGAGCGCCATCAGGATGATGAACGGATCGAGCCACGACTGGAAGTTCACGACCATCACGGCATAGACCGCGAGCGCCGCCACGAGGAGGCCCAGCCCGAGCCCCGAGAAGCCCTGCCGCATGCTCCCGACCTGCCCCTGGACCTCGATGGTGGCGCCCGGGGGGAGCTGCTTGCGGTGCTTGTCGAGGACCGCCTCGAGCCCCGCGGCGACGGTGCCGAGGTCGGTGTCCTGGACGTCGGCCCGCACGTCGAACGTGGGCTGCACGTTGACGTGGGAGGCCACGATCGGCGTGGATTTGTGCTGAATCTTGGCCAGATCGGCCAGCGACTGCAGGCCCTTGGGCGAGCCGATCTGGAACAGCGACAGCACATCGACGCTGTTGACCGCGAGCTCGGGCACCTGCACGGCCACCGAGTAGCTGTTGTTGGTGACGGGATCGATCCAGTAGGACGGGTTCACCTGGCCGCTCGAGCCGACCAGGAGCAGCAGGTTGCCGGCCACGTCGCGCTCGGTGAGCCCGACGTCCATGGCGCGGGGGCGGTCCACCTCGACGTGGAGCCGCGGGGCGTCGAGCACCTGGTGCAGGCGCACGTCGACGGCGCCCGGCACGAGGCGCAGGTCGCGCTCGATGGCGCGCGCGACCGCGTAGGTGGCGTCGCGCTTGACCCCCGAGATCTGCACGTCGATCGGCGACGGCAGGCCGAAGTTGAGGATCTGCGAGACGATGTCGGCGGGCTGGAAGTAGAACCCGAGCTCGGGGAACCGCCGTGGGAGCTCACGCCGCAGGAGCCGCACGTAGTCAGGCGTCTTGCCCTTGCGGTGGTGCTCGAGGCTCACGAGGATCTCGCCGTCGTTGGTGGCGAGGTTCTGGCTGTCGGTGACCGCGAGCGTGTAGCCGCCGGGCGGGCCGAGCTGGGTCAGGATCTTCTGCCGATCGTGCTCCGGAACGAGGCGGCGGATCTCGGCCTCCACGTCGCGGAACCAGGCCTCGGTCTCCTCGATGCGCGTGCCGGAGGGCGCGGTGACGTGCAGGCGCAGCTGGCCGGCATCGACGGTCGGGAAGAAGTCGCGGCCCACCCGCGGCACGACCCAGGCGGTGCCCGCCGCGACCAGGACGAAGGTGACGAGGACCACCGCGCGCAGGCGCAGCGCCCGGCCGAGGACGGCGAGGTAGAAGTCGCGAAAGCGCTCGAAACCCCGCTCGAAGGCGGCGTGGAAGCGCGCGAACGGACCGGTCCCCCCGTGCTGCTCGTTGCGCAGCAGGTACTGGGCGAAGGTGGGGACCACCGTCCGCGACAGCAGGTACGAGATCATGACCGAGAAGGCCACGGCGAGCCCCATCGGCAGGAACAGGTATCGCGCGGGCCCCTCGAGGAACACCACCGACACGAACACGACGCTGATCGAGAGCGAGGCCACGAACGCGGGCACCGCGATCTGCTGGGCGCCGTCGAGGATCGCGCGGGTCAGCGGCTTGCCCATCGCGAGGTTGCGGTGGATGTTCTCGATCTCCACCGTGGCGTCGTCCACGAGCACGCCCACCGCGAGGGCGAGCCCACCGAGGGTGGAGACGTTGATGTTGTGGCCGAGCGCGCGCAGCAGGAGCGCGGCCCCCATGACGGAGAGAGGGATGGAGACCGCCACCACCAGCGTGCTGCGCAGGCTGCCGAGGAACACGAGGATCATGGTGGCCGTGAGCGCGGCCGCGATGAGCCCCTCGGTGAGCAAGCCCTCGATCGCGCGGGTCACGTAGCCCGACTGGTCCGCGAGGATCTCCACGCGGAGGCCGGGGGGCGACGAGGCGCGGATGGTCGGCAGCATGTCGCGGATGCGGCCCGCGACCTCGGTCGTCGACGCGTCGCCGGTCTTGAGCACCGAGAGCACCACCGCGCGCTTGCCGTCGAGCCGCGCGATGTTGGTCTGCACCGCGAACCCGTCGTGGACGAACGCGACGTCGCGCAGGTAGATCGTGCGCCCGTCGGGCTTCTTCACCGGGACGTCGTTGAGCGCGGCCACGGCCTCCGGGCTCGCGTTGACGCTGACCCGGTACTCCTTGTCGAAGATCTTGGCGCTGCCGGTGGGGAGCACGAAGTTCTGGGCGCTGACCGCGAGCGCCACGTCGTTCGGCGACAGGCCCTGGGCCTGCAGCGCGCCGAGGTCGAGGTCGACGCTGATCTGCCGGAAACGCCCGCCCATCGGCAGGGGGAAGCGCGTGCCGCGCACCACGCTGAGGAGCGTGCGGATCCGCGTGTTGACGTGGTCGAAGATCTCCTGCTCGCCCATCGTCTCGCTGGTGAAGGCGATCTGCAGGATGGGCACGCTCGACGCGCTGTAGCGCACGACGATCGGCGGCTGGGTGCCGGGCGGCATGCGGCGGAGGATGGCCTGGGAGCCCGCGGTCACCTGCGCCATGGCCGCGGCCACGTCGGCCCCGGGCTGGAGGAACAGCCGGATGACCGACACGCCGTCCAGGGTCTGGCTCTCGATCCGCTGCACGTCGCCGACGTTGCCGGCCAGGGAGTACTCGCTGAACTGGGTGATCTGCTGCTCCATCTGGCCCGCGGGCAGCCCGGTGTAGGTCCACACCACGCTGAGCACCGGCAGATCGATGGCCGGGAAGATGTCGGTCGGCGTCTTGCGTACGACCTGGCCGCCGGCGAGCATCATGACGAGCGCCAGCACCAGGAAGGTGTACGGGCGACGGAGCGCGAGGCGGACGATCCACACGGCCCCCCGTCATGGTCGGGGCGGACGCGGCCGGCAAGCACGGCCCTGCGCGGCCCGCGCGAGCTATGCTGCCGGCATGCGCTTTTTCCTGGTCCTCGGAGCGATTGTGTTTGTTGGTTGCGGCGGCGACGACGGGACGGTGGCGGCGGGCGACGCCGCGCGCGACACGACGCTCGACACCCCCGCCGACGGCTCGACCGTGGACACGAGCCCCGACACGCCGGGCGACACGGCGGTCGCGGACTCCACCGTCGACTCGAGCGGAGGCTCCGACACGGGCGTCGACTCCGGGTCGAAGGACACGGGCGTCACCGACACCGGCACGACCAAGGACACGGGCGGCGGCTGCACCACGGCGTGCGACTGCAGCCCCGGCCTCGGCTGCGTGAGCGGGAAGTGCATCAGCGGGTTCGTGCCCGTCTACTGCTGCGAGGGGGCCACCTGCCCGACCGGCCAGCAGTGCCAGCACGGCGCGGACGGCACGATGAGCAAGTGCCCGTAGCAGCCCGCGACGCGATCCGGAGCCGGGGTCAGTAGACGGCGAGGCCGATCAGCAGCCCGAACGTCCAGCGGTGGAGCGTGTCGCTGCCCGCGCCGAGGAAGTCCCACGACGGGGCGATGTCGACCGTGAGGTACGGGCGCTTCCAGCCCTTGGAGTTGGGCATCAGCGGGACGTGGTAGCCCGCCGCGAAGGTGACACCGATGCCCGTGTAGGGGTCGGGGCGGCTCGGATCCACCTGGTAGCGGGTGCGCGCCATGCCCGCGCCGAGGCGCAGGTGGGCGCGCTCTCCGACCACGAAGGCCTGCGCGCCGTAGCGGCCGCCGATCGACCCCGTGCCCTCGAGGTTGTTGACCCGCTGGCCGTCGACCATGCCGTCGGCGGTGAGCTCGAGGCCGACGCTCTGGTTCGGGCGGATGGTCCAAGCCCAGCCGACGCCGAAGTGGAACACCATCCCGTGGGCGACCTTCGGGTTGATGCCCTGGATCTCGCTGAAGGCGCCGGCCGCGTACCCCACCCCGGCCTCGACCACCAGGTCCTGCGCCGGGCCCCGCGGCGGGGGCGGCGGGTCTCCGTCGGCCGCGCTCGCGGGGAGGACGAGGGTCGACAGGGCGAGGAAGGTCCCGAGGAAGCGCATCGCGACCGATGTTATCGACACCGGCGGCCGGTGTGCTAGGTTCCGCGCCCCCTTCCCTCCGGGGTCTGGGGCCGTGGCGCTTGGCCAACCCATTCCGGGCGGCGATTCTCCGCGGAAAATCGGCTCCGTCGTCGTCTCCGGCCCTGGTGCTGGCTCTGTCCGAGAGGGCAGGTCGGTCGGTCGGAGGTTCCGCCGGCCTCCTCGCGAGAGGGGGAAGCAGCCTCAACCGAAAGCGAGTTCGCACATGACCGAGTCCGTTTCCGAGGCGGTCCGCCAGCCTGGTGATCTGCCCCTCCCCCTCCGCTCCCTCCTCGACGCCGGCGTCCACTTCGGCCACCAGACCAAGCGCTGGAACCCGAAGATGCGGCCGTTCATCTACGGCGCGCGCAACGGCATCCACATCATCGACCTCGACCAGACGGCGCGCCTGTTCCGCCGCTCGTACGAGAAGATCGTGGAGGAGGTCTCGCGCGGTGGCTCGGTGCTGTTCGTCGGCACCAAGCGCCAGGCGCAGGACATCATCACCGAAGAGGCGCAGCGCGCCGGCATGTTCTACGTGACCAACCGCTGGCTCGGCGGCACGCTCACCAACTTCCGCACCATCAAGACCGGCCTCGAGCGCCTGCGCGCCATCGAGCGGATGAAGGAAGACGGCACCTACGAGAACCTGACCAAGAAGGAGGTCGTGTTCATCGAGCGCGAGCGCGAGCGCCTGGAGAAGTACCACGGCGGCATCAAGAACATGACCAACCTCCCGGCGCTCATGTTCGTCGTCGACCCGCACCAGGAGCAGATCGCCGTCGAGGAGGCCAACAAGCTCGGCCTGCCGATCGTCGCGATCACCGACACCAACTGCGACCCGGACAAGATCGACTACGTCATCCCCGGCAACGACGACGCCATCCGCTCGATCAAGCTGATCACCGCCCGCGTCGCCGACGCGTGCATCGAGGGCGTCCAGCGCCGCAAGGACGAGGGCCGTGGTGGCCGCGACCGCGGTCAGCAGGGCAACGAGGCCGTCAACGAGGGCCAGGGCCCCGGGCCGCAGGTCGTCATGGCTGGCCGCGGGCGTCCGGGCCAGGGCAACGTCACCGGCAATCGCCGCAACTGAGGAACTCATGGCCGAATTCTCTGCCTCCCAGGTCAAGGAAGTCCGCGAGCGCTCCGGCGCTGGCATGATGGATTGCAAGAACGCCCTCGCCGAGGCCAACGGCGACGTCGAGAAGGCGCTCGAGCTGATCCAGAAGAAGGGCCTCGCCAAGGCCATCAAGAAGGCGGGCCGCGTCGCGAACGAGGGCCTGCTCCACGCCTACATCCACGCGGGCAGCCGCATCGGCGTGCTCCTCGAGGTCAACTGCGAGACCGACTTCGTGTCCCGCAACGACGACTTCAAGCAGTTCTGCGAGGACACCGCGATGCAGATCGCGGCGATGAACGCGCAGTTCGTGAAGAAGGACGAGATCCCCGAGAGCGCCGTCGCGAAGCAGAAGGAGATCTTCGCGGGGCAGCTCAAGGAAGAGGGCAAGCCCGAGCAGGCCTGGCCCAAGATCATCGAGGGCAAGCTCGCCAAGTGGAGCACCGAGGTGTGCCTGGTCGACCAGGAGTCGATCATCCACCCCGGCAAGACCGTCGAGGCGCTCCGCGCGGAGCTCGTGGCGAAGATCGGCGAGAACATCAACGTTCGCCGGTTCGTCCGCTGGGAGCTCGGCGAGGGCATCGAGAAGAAGAAGGAAGACTACGCCGCCGAGGTCGCCAAGCTGGCCGCGGAGAGCTGAGACTCCTCGCCCTTTGGGCGGCTTTCGAGGGGACCTTCGCGAGGAGGTTCCCTCGTCTGCGTTTTGGCGCTAGCACACCGTCTCGATGGCCTTCCGACACCTCCTCGGCATCGCGGATCTCTCGGCCGAGGACGCAGTGAGGATCCTCGACACGGCGCAGAAGCTCGAGGGCGAGCGCAAGGCGGTCTCGCTCCGCGGCAAGACGGTCGTGAACCTGTTCTTCGAGGCGAGCACCCGCACCCGCACGAGCTTCGAGATCGCCGGCAAGCGGCTCTCCGCCGACGTGATCAACGTCTCTTCGAGCGGCTCGAGCGTCTCCAAGGGAGAGACCCTCCTCGACACCACCCGCAACCTCGACGCCATGCACGCCGACGTGGTGGTCGTGCGCCACTCGAGCTCGGGCGCCCCCCACTTCGTCGCCAAGCACACGCGGGGGGCCGTGGTGAACGCTGGCGACGGCATGCACGAGCACCCGACGCAGGCGTTGCTCGACGCCTACACCATCCGCAAGCACAAGGGCCGCATCGCGGGCCTCACGGTGGCCATCGTCGGCGACATCGCCCACTCCCGCGTGGCCCGCAGCAACGCCCACCTGCTCCAGAAGCTGGGCGCGAAGGTGCGCTGGTGCGCCCCCGCCACGCTCCTGCCCGCGCGCGCGGCGGAGATGGGCGTCGAGATCTGCACGAGCCTCGACCAGGCCCTCGACGGCGCCGACGTCATCATGATGCTGCGCGTGCAGCGCGAGCGCCTGGTGGACGTGCTCATCCCGAGCACCCGCGAGTACTCGCGCACGTTCGGCCTCTCGCTCAAGGCCCTCGCCCGCGCCCCCAAGGACGCCATCGTCATGCACCCCGGGCCCATGAACCGCGGCGTGGAGATCGACGACGCGGTCGCCGACGGCCCCTGCAGCGTCATCCTCGAGCAGGTGGAGACCGGCGTGCTGGTGCGGATGGCCGTGCTGCAGATGGTCGCCTCCTGACGGCCGCCCCACGACAGCGGACGACATGCGCCGTTTGACGGCGACCACGTCACGCGTGTGCTCTCACAAACATTGCGTGTTTATACATATCACATGTCTGCTTTATGCAATTCACATATGCTGTTTATGTATGCGATGTGCACGGTTTGATTGTGCGTATTGATGCCGCGAAGCCGTCCCCCGGATCGGTCGGCTAGGCCCGGCTCCAGGCCCGCAGGGTGGCGAGGTCGTTCGCGTCCACGAACCACCCGAGCGTCTCCTCGTCCACGTCGTCCGCCGGCTCCCGCGCCAGGCGCTGCACGGCGGCCCGCGCGACGGCGGCCACCGCCGGGTGCGGC
>CAZUZY010000304.1:0-10682 GCA_964624885.1 uncultured Polyangiales bacterium | reverse complement strand
CTGCCTCGAGCGAGTCGACCACCCGCCGCGCCTCCGCGGAGTCGAGCGCCGAACCCTGGGTGCTGACGAGGACGAACCGCGCCTTGCCGCCGTCGGCCGCGAGGGCGCCGGACGCGTCGGTCGAAGCGGTGGCGGCGATCGACCGGGCCCGCGCGCGCGCCACCTGGAGGAGCCGCAGCGGGTCGTGCTTCACGAGCTCCGCTACCTCGCCAGAGCCGGGCATCAGCAGCATGGCCCGCGTCTCCTCGAGCCGGGCCTTCATGCCCTCGCCGAGGATCTGGGCGAGCTCCTTCTGCTCGGCTTCGTCGGCGAACGCGAAGAGCAGGGTGGGGTCGGGGGCCTCGCCCTCGGCGCGAGGCGGCCGCACGTGGGTGACCGCGGTGCGGATGCCGGGCCGACCGGCGACCGCCTTGGCGAGCGCTTCGGCGGCCGCCTCGGCCCGGGCCGGATCGTCGGCCTGCACGAGCAGGATCGTCACGTCGCCCCCACCGAAGGCGTCGACGTAGCGACCGAGCGCGACCGCGGCGGGGTCGTCCGGGAACAGGCGCGACAGGCTGCCCGAGAGCCGCAGCCGCGGGACGAGCAGCGCGGAGATCACGGTGAGGACGAGGGCGATCCACGGCGCGAAGCGCGCGAGGCGTCTCATCAGGGCACCTTGCGCTCCTGCGTCTCCGTCGCCTCGTCCCGCGCCGAGGTCGAGGGCGCACCTGGGTCGGACTCGCTCCTTCCCGGCCCCTGGATGTTGGGCGAAGACAGGTCGGCGTCGGTGTCGTAGTCGAGCTGGGTGATCTGCACGGCGGGCGCGGGTCGCATGGTGGGCGCGTGGGGATACAGGCGCACCCGTACCACGCGGCGGCGCCGGATGGCCCGGATCTCCGCGTCCCAGGGCCCGAGCCGCACTCGGTCGCCCTTGCGCGGGATGCGCCCGAGCAGCTTGACCACGTGCACGGCGAGTGGCTCGCTGCCCGCGCCGTCCTCGGGGTCGACACCGATCCCGCGCAGCTCGTCGAGGAGCACGTCCGGGTCGACGTCCCACGCCCCGGGCGCGTTGTGGGCCTCGCGCACCCGCGGGGCCTCGTCCTCGTCGGCCTCGTCGCGGATCTCGCCGACGATCTCCTCGAGCAGATCCTCCATCGTGAGCAGCCCGGAGGTGCCGCCGTACTCGTCGACCACGATGGCGAACAGCGTGTTGCTCTGCTGCATCTGGCGGAGCACGTCGATGAGCGACGAGGCCTCGGGCACGAACAGCACGTCGCGCCGCAGCGAGGCGATGTCGGGCAGCACGAGCGCCTTCGGGTCGAGCAGGAGGTCCTTGGCGTAGAGGTAGCCGACCGGGCGATCGATGTCGTCGCGCTCGATGAGCACGAGGCGGGAGTACTCGTGCACGCGCAGGTAGGCGAGCGCCTCGTCCGGCCGCGCGTTGATGGCGATGGCGGCCATGTCCACGCGGGGCACCATCACGTTGCGCGCCTTCTGGGAGGCGAACCGCACCACGCGCTCGAGGAGCTCGCGCTTGTCGTCGGCGCGCGGGCCGTGGGCGAGGGTGGCGGCGATCACGGAGGTGAGCTCCTCCTCGGAGAGCTCGCCCTCGCTCGGCAGCTTGCCCCCGAGGCCGAGCAGGCGGAGCAGCACCCGCGTGGCCCCCTCGATGACGAACCGCACCGGCGACAGCAGGAGGAAGGTGACGCGGAACGGCCGCGAGAGGAAGCAGGCGACCTCCTCCGACTTGTGCAGCGCGAGCATCTTCGGCATCTGCTCGCCGAGGAGCACGTGCAGGTAGGTGATGGTCGCGAACGCCAGCGCGGCCCCGATGGCGTGGCTCGTGGGCCCGAGCGGACGGCCGCCGGTGAACGCGCGGAACGCGCCGTCGACCAGGTGCTCGAACGCGGGCTCGCCGATCCACCCGAGCGCCAGCGAGGCGAGGGTGATCCCGATCTGGGAGACCGACAGATAGCGCTCGATTTCCCGCGCGATTCGCAGGGCCGTGTGCGCGCCCGGGACGTTCTTCTTGGCCAGGCGCTCGAGCCCCGCCGGGCGCACGCGGACGAACGAGAACTCCGCGGCGACGAAGAAGCCGTTGAGGGCGACGAGCCCGAGGGCCGCAAGGAGGGCGGTCATCCGCGGAGCAACGACCCTATCATGGACCGGTGCGCATCCGAATCGTGGCCGTCGGCAAGCTCAAGGAAGCCCACTACCGCGAGGCGGTCGCCGACTACCTCGACCGTCTGCGGCACTACGCCAAGACCGAGACCGTCGAGGTGGACGACGGGCCCACGCCCAAGGTCACCGGCGCGCTGCGCAAGGCGATCGGCGAGCGCGCGCGGGTGGTGGCGCTCACCATCGACGGCAAGCAGCGCTCGAGCGAGGAGCTCGCCGCGTGGATGGAGACCCAGGCCACGGCGGGCCAGGATCTGGTGTTCGTCATCGGCGGCGCGGACGGCATCCCCGAAGAGATCGCGCGCGGCGCCCACGAGCGCCTGTCGCTCTCGCGCCTGACGTTGCCCCACCGGCTCGCGCGCCTGGTCCTCGTCGAGCAGCTCTACCGCGCGATGACCATCCGCAAGGGCGAGCCCTACCACCACTAGCTCAGGCAGCGGCGGGCTCGCCGAACAGCTCGCGCGACGCGGCGCGCTGCTTCGGCAAGAGGACCAGGAAGAAGATCCCGTTGTAGAGGAACAGCCGCAGCATCATGAAGACGGCGATCTGATCGATGGCCGTGAACACCGCGAGGCCGAACACCAGCGAGCCGAACCCGAACCAGTTGCGCCACAGCGCCATGCAGGGGAGCTGGATCGCGCGGTAGCGCTCGGCCTGCTCCTTGTTCCATGCCGGCAGGCTCTCGAGCTTGCGCGGCGCGCACGGGTCGAACCAGCGCAGGAAGTCGATCTGGCCCTTGGTGTAGAACAGGTAGATCCACCACACGAAGCGCACGCCGAAGCTCATGCCCTCGCGCTTGCCCTCCTCGTAGCGGGCGAGGGCGACGTCGATGTCCTCGCCCTCCTTGTTCCCCTCGATGGTCATGCGGAGGAACATGCTCTTGTAGTAGTCGTAGCCGCCCGAGTGGAACGCGTTGGTCCACACCGTGAGCAGGCAGAGCACGACCACGATCGCGGCGTGCCACCAGGGGTGCGCGTGCCGCGTGGCCATGACGTAGGTGCTGCCGCCCACGGCGGCGATGGTGGTGGTGAGATCGGCCACGCCGTCGAGCATGCGGCCGAGCGCGCTCGAGCTCTTGCGCATGCGGGCAAGCGCGCCGTCGGCGCAGTCGAACGCGGCCGAGAGGAACACACAGAGCCCCGCCCACACGAGGTGGTGCGGCACCGGCTTCACGTAGAAGAACCCGGCCACCAGCCCGAAGATGATCGAGAGGATGGTGATCTGGTTCGGGGTGAGCGGGGTCGGGTAGGCGAGCTTGGCGATGACGAACCCGACCGGGCGCTGCACCCAGACGTCGATCGGCTCCTCGATGTCGAGGGGCTTAAGCGATTTCCGGTACTGCTCGACGAGGTTCACGGCGCGCTCCCTAGCAAGGATTCAGCGCCGTTGCGACGGCCCGCCGCGCCCCCTCGGCGGCGACCGGCCGGCCACGGTGGCGCTCAGAGGGCGCCGCGGATGGCGAGCGTCGGGCCGTGGAACACGTCGATGCTGCCGTAGTCGGTGCGCAGGTCGGCCGAGTTGCGGTGGATGTTGGTGTAGATGAAATCCGCGCGGTACATGGCGCGCAGGTCGAGCCGCAGCCGGCTGCCGCGCGGCAAGAGCCGCCAGCGGATACCGCCGGCCAGGGTGCCGTTGAACGAGAGGGCGATCTGCTTGATCTCCTGCCGGTTGCTCGGCACGTCGGCGCCGGCCGGATCGTTCAGGAAATAGAACGAGGTGGGCCCCGCGCCGCCGAAGAGGGCGACGTCGAGCCAGGGCGAGAACAGCGGGGCCTCGCCCTGCCCGAACCGCATGGAGAGGCCGGCGAGGAGGTAGCGCGCGTCGACGGCCTGCGGCGGGCTCTCGCGGTTGAACGAGAAGTACTTGTTCTTCGGGTCGGTCGAGGTGTTCTTGAGCTCGTAGACGATGCGCGGGAGCTCGTACCGGTAGTAGCGGACGCCGACGACCAGCTCCTCCATGTACGCCTTCATGGTGGCGTCGCCGACGGCGAACAGCACGTCGTAGCCGACGTCGACCTGGGTCATCTCGATCTGCAGCGGGGCGACCGAGTTGACCACGCCGTCGACGGCGCCCACCTTGTGCACCTCGCCGCTCGTGAACTTGGCGACCTTGGCGCTCGAGCGGATGCCGAGGAAGCCGAGGCCGAAGTCGAACACATCGCTCGCCCAGCCGCGGATGCCGAGCTGCTCGGCCAGCGACGACTGCTCGATGCTCCCGCCCGACTTGTAGGCGCGATCGGTCGCGTACCCGAAGTTGAGCGCGGCCACGCCGGGCAGCCGGATCCAGTCGAGCACGATGGCGAAGCTCGCCTGCGCCAGGATGATGGGCTTGACCCGGTAGTCGAGCTTGAACTTGCGCCCGGTGTAGTCGAGGGTCTCGCTCGTGCCGTCGTTGTCGTTCTTGGTCGTCTGCGTGGTCGACGTGGGGATCGAGCTGAAGATGAACATCTCGCCGCCGGCCTTGAGGTCGATGCGCAGCGAGTCGAGCGTGATGCCCACGATCTGATCGACGACCGACTCGCGGAGCATGAACCCCGCGGTCTTGTCCGGATCGACGCCGCTCGCCTTGGCGAGCACGCTGGTCATGCCCTCGAGCACCGAGACCTGACGGATGAACCGCTCCTTGAGCCCGGACAGGAACGAGGGCAGCTGGTAGACCTGCCGCACCATCTTGAGGGTGGGCTTGGTGACGAGCTCCTTGGGCGCGCCCGGCAGCGCGCGGATGGTCTGGATCGCCACGATGGGCAGGAGCGCCAGCGCCTCGAGCTCGACCCGGAAGGCGACCGAGATCACGCCGAGCGCGTCGCGGGCGATCTGGCTCTTCTGCGGGTCGCTGAGCTTGGCGTCGGCGGCGAGGAGCGCCGCGTCCTGCTGCAGCGCCGCCTTGGCGCCCGCCACCTGCCCCTCGGCCGCGATGCGCTTGTTGCGCCGCTCGGCGAGCTCCCCGGCCCGCGCCTTGCGCACGCCCTCGGGTTGCCCGGCCATCTCGTCCTCGAGCTGCTTCTCCGCCTCGAACGCTTCGGAGAACAGAGTGTTCGCCTCGCGGTGCGCGTCCCAGTGCTTCTTGAGATCGGGGGTGCGCCCCGAGAACCCGGCGACCGCGTCGAAGATCGACGGGTACATGGGCTTCTCGGGCGGCGGCTTGTACTCCTCGAGCACGTTCTCGATGTGCCGCCGGTAGCACTTGAGGACCGGGACCTCGTATTCGCCGAACTTGTAGGGGTTCTCGGTCTTGATGTCGTCCTTGATGCGGCGGTAGTCCGGGTCGGTGAGGGGGATACGCCGCACCCACTGATCGCCCGGCGTGTAGCCGGTGGAGACGAGGATCCGGTCCACGAGGTCGAGCGTGCGCGCGATGTCCTCGATGCGATCGAGCGACACCTTGAGGCTCACGTCCTCGTGCGCGTACGCACGGATTGCACGGACGTTCTCGTAGGCAGGGATGCAGCCACCCCCGCCGCCACCGAGCACGACCAACCCCACGACGCCGAGGAATTTCCCAAGGTGAGACGACACGAGGGCCCCCACGCGGTTCGGCATGTCCTGCGTCAGACGAACACAGAATCCAGCCATTCACCACCTGGAACGAGCGTTCTCGATCGCGAGGGCTAAACCACCCGCCCGCATCGGCCGTACCTCCGGACGTGAGCGTAGTCCTCCATGCCCAGTTCGAGTCGTGCGTCGAGAACCCCCTCGGTGAGGACCGCGGGTTCCACCGGATCTGGACGCTGCCCGACGGCGCCTGGGTGCTGGTCCGCGAATACGACGACGGGCTCGTGCGGGTGCAGACCAGCCGCGGACTCCAGGTGTGGACGCAGGACGAGTCCGGCGTGACCCACGTCCACGTCGGCCAGCGCACGGCTGACCTCCACGTCTGACGACCGACACGCCTGTGTGTCGGGCGGCGTGTCGAGCCGCACCACTGTCCTCGCCTGGGCGGTGACCGGAGGCGGGCGCGCGTCGTGTGCGCTCCGCGTGACAGGCCGGAAAAATGTGCGTGGGAGCTGCACGTGCAGAGCCACGCGCTAGACTCCGCGCCCTCATGCGAAAGTACCTGCCCCTCACGCTCCTCGCCCTCGCCCCGCTGGCCTCGGCCTCCGGTTGCTCCGACGACGGCACGGAAGCCAAGCCCGACACCGGCCTCGTGGACTCGTCGACCAGCGACGCGCCCACCGACGCGAGCGACACGGCCGTCGACACGCCGACCGACACGCCCACCGACACCCCGCTGCCGCCCCCGACCGAGACGTGTCCCGCGACGTTCAAGCCGTGCACGGCCGACGCGGGCACCACCAAGTTCGTGCGCCTCAAGGGCACCGTGGTGTCACCCTCCGCCGTCACGTGCGACGGCGAGGTGCTGTTCTCGAGCGAGACGGGCAAGATCGTCTGCGCGGGCGAGGACTGCGGCACCGCGCCCGAGGCGGCCGGCGCGCAGGTCGTGTGCGCCAACGGCGTGATCTACCCGGGCATCATCGATCCCCACCAGCATGCGGACTACAACCACATGCCGGTCTTCCAGCACGCGAAGCACTACGACAACCGCAACACGTGGCGCAACCACGAGCCGCTCTACGACGACTTCAAGATCCCCCACAAGCCGTTCGGCTCGACCAACAAGGCCAACCAGATCCTCGTGCAGCGGTACGCCGAGATGCGCATCGCGTTCGCGGGCGGCACCGGCATGTCGGGAACCGCCGGCGCGCTCCTCGGCGACAGCGGCATCGGCGGCTGGCTGCGCAACTTCGACAGCTCGACCGCCGCGCTCTCCGGGCTCACCAGCGCCTACGTCGATCCGGACATCGACACCATCGTCGTCAAGAGCGGCGACGGCGCGGTCGACACCGCCGCCACCACGACCCACCTCACGCCCATCGTCTCCCGCATGAAGGCGGCCGACTACAAGGCGTTCCTCCCGCACATCGGCGAGGGCATCGACGCCAACGCGCGCGCCGAGTTCGACGAGGCGGTCAAGCAGGGCGTCGTCGGCGAGAAGACCGGCGTCATCCACTGCACGGCGTGCTCGGCCGCGCAGCTCCAGTACATGGCCAAGAACAAGGCCAAGCTGATCTGGTCGCCCCGCAGCAACATCGATCTCTACGGCACCACCGCGAGCGTCACCACCGCCAAGCGCCTCGGCGTGACCATCGCGCTCGGCGTCGACTGGACCCCCTCGGGCAGCATGAACCCGATCGGCGAGATGCAGTGCGCGGCGAGCCTCAACCGCACCTACTACGACAACGCCTTCACCGACCGCGACATCGTCTCGATGTCCACGACCAACGCCGCTGCGGCGATGAACCTCGGCGACCAGGTCGGCAAGATCGAGAAGGGCTACTGGGCCGACCTCATGGTCGTCGCGGGCGACCGCACCAAGCCCTACCGCGCGCTGCTCGAGGCCAAGGCCAAGGAGATCCGGCTGGTCACGGTCGCGGGCAAGGCGCTGTACGGCGACCCGGAGGCCACCACCGGCGCGATCCTCGGTGGCGGCACCTGCACCGCGGTCCCCGACGGCGTCTCGCCCGACGGCAAGAGCGGCGTCTGCGGCGCGGCCAAGAACGTCTGCGCCAAGGGCCTCGAGGACATCGCGACCATCAAGAGCGCCCTCGACGCGGCCAAGACGGCCGACACCAAGTGCACCGGCGCGACGCCGGCGGGCTACTGCTACGCCTACCAGCTGTTCCCGCTCTTCCGCTGCGAGGAGACCCCGGAGCTCGACCGCTGCTCGTTCGGCCACGAGGCCATCACGCGGCGCGCGACGGGGGGCGGCACCATCCCCGCGGTCACCGGCAAGCCGGTCGCCGGCGACGACGACGGCGACGGCGTGCCCAACGACAAGGACAACTGTCCCAAGGTCTACAACCCGCCGTTCGACAACACGACGGCCCAGGACGACGCGGACGGCGACGGCATCGGCGACGCCTGCGATCTCACCCCGTGCACCAAGGCCGACGGCAGCGACGCGTGCCCGCTCGTGGGACCCCCGCCGCCCCCGCCGCCCACCTCGCTGACCATCCCCGAGATCCGTGACCCGGCCTCGGCCAAGCGCCCGGCCAGCGGCGCCTCGGTCACCATCGAGAAGGTCGTCGTCACCGCGGTGAAGACCGCGGGCACCAACCACGCGTTCGTCGTGCAGGACACGACCGCGACCACCTGGGCCGGCATCTACGTGTTCGTCGGCAGCGCGGTGCCCACCGTGGCCATCGGCGACGAGGTCAAGGTCACCGGCACGTTCGGCACGTTCCGCGGCCTCGAGCAGCTGAGCGCCCCGACCGTCACCAAGACCGGCACGGCCACCGTGCCCACGCCGATCACCGTGCTCCCGGCCGACATCATGACCGGCGGCCCCAAGGCCAAGCAGCTGCAGTCGATGCTGGTCACGGTGAACAACGTCGAGGCGGTCACCGCCACGGCGGGCGAGCTGTTCCTCTGCGCGACCTCGGCCACCGACACCAACAAGCTGCAGGTCTCGAGCTTCATCGCCGCCGACCTGGGCGCCTCGCCGTTCCCGGCCGCGATCGGCGACAAGTTCAAGTCGATCACCGGCGTCGTCTACATCTTCATCCCCACCGGCTCGACCGACGACGCGCGGCTCGCCCCGCGCAGCGCGACCGATCTCGTGAAGTGAGGCTGGCCCGGGAGGCTCGCTTCTGGAGCCTCCCGTTTCAGAGCCGCGCGAGGAACTGCTCGAGATCGAGCCCCACGAGCTCGGGGGCGTCGATCACGACGTGGGCCAGGGTGGAATACCGGGCGTCGCGGATCCGGAGCAGCGCCTCGTAGCAGCGGGGCAACGCGGCTTCGGGCGGCTCGTCGCCGGCCACGAACGCACCGCCCCACACCACCGGCTTCGGCTCCTCGAGGTACAGGCGCAGCATGGCCGCGCAGCGGTCGGCCGGCGTGCGCAGGTACACCACGCGCGTGCGTTCGCGCAGCGCGGCGAGCAGCGGCGGCGGCAGGTAGATCACGCTGCCAGTGGTGTCGAGCACACCACGGGCCGGCAACTCCGCCAGCGCGGTGCGGGTGACCCGCTCCTCGAGCGCCAGGTACTCGGCCTCGCGCGCGGCGTAGCCCTCGTGCCACGGCATGCCCATCCAGCGCCCGAGCGCGTGCACGGGCTCCTCGCCCGGCTCGGGGGACACGAGCGTGCCCAGCGCGGCCGCGATCTCGCCGTCGCAGTCGCGCCGCACCCAGCCGTCGGCCTCGAGGCGCTTGGCCCAGAAGCTCTTGCCCACGCCCGACATCCCGACCAGGGACAGCGGCGCCATCAGGCTCCCTCGAGCGCCGAGCCGATCGCCCGCCGGACCTGGTCCATGACCACCTCTCGCGAGGCCGCGCGGGGATCGATCGGAGGGTGGAACGTGACGTCGACGCGCTGGCCGAAGTGAACCCCCTTGGCGTGGACGGGCAACACGCGCCGGGTGCCCTCGACGGTGACCGGCAGGATGCGGACCCCGACCCCCTCGGCCAGGACGAACCCGCCCTTCTTGAACGGCCCGAGCGCGCCGGTCTCGCTGCGGGTGCCCTCGGGGGCGATCCACACGTGGATCCCCGAGCGCAGCCGCTCGCCCGCCCGTCCGAGGCTCGCGCGGGCCTGCGCGCGATCCTTGCGATCGACCTCGATGAACTCGGCGGCGTGCATCGCGCGCCCGAACAGCGGGATGCGGAACAGCTCGGTCTTGGCCACCATGCGCAGCGAGCGCGCCCCGAACGCCCGGTAGAGGCAGGGGATGTCGAAGTGCGACTGGTGGTTGGACATCAGCACGAAGGTCTCGTCGGTGACGGGCAGCGGTCCGTGCACGCGGAGGTCGATCCCGGCGTGCTCGACCACCCGCGCCGACCAATCGGCGAGTCGTGCGTCGCAGGCCGCCCGGGTCAGCCGGCCCCGGCCGGCGTCGGCGAGGGTCGGCAGGGTGATGCGCAGCGTCTCCAGGACCGCGGCCAGCGTGAGAGGAACGGAGCCATCGTTCTGCATCGAAGATCGGGTACCATCCTACCTCGTTGCGCGCCCGAGCCCACGATCTCGACGGCCTCCTGTCGCTGCCCACGTTGCGTGACGCGACCCAGCGTCGCACCGCGTTCCGCCAGGGGCTCGCCACCCTCGCCCGCAGCGCCTCGGCGAGCGGGCCCTCTCCGCTCGAGGGCGTGCCGCCCGACCAGATCCTCGCGGCCGTGCGCACCGCGCTCGACAACCAGTTCTTCGAGGACCTCGACTGGCTGTCGCCCGCGGGCGTGGGCGTCGCGCTCTACGAGCTCGGCACCGCGCTGCCGAGCGGGCCCGAGCAGCGCGACCTCGGCCGCCGGGTGCTCCTGCGCCTGCACGCGGGCACCGCCGAGACCTTCGCCACCATCGCGACCCGCATGGTGCGCAGCACGCGCAAGGGCCCGTTCGGCGCCGCGTTCCGGGCCCGGGTGTCCCTCGTGTTCAGCGCGCCGCCGTGGGCCGTGAACGCGGGGCCGCTGGCCTACGCGTTCGTCACGCGCCGCGAGCTCGCGCGGGAGTGGATCGCGGCGCCCTCCAGCGGCCCGCTG
>CAZUZY010000303.1:0-10743 GCA_964624885.1 uncultured Polyangiales bacterium | reverse complement strand
CCGCCGCGCCCAAGGCCGACGCCGCGCCCAAGGCCGACGCCGCGCCCAAGGCCGCCCCTGAAGCAAAGGGCGAGGCTGCCCCGAAGGCCGCCCCCGAAGCAAAGGGCGACGCTGTGCCCAAGGCCGACGCCGCGCCCAAGGCCGACGCCACGCCGAAGGTCGACACCGAAGCGAAGACCGAGGTCGCCCCGAAGGCCGAGGCTGCCCCGAAGGCCGAGGCTGCGCCGAAGACCGAAGGGACCGCCGAGGCGAAGCCGGCGCCCGAGGGCAAGACGGCCGAAGAGCCGAAGCCGGTCGTGGTGGAGGAGGCGTCGTGATGGACCACATCGGCTTCTTCATCGTCGCCGCCACCGCCCTCGTGAGCGCGGTGTTCGTCGTGCGCAGCCACAACCTCATCCGCGCGGTGCTGTGGCTCGGCATCACCCTGCTCGCGACGGCCGCGTTCTACGCGATGCTCGAGTCGTCGTTCCTCGCCGGCACCCAGGTGCTCGTCTACGTGGGTGGCGTCGTCACCCTGATGATCTTCGGGGTGATGATCACCCGCCGCCACGAGGGCATCGTGGTGCACGCCGACAGCCACGGGTCGCTCAAGGGCTTCGCCGTCGCGGGCAGTCTCTTCGCGGTGGTGGCCTTCGCGATCCGGGCGACGGACGGCCTCGACGCGGTGCGGCCGTTCACGCCGCTCACCACCAAGGACCTCGGCCGCGAGCTCCTGCAGACCCACGTCCTCGCCTTCGAAGCGGTGTCGTTCCTGCTGCTCGCCGCGATCATCGGGGCCATCGTCATCGCCCGCAAGCGTGACCCGGTCGAGAAGCCGGCCGCGCTCCCCGTGGCGGCGACCCACGCACCGAGCGCCACCAAGGAGGCGCACCCGTGACCCTCTCCACCTGCCTGCTCCTCGCGACCGCGCTGTTCTGCATCGGCGTCTACGGCGTGCTCACGCGGCGTCAGGCCATCGCGGTGCTCCTCTCGGTCGAGCTCATGGCCAACGCGAGCAACATGGTGTTCGTCGCGTTCAGCCGCTTCCGCGGTGGCGCGACCGGCCCCGTCTTCGCCATCTTCTCGCTCGCCATCACGGTGGCCGAGGTCGCGGTCGGCCTCGGCCTCGTCATCCTCCTCTACCGGCGGTTCGCCGAGACGCGCCTCGACCACGCGCGGGAGATGAGCCAGTGACCCCCGCCCTCGAGCTCGCCCTCACGGCGATCGTCGCCCCCGCCGCCGCCGCGCTGTTCCTCGCCGCCTTCTACCCGCTGCGCAACCGCGGGTGGCCGGCCGCGCTCGTCACCATCGCTGGCTCGACCACCGCCCTGGTCGCGGCGGTGCGGCTCCTCCTCGATCGCATGCACCACGAGGCGCCCGACCTCTGGGTGGCCCCCTGGCTCCGCGCCGGCGGCCGCACGATCGCCGAGGTGGGCCTGCGCGCCGACGGCATCTCGGCCTCGATGCTGGTCGTGGTCACCCTCGTGGCCCTGATGGTCCAGGTGTTCTCGGTCGGCTACATGCACGACGAGGAGCCCCCGGCCTACGGCCGCTACTTCACCTACCACGCGCTGTTCCTGCTCAGCATGAACCTGCTCGTGATCGCGCCCAACCTGCTGCAGCTGTTCGCGGGGTGGGAGCTGGTCGGCGTCACGAGCTACCTCCTCATCGGCTTCTATTTCAAGAAGCCCAGCGCGGCGCGCGCCGCGGTCAAGGCGTTCTGGGTCACCAAGTTCGCCGACATGGGGCTCCTGTTCGGCCTCCTCGTGCTGTTCGTCGCCACCGGCGACTTCGGCTTCGAGGCGCGCCTCTCCCCCGGCGTGGCCACCGCCTGCACGCTGCTGTTCTTCCTCGCGGTGGTCGGCAAGTCGGCGCAGTTCCCCCTGCACGTGTGGCTCCCCGACGCGATGGAGGGCCCGACCCCGGTCTCGGCGCTCCTGCACGCTGCCACCATGGTCGCCGCGGGCGTGTTCCTCGTGGTGCGCGCGCACCCGCTGTTCGCGCAGGCCCCCACCACCCAGACGGTCATGCTCGTCGTCGGCGCGGGCACCGCGCTGTTCGCGGCCTGCCTCGCCCTCGTGCAGACCGACATCAAGAAGGTGCTCGCCTACTCCACGTGCTCGCAGCTCGGGTACATGGTCGCGGCCCTCGGCGCGGGCTCGCTGCTCGGCGGGTTCTTCCACCTCACGACCCACGCGTTCTTCAAGGCGCTCCTGTTCCTCGCCGCGGGCAGCGCGATCCACGCGGTGCACAGCAACGAGATCAAGGACATGGGCGGCCTCGCGCGCAAGATGCCGCTGACCGGCGCCGCCTTCGTCGTCGGCTCGCTGGCCCTCGCCGGCATCCCGGGCCTCTCCGGCTTCTTCAGCAAGGACCTCGTGCTCGAGGCGGTCGAGGGCAAGCTCGGCCACGTCCCGTGGGCCATGCTCCTCGCCACCGCGTTCCTCACCGCGTTCTACATGGGCCGCGTGGTCGTGGTGGCGTTCTTCGGCGCCCCCTCCGGCGAGAAGGCGGCCCACGCCCACGAAGGCGGCTGGTCGATGCGCCTGCCGCTCGTCGTGCTCGCGGCGCTGTCGCTGGTCGGTGGCGTGTTCACGAGCACGTTCGCCCACCTGCACCACGAGCACTACCACTTCCACCTCGGCCTCGGCCCGATCCTCGCCGCGGTGCTCGCCGTCGCTGGCTTCGGGCTCGCCTACCAGATCTTCGGCAAGGACCGCGCGGCGCAGCCGGGGCCGATGGCGGCGATCGAGCGGCTCGCCAAGGGCGCGGCGGTCAACAAGCTTTACGAGGCGGCGTTCCACCGGGTCACCCTGGTCCTCGCCGACGGCCTCGCGTTCATCGACCGCTACGTGGTCGACGGTCTCATCAACATCCTCGGGTACGGCACGCTCGTCGCGGGTCGTCGCTCGCGGCCTCTCCAGACCGGCCTCGTCCCGGACTACGTGCTCGCCGTGGTCCTCGGCGTCGTCGGTCTCGCAGCGTGGGCGGTGTGGCGATGAAGGATCATCTGCTCTCCCTGATCGTCGCGGCCCCCGCGCTCGCGGCGTTCATCGTGCTGTTCCTGCCCGCCGCCGAGCGGGTGGCCATCCGGGTGGTGTCGCTGGTCGGCGCCGCCGTCGCCCTCGCCCTCAGCGTCGTCGCGCTGGTCAGCTACGACTCGGCGCGCTCCGGCCTGCAGCGCGTCGAGGACTACCCCATCGTCCCCTCGATGGGCGTGCACCTCCGCCTCGCGCAGGACGGCTGGACGGGGCCGCTGCTGTTGCTCACCGGCGTCATCATCTTCGCCGGCGTGCTGGCCAGCTGGTCGCTGGACAAGCGCGACAAGGAATACTTCTTCCTCCTGCTCATCCTGGTCGCCGGCGTGTTCGGCGTGTTCGTGTCGCAGGATCTGCTGATCTTCTTCCTGTTCTACGAGATCGCCGTGCTGCCGATGTACCTGCTCATCGGCATCTGGGGCGCGAGCCACGCAGTGCCGCCCAAGGGCCCGTTCGCGGCGGCATGGAAGCTGTTCGCGGTCGGCGACAAGCAGTACGCGGCCATGAAGCTCACGCTGATGCTGCTCGTCGGCTCGGCGGCCATCCTCGTCGCGGTGTTCGCGCTCTACCAGGCTTCCGGCGGCACGAGCTTCGACCTCACCCACCTCGCCGCGACCAAGTACGATCGCACCACGCAGATCATCGTGTTTCCCCTGATCTGGCTGGGCTTCGGCACCCTCGCCGGCGTGTTCCCGTTCCACACCTGGTCGCCCGACGGCCACGCCTCGGCGCCCACCGCCGTCTCCATGCTGCACGCCGGTGTGCTCATGAAGCTCGGCGCGTTCGGCGTCATGCGCATCGGCATGGTGCTGCTGCCCGAGGGCACCGCCTACTGGGTCCCCGTCGTCGGCACCGTGGCCGCCATCAACGTGCTCTACGGCGCGTTCTGCGCCATGAGCCAGACCGACCTCAAGTACATCATCGCCTACAGCTCGGTGAGCCACATGGGCGTGGTGATGCTCGGCGCGGCCACCCTCACCCCCGCCGGCTGGAACGGCGCGGTGTTCCAGATGGTCGCGCACGGGATCATGACCGGCCTCTTCTTCGCCCTGGTGGGCCTGGTCTACGAGCGCGCCCACACCCGCGCCATCCACAAGATGGGCGGGTTCGCCCGCGTGATGCCCGGCGTGGCCGCGTTCTTCACGCTCGCATGCCTCTCGTCGCTCGGCCTGCCCGGCACCGCCGGGTTCGTCTCCGAGTTCGTCGTGTTCCTCGGCGCCTGGAAGAGCGGGCACTTCTACTGGACCATCGCCGGCGTCCTCGGCGCGTTCGTCACCGCGATCTACGTGCTCCGCGCGACCCGCGCCATCTTCTGGGGCCCCGGGCCGACCGAGGAGTTCCACGAGCTCTCCGACGCGCGGCGCACCGAGTGGGGCGCGCTCCTCATCCTCGGCACCTGCCTCGTGCTCCTCGGCGTGTGGCCGCGCCTCGTGCTCGACGCCATCGACGTCGGCAGCTCCACGCACCTGCCCGCGGCCCTCGCCGCGATGGGAGGCAAGCCGTGAACGACCTCGTCACCCTCTGGGTCCCGCTCTCGGTGCTGGGGCTCGGCGTGCTGCTCTTGCTCGTCGACGTGCTGACCCCGCCGAAGAAGGCCGCCGCGGCCGACGTCGGCTGGCTCGTCGCGGTGGGCCTCCTCGTGATCTTCGGCGCCACCTTCCTGGTCGACGTGCAGGGCGTGGCCGCGTACGGCGCCTACCGCACCGGCCCGTGGGCGCTGTTCTTCCAGCGGCTGTTCCTCGTGGCCGGCGCGCTCGCGGCGTTCGGCGGCGTGGAGGACGTGCAGAAGCGCACCCCCGGCCGTCAGGGCGAGTACTGGCTCATGATGCTGTTCTCGCTCTCGGGCATGGTGCTCGTCCCGGGCGCGCAGAACCTCCTCCTGGTGGTCGTCGCGTTCGAGCTCATGAGCGTCCCGCTCTATGTGCTCGCCGCGCACGCCAAGACGGACCCGATGGAGGACGCGGGCAAGGGCAACGCCGCCGAGGCCGCGGTGAAGCTCTACTTCGTCGGCGCCCTCAGCACGGCGTTCACGCTGTTCGGGCTCGGCCTCCTGACCGGCCTCACCGGCACGACCGAGCTCGCGCGCATCGGCGCCGCGCCGCTCTCACCGCTCGCCGCCCTCGGCCTGCTCTTCGTGCTCGGCGGGCTCGGCTACAAGATCGGCATGGTGCCCTTCCACATGTGGGTGCCCGACACCTACCAGGGCGCTCGCGCGCCGTTCGTGGCGTTCCTCTCGGTCGCCCCCAAGGCCGCCGGCCTCGCCGTGCTCGCCGGCATCTTCGCCTTCGGCATGCAGACCCAGAAGTCCCTGTGGGTCGCGCCGCTCGGCCTGGTCGCGTTCCTGTCGATGGCGGTCGGCAACCTGCTCGCGGTGACCCAGTCGGACACGCGCCGCCTCCTCGGCTACTCCGGCGTCGCGCAGATGGGCTACGTGCTCATCGCGCTCGCCACGGGCGAGGAGTTCGGCCTCGCGATGGTGCTGTTCTTCCTGGTCGCGTACCTGTTCACCAACCTCGGTGCGTTCCTCGTGGTGCACGCCAACGCCGAGGCCGGCGCCGGGTTCGAGGTCGACGGGCTCGCCGGCCTGTCGCGCCGCGCGCCCAAGCTGGCGCTCGCGCTCGCCTGCTTCCTGCTCTCGCTCGCGGGCATCCCGTTCGTGGTCGGGTTCTGGGCCAAGCTCTATGTGCTGCTCGCGGCCTACCGCGCCGGGCTCGTCTCGCTGGTGGTCGCCGGCGTCGTGCTCGCCGTCATCGGCCTCTTCTACTACCTGCGCCTCCTCCGCGCGGCCTACATGACCGAGCCGACGGTCGCCCCGCACGAGGAGCGCTTCGGCGGCCCCGCGCTCGGCTTCGCCATCGCGCTCTGCGTGGTGGCGGTGGTCGGCCTCGGCCTGTTTCCGAAGCCGCTGCTCGACGCCGCCACGCGCGCGAGCCACGACCTCGGGGTGCCCGCCGCGCCGCCGCACGTCGGCGCGAGGTAGCGCCCGCGTCGACCGCCCGGCGGCTTTGCTCCGTCCTCAGTCGTCCGGCCAGTCGAGGAAGCTCAGGCGCCGGTGCACCTTGAACTGGTCTCGTCCCGCGAGGACTTCGGGGTCCGGGCTGCAACGGGTCTGGTAGATCTCGAGCTCCTCGAGCTGGGGCAGGCCGACCGAGAAGAGCGCCTCGAGGCCGGCATCCGTGATGTCGTTCGTCCCGAGGAACAGCCGCTTGAGTCGCGGGAGCTGCGGCCACCGCGAGAGGCTGCGCAGACCGGCGTCGGTGATGCCGTCGTTCTGCAACGACAGGGACTCGAGCGCAGGGAGCTCGATGGTGTCCGCGAGCAGGGCGAGGCCCTCGTCGCCGAAGGCCCAGCCGTCGACGTCGAGCTGCCGGAGCACGGGGAGCGGCTGCTTGCCCAGGGCCGAGAGGCCGGCGATCTTCATCGACGAGTGGGTCCCGAGGTGCAGCACCTCGAGCCGCTCCGCGCCCTCGGCCTGTAGCAGCGCCGCGAGGCCCTGCGCGGACAGCCGGCACTGGGACATCTGGAGCCGGCGCAGGCTGCGGAAGCCTCTCGCGAGCGCCTCGACGCACTCGTCGGTGATGGCGTCGTATCGCAGTCGGAGCTCCTCGAGCTGGGCGATCACGGGCGAAGCCGCGAGCGCTCTCGCACCCCCCTGTCCGACCTCACACTCCATGAGCGCGAGGGCGCGCAGCTCTCGCGAGCTCGGCGCCGCGGACAGCGTGGCGAGCCCGTGGGCGCCGAGTCGCATGCCCCAGAGCTCCAGCCGCTCGAGCGCCGGGCCGCTCGTGAGGATGCGCGCGAGGTCGGGCCCCAGCTTGTCGGTGCCCAGGCGCAGGCTGCGGAGCCGCGCGAGCGCGGGCCCGGACAGGAGCGTGGAGAGGCCGGTCGAGGTGATGCGCCCGAAGCTCAGGCCGAGGGCGCGCAGTCGGGGGAAGGCGGTGCTGTGCGCGAGCCGGGCGGCGCCCTCGTCACCGATCGGGTTGCTGCGGAGCGAGAGCTCGTCGAGGGCCCGGAGGGTCGTGCTCTCCGTCAGCACGCCGAGCGCGGGCGCGTCCAGGCGACAGCGGTCGATGCGGAGCCGCTGCAGCGCGGGTCGCTCGCGCGCGACCAGGAGGCTCGCCTCTCGGACCTTCAGCGGGCACTCGGTCAAGGTCAGGCTGGCCGACGTCGTGGCCTCCTCCGAGCCGAGCGCCGCCGACATCGCCTTGCCCTTGAGCTCACGCAGCTCGAGCGACGAATGTGCGAACACGGCCTGG
Source organism: uncultured Polyangiales bacterium (assembly GCA_964624885.1). Classification (GTDB taxonomy): domain Bacteria; phylum Myxococcota_A; class Polyangia; order Polyangiales; family JADJMO01; genus JADJMO01. The sequence goes on along the minus strand of CAZUZY010000303.1, from coordinate 3,470 downwards.
CGGAGCCGGCGCAGCGCTTCCCGCGGCGCGCAGCCGTCCACGCGAGACAAGAGGTCGGTGCCGAGCGCCTCGGTCATCCACACCGCCAGGTCCTTCAGATCGACGGCCGTGACGTCGTCGCGGTCGGAGAGGCTGGCGAAGGTCTGGAGCAGCGGCAGGGGGAGCGGGGCCACGGAGGGAGGTTAGCCGAGGGCTTGCGAGCCGTAGCCGCGCGTGGCCAGACTGCGCGGGTCATGGGAAGCGCCGCCCGACCCGGTCAGGACCGGTGAAGCAGATGACCCGAGACGACGCGACCCGCGAGGCGGAGTTCCTGGCCGCCGTCTACGCCGCCCCGGACGACGACGGCCCGCGCGGTGTGTACGCCGACTGGCTCGTCGGGCGCGGCGATCCGCGAGGCGAGTTCATCGCGCTGCAGCTCTCGAAGGCGGACAAGTCGCCGAGGGCACTCGCGCGAGAGCGCTCGCTCGAACGGAAGCATCGCGCCTCGTGGCTCGGGCCGGTGTGGGATCGCGTCTACCGCGTCCCGTTCCGGGGCGGCGACCGGTGGTACGCACCCACGTTCGAACGCGGCTTCCTCGCCGAGGCGGTCACCAACTTCCGCGCCGGCAAGGAGCGTGTGTCGATCGGTCATCCCGCGTGGTCGACCGTGCGCACGCTGTTCGCCAGCGACTCGCTCCTCCGACCCGACGGGGGCCTGTGGGTGGAGGCCCGTGCGTTCTACCTCCACGACGTCTTCCGGGGGCTGCACCAGCTCCTGAACACCCATCCCGAGGTCGCCGTCGCCTTCCTCGCCGACCCGGTGCCACGCGCGTTGCGGAGGCTCGGGGTCGGGGGCGTGCCGATCGACGACCGCGACGACCCGTGGTCGCAGCGCGTGCGCGAGGCGATGTCGAACCCGTCCTCTGGAGTGCCCGAGCTGCGGCAGCTGTCCCTCGTCGTCCACGACCCACGCCCCGATCGCCTCGACTGGCTGTGGCGCTCCCCGCTCGGCACGAGGATCCAGCAGCTGCAGCTGCTCTGTGCCACACCCCTCGACGTCGACGGGTGGTGGACCGGGGTTCCCTCCAACGTCCACGCGGTCACGGTGCTCGATCTCCACCACCACGCGACGACCTTCGAGCGCCCTGCGCTCTCCGGGAACGAACGCGGCTAGCGCACCGGTGCCGACTGCACCACCACCACCCATTCGTTCTGGGGTGGCGCGCCCGGCTCGCCGTACGAGCCGTCCCTCGGGTAGTTCACGAGCGTGGTCCCGAGGATGCCTTGCACGCGGGTGATCCCCTGGAAGATCCCCGCGCGTGCGACCGCGTCGGCGGCCGCCGCGTCGGTCGCAGGCGCTGCACCCCCTGGCGCGAGCACGCTGTACGCAGGACGCCCTTCGGCCTTGCACACGGAGAGCGGCGCTGTGGCCCACGTCGCGGGGTAGCGGACGGCCCCCAGCGCGCTCCACGACAGGCTGCCGAGGAACGCCGCCATCCCGGTGTGACTCGCGGCGATCGCGACACCGCCGAAATCCCCCGGCGAGTGATGGAAGACCCACGGCACGCCGCCCGAACCGCCGCCGACCAGGGTGTAGTCCTTGATGGGCGCGTACGTCTCGGCGTACGGCGAAAGCGCCGCCCTCGCCTCGGCCTCGGTCGAGGGTCGCAAGGGGCCGCACTCGACCGACACGCCGAGCAGTCGGCGGTCGATCTGCGACACGCGCACGACCGTGGTGCACCCGCCGCCGGCGGAGAGGCGCGCCGCGAAACGCGTGACCTCGGCCTCACACGCGACGGGATCCCCGGTGTCCACCGGCGCGTCGACGCTCGCCTCCGTGGCCCCCTCGCTCGCAGCGTCCGCCGCCTCGGGCAGCTGCTGCTTGCCGCCGCAGCCCACGAGGAACAGGAGAGGGAGGAGGTCGAGGGGGCGCACCACACGAGTGTACCGCCCTTCAGCTGCACTGCATGCGACGGGACCGCGCGCCGCGCCTCGCAGTCGCCCTGAAAGAACGCGGCGCGCACGCGGCGAGGTCGAAGGAGAGCGTCGGGGTGCGGGGAGGCATGATCGAACGTCGACGATAGAGGGTATCCTGCCCTCGAGAGACTGCGCGTCGTCACGCCGACTTGGTATCCTCCTGCCCGAGGGAGACCGCCATGATCGTGGATCGCACGCGCTTCTTGACGTTGGTGACGACCATCGCTGCCGGGGCCTGCTCCCCGTCCCCGGCGCCCCAGGCCCCGAGCCCCACGCCGGTCGCGTCGGCGTCGACCCCGCCGGCGGACGCCCCCACGGTCGCCGCGAGCACCTCCGCCAGCATGGCTCCCTCGCCGACCGAGACGCCGCCCACGAGCGGCGGGACGCCGACCGAAGTGGACAAGCTCGCCGAGTGCGGCGACCACGCCTTCGGCCCCTGCGGCGAGGGTGGCCTGCTGCAGGACCACTGCCACAGTGCGGCCAGCGATCTCGGCGGCATGCAGGTCACGGTCTATCTCGCGTGCGCCAAGACCAAGCTGCCCGCCGCCACCAAGCTCGCGACCTCGTGCGAGGACGCCGGGCGCAAGTGCGGCAAGGCGCGGCTCGCGTGCGACAAGCTGGAGGCGAAGGCCAGCGCCTGCAGCAAGACCGTCGACGCCGAGTGCGCCACCTCCCCGGCCGTCGTGGCCGAGCAGGAGTGCTGGAAGAAGTGCATCGACAGTGGGCCGAAGCCCGGCACGTTGAAGAGCCTGCAGGCCTGCACCACGAAGTGCGGCGAGCTCGACACCGCACAGAAGAAGTGCGTGGACGCGCGACGCGCCAAGGAGTGCCGACCGCTGAAGGACAAGGCCGAGGCGTGCCAGGCCGACGCGTCCAAGGACTGCAACCTCACGTCGTGCGGCAAGCAACTCATGACCGCGTGCCAGGCCGCCTACAAGGTCTTCGACCAGTGCGCCGCCAAGGCGAAGGGGTAGACGCCAAGGGGTAGCGCCGACCGCCTTGGCCGGCGCTACTCCAGCGCGGGCTTCTTGCCCGCGAGCACGCTCTCGGGCTCGAGCACCATCAGGCGTACGCGGCCCTTGGCCACGAGCCGACCGCTCGCGTCCTCGACCTCGGCCTCCCACACCTGCGTCCTTCGCCCGCGCACGACCGGCAGCGCCGTGGCCTTCAGCGTGCCCTCGCGCACGGCGTGGAGGAACGAGGTGTTGTTCTCGAGGCCGACCACGCTCCGCCCGTCCTTGAGCGCGTTCATCGCCGCGCCCACCGAGGCGAGGGTCTCGATCACGCCACAGTGCACCCCGCCGTGCACGATGCCGTAGGCCTGGCGGTGCTCGGGGCCGACGGTCCACTCGGCCACCACGCGGTCGAGGGTGACGGTCACGAAGCGGAGCCCCATCGCGCGGCCCCAGCCATCGAGGTTCGCGTTGAGCATCTCGGCGTAGTCGTCCATCGACGCACCCTACCGTCAGAAGGGGGACGGGGGGAGGGCGAACAGCCGGTCGGCGCGCGCGGAC
>CAZUZY010000302.1:0-10825 GCA_964624885.1 uncultured Polyangiales bacterium | reverse complement strand
GAGGCCGCGCGGTCGAGGACCTTGCTGCGTGCCTTGGCGGCGGCGCTGCGCCCGGCGTGCGCCTGGCCCGTGGCCCAGGCGCTCGGGTCGTCGCTCGCCTTGCCGACGCGGGCGCCACTCGAGGCGACCTCGGTGGCACGCTGGACGCGCTCGGCCATGCGCTGCTGCGTTGCCACAGCGCTCGCGACCCGCATGTTCTCCGTGATCCGCATCTCGCTCACCTCTTGGACTGGATCAGTTGATCGAGGAGCTCGTCGGCGGTGCGCAGCACCTTGACGGAGGCCTCGAACGCGCGCTGGAAGCGGGTCAGATCGACCATCTCCTCTTCGACCGACACGCCGCTCTGCGACTCGCGCAGGGCTTCGACCTGACCGAGCGTGCCCTTGCGCAGGTCGATCTCGGCGCTGGCCGAGGAGAGGCGCGTGCCGATGTCGGCGCCGAGGGCGGCGAAGGTGTCGCCGGGAGGCAGGCCGGAGCTCGGCAGGTTCGCGTCGAAGGTCTTCACGATCGAGAGCGCGGCGCCGTTGCCCCCGGGGACGTCGGTCGCCGTCGCGGAGGCGGCGAGCCGACCGGGACGCCCCGCGACGGCCGGGTCGATGGTCATGGCGTAGGCGGCGCCGGTCGCGGTCGCAGAGGTCGCGAACAGCGGCCGCCCCGACACGCCGTCGAGGCCGAAGCCCGCGGAGTGCGCGGCGTTGATCGAGGTCGCGAAGTCGAAGGCGAGCGCGTCGAGCTTGGTCTGCGCCGCGACGAGGTCGGTGTCGCGCGCCTCGCGGAGACCGCCGAGGGTGCCCTCGACGACCTTGCTGGTCATGTCGATGAGCGCGCCCCCCGGCCGGCGCGCCTGGATCTGCAGGCTGCCGGTCGGATCGAGGCCGACCTCGACCGACGAGACGCGCTCGGCGTCGACCAGGACCGTGCCCCCGCCGAACAGCGTCCACGCGCCGGTGGAGGGGTCCTCGACGACGCGTGCGCCGACGCGCTGACCGACCTCGCGCACGAGCTGGTCCCGCTGGTCACGGAGCCCCGCGCCGCCGTCGGGCGCATCCTTGGCCTGGGCGATCTTGGCGTTCAGATCGCCGATGGCCACGAGCCGCTGGTTCAGATCGCCGGCCACGCCCTGCGCGTTGCGGAACAGGTCGTCGCGCTGACCGAGGAGGTTCGCCGCGGTGTCGTGGAAGTTCTGCGCCACCGACTCGGCCTTGGACAGCACGTTGCCGCGCACCGCGAGGTCGCCGGGGAACCCCACGAGCTGCTGGAAGGCGACCGCGAGCGCCTGGATGTCGTCGCCGACCGAGCCGGTCTCGGGCGCGACGATGCCCTGGATCTGGGAGAGCGCGCCCTCGCGCGACTGACCGGCCGAGAGCTTGCCTTGCTCGTCGAGGACCCGGCGGGTGACGAAGCCATCGAACGCCCGCGTGGTGCGGGTCACGTCGACCCCCCCCGGACCGTTCGGGAAGCCCGTGCGGGTGGTCATGACGACGGCGCGCCGCACGTAGCCGGGGGTGCTCGCGTTGGCGATGTTCGAGCCGGTCGTCTCCAGGGCGGTCTGCTGCGCGACGGCCCCGTCCCTGGCAATGCCGAGAAGTGCGGTCAACGAGCTGGCCATGACTACCTCCTAGAGCGCGGCGCGCAGCCGGACACCGGGGCGCGTGACGGGACGATCGTGAGAATCCGGGGAGAGGGGTCGTTCGGACCGAGCGGCGATGGCGTCGCGCAGGCAGTCCCTGGCGTGCGCGAGCAAGACGCCGTTCTGGCGGAGAGCAGCGATGACGCGGGACAGCGCGGCGCCCTCGGCGCGCAGCTGCTCCGCCGAGAAGCCCCGGAGGGTCTCGACCAGCGAGGCCTTGCGGGTCGCCGAGTGGTCGACCGTCGGCCCGTCGAGCTTGCGGATCGCCCGCCGCTCTTCGATCAGGAGCGCGTCGAGCGCCGCGAGGACCGAGCGGAGATCGGCGGCCTTGGCCACGTCAATCCTCGACGATCTTCTGCGCGATCGCCTGGGCGTCGATCTTGAAGTCGCCGCGGTCGATCGAGGCCCGCAGGCGCTCGACCTTGGCCTGGTCGAAGTCGTTGTCGGTGTCCGCCGTGGCGGCGAGCTCCCGGGCCTTGGCCGAGAGGGTCACCTTGACGGAGTCGCTCGACGCCGCGACCTGCTTGACCTCACCGGGCGCCCCTCCCTGCGTGGGAGCCGCTTGCGCGCGGCGAAGCGCGGCCGGATCGGCGAGCTTGGCGTGGGGGGTGGGGTCGGTCTTGATCCTCATGGTGTTCTCCGAAGGGATGCGGGCTCGTCCGGTGGAACGGACAGAATCCGAAATGCTTTAGCCCCCGACCTCTCCATCGACGGGGGCGCTGTCGGTGGATGTGTCCAGGGCGGTCTCGCTCGCGTCGAGCGAGGCAGAATCTACGGGGGTTCCGTCGGTCTCGCTCGCGTCGAGCGTCGCGGCGTCGGCGGCATCGGCGGTGTCGGTGGCGTCGGCGTCGGTCGCGTCGCTCGCGTCCATCGTGTCGCTGTCGTCGACCGTGTCGGTGACCGTGTCGGTGAGCGTGTCGGCCGGGGTGGTGTCCCCCGCCTCGCCGGCCTCGTCTCCGTCGGTGGCGCCGTCGGTCGCTGCGCCGGTGTCGTCGTCGCCGTCGCGCGACCCGAAGACGCACGCGCCCTGGGCGCACTTCTGCTCGTCCGGGCAGTCGGAGTGCCGGAGGCAAGGGTCGCCCTGGGTGCACGCCTCGGCGCCGAGGACCACGAGGCCCACCAGCGCGAGCGCGAAGACCGCCCTAGAACGCCACATGGATGCCTCCCCGCAGGAGGCCCTGGAGCAGCGGGGTCTTGGTGGGCAGGTCCGAGCCGAGGAAGAAGGCCCGGATCTCCGGCCCGACCGCGACCGAGACCGTGCTGCCGAGCGGGATGCGGTAGGTGAGCGCGGCGCCGACCCCGAACATCGTCTCGGGGAACACGAAGCCGGCGACGAGGCCCTCCACCACGAAGTGCCCGAGGCGGCGGCCGTAGCGCAGATCGAGCCCCACCGCGCTGTGCGGCGCGACCTCGAACAGCAGGCTGCCGCCGAAGATCTCGTTGGGGCGCTCGTCGACGGCGAGGTCGAGCCCGGCGCGCAGCGTGACGCGGCTCGTGCGGGTGCCGAACGCGCCGCGCTCGATGCCGTCCGACAGCTCGAGCCGGCCCACGGGGACCCACTCCTGCGCGGAGGCGGGCGAGGCGAGGGCGAGCGCGGAGGACACGAGGAGCCCGCATTGCAGGAAGCGCGCCGCGCCGCTCATGACTGGGGATCCGAGACCGAGATGACGAGGTCGACGCGACGGTTCTTGGAGCGACCGTCCTCCGTGTCGTTGCTCGCGATGGGCTGGTGCTGGCCGTAGCCCGCGGCCGACATGCGCGGGGGCGCGATGCCCGAGTCGAGCATGAAGAAGACGACCGCGGTCGAGCGGGCCGTCGAGAGCTCCCAGTTGGAGCTCCAGCGCGAGCTGTGGATGGGGACGCTGTCGGTGTGGCCCTCGACGCGCACCGAGACCTTCACGGTCTTGAGGATGTCGACGACGGGGCGGAGCACCTTGCGCGCGGGCTCCTGCAGCACCGCGTAGCCGCTCTCGAAGAGGACGTTGTCGGCGAGGCGCAGCACGAGCTCGTTCTTGCGCACGAGGACCTGCAGCTTGGCGAGCTCCTCCTTCTTCTGCGCCTTGAGGATGTTGAGCTCGGTGCGGAGGCTCTCGAGCTCGCCTGGCAGGCCGTTGCCGCCCTTGCCGTCGGCCTTCGGCGGCGCGGGCTCGCTCTGCATGTTCGGGTCGCCCGCGAGCAGGCCCTTGCCCGAAGAGGGGAGGATCTCGATGCCCACCGCCTGCTGGAAGCTCTGGGTGAAGCGCCCGAGCTTCTTGGTGTCGACCTGCGACACCGCGAACATGACGACGAAGAACGCGAACAGGAGGGTGATGAAGTCGGCGTAGCTGACCAGCCAACGCTCGTGGTTCACGTGCTCCGGGTGCTTCTTCTTGCGGGCCATCGCTCAGGCCTTCTTCCCCGGGACCGCGAGCCGCAGGAGCTCGTGCTCGAGGTTCTTGGCGAGCCCGAGGCCACCCGCGCGGGTGATGGAGCTCGCGAGGGCGTCGAGCGCCATCGCGCCGTACCCCTGCTTGGCGTTCGGGACCACGTTGGCAGACGAGAGCAATTGCTTGACCAGGAGCTCCTCGAAGCCGAGGGCCGTGTCGTGGACGTCCTTGGCCTTCTTCTCGGCCGCGGCGGCCGCCGCTGCGCTCGCGCCGGGCGCCGACACCTTGACGATCGGCGTCATTGGACCACCACCTCGGCCTCGAGCGCGCCCGCGGTGCGGATCGCCTGGAGCACGCTCGCCATCTCCCGCGGGCTCAGCGCGAGCGCCCCGAGCGCGCTGGCGAAGTCGGACAAGGTGGGCGCCGCCGGCAGGTATTTCATCGACTTGGGGTCGTCCTTGGCCTGCACGTCGGTCTTGGGCACCACCACCGTGGTCCCGCCCGTGCCGCCGAGGAGCCCCGGCGTCGGCTGCGAGGCCACCGGCTCCTCCTTGATCACGATGGTCAGCGCGCCGTGCACGACGGCGATCGGCGAGAGGCGCACGTCGCCGGAGGCGACGATGGTGCCGGTCTTCTCGTTGATGACGACGCGGGCCTTGTGCACCGACTTGACCTCGAGGTCCTCGAGGGCGGCCACGAACGCGATCGACTTGCCCTCGAAGGTGCTCGGGAGCTTGACCACGATGGCGCCCGGGTCGGGGGCGCTCGCGGTGCCGGCGCCGAACTTGGCGTCGATCGCCTCCATCATCTTGTTGGCGGTGCCGAACCCCGGCGTGCGCAGCTCGAGCTTGAGCTTGCCGCCGGTGACGATCTCGGCCGCCACCTCCTTCTCGACGATGGCCCCCTCGGGGATGCGGGCGACCGTCGTGGTGCCGGATTTCACCGACGAGCCGGTGCCGCCCTTGGCGTCGAACCCGCCGAGCAGGAGGTTGCCCTGGGCGACCGCGTAGGTCTTGCCGTCGGCGGCCTTGAGCGTGGTCTGCACCAGCATGCCGCCGGTGAGCGACTTGGCGTTGCCCATCGAGGCGACCGTGACGTCGATCTTGGAGCCGGCCTTGATGAACGGCGGCAGCGTGGCGGTCACCAGCACCGCGGCCACGTTGCGCAACTTGAGCTGCTTCGGGTCGACCTTCACGCCGAGCTTGGTGAGCAGCGACTGCATCGACTGGGCGGCGACCGGCGCGCTCGTGTCGTCGCCGGTGCCGTTGAGGCCCACCACGACGCCGTACCCGAGCAGCTGGTTCTCGCGCGCGCCGCTCACGTCGGCGAGGTCGCGGATCTTCTCGGCGGCGGCCGGGCCCGAGGCGACGGCGAGGGCGGCGAGCAGGGCGAGGGCGAAGGGCTTCTGCACGGGATCTCCAGGGCTCAGAAGGGGTTGAGCGCGTCGACGAGCCGGCGGAGCCAGCCCTTGCGCTGCTGGTCGGCGACGTCGCCGCGACCGGTGAACTCGATCTGCGCGTCGGCGATGCGCGACGACGAGACGCTGTTCTCCTGGGTGATGTCGGCCGGGCGGATGAGCCCCGACAGGTAGAGGTGGGCCTCCTCGTTGTTGATCATGACGACCTTGGTGCCCTCGATGAACAGGTCGCCGTTGGGCATCTCGTCGACGACGCGCACCGAGATCGAGCCGTGCAGCTCGCCCTTGCGGCTCGTGCCGCCCTCCCCCGCGAAGTTCTCCTTGCTCGCGACCTCGAACAGCTTGGCCGGATCGAGGTTGGGGTAGGCCTTCTTGAGCGCGGGCATGATCCCGAGGATGGCCGTCGCGCCCGCCGAGGCGCTGCCCTCCTTCTTGAGCTTGGTGTCGGCCTGCCCGGTGGCGTCGGCCACCTCGTCGATCTTCACGAGCACGATGTCGCCCACGCGACCGGCGCGCGGATCCTCGAGCATGCCGCCGCTGGCGTCGCTCCACAGCGAGCCGTTGGTGGGCTTGCCCTTGGCGCCGGCCTGCGCGTAGTTGCCCTTCTTGTAGACCCGCTGGCGCGCGGTGAACGGCGAGACGTGGGCCGGGCCGCACGCAGGCGCGGCCGTCGCGACGAGGAGGACGACGACGAGCGAGCGCAGGTTCATGGGACCTCCACGAGGTGGGCGCGATCCTTGGCGTCGAGCTTTGCCGACAGCACCTTCTTGGTCTCGGTGACGACGACCGGAATCGTGTCGCCGACGTCCCCCTCGCCCGCCGCGGTGGCCTTGGTGCGCACCTCGATCGCGCCCTTCTGCACGAGCAGCACGAGCGACGACTTCATCGGCACCTCGGGCAGGGCGGCCTCCTTGGGCAGCTCGATGTCGATGGGCACCTGCAGGGTGAGCAGCACCTCGGGACCCCGCTTGAACAGCAGCGCGGCGCTCGTCGTGTGCGGGCCGGCCTTGCGCGGGGGCTTCGGCACGTCGACCACCACCGTGTCCCAGCCGTCGGCGACCTCGACCGACTTCGGCGGGCGCGCGACCTTGAGCTGGCCGCCGCGGCCGATGGGGCTCGTGAGCAGGCCGGCGCGCAGGCTCTTCTCGAGGTCGGGCGCGGCGAGCTTCTTCATCTTGCGGACGACGCGCACCGCCTCGGGCAGCGCGAGGCCCTTGCCGGCGACGCCCTCGAGCTCGGCGCGGGTGACGGTGCGCGCGCCGTTCGGCGGCGGCACGGGGCCGAGGTCCTTGTCGGCGAGCTCCTTCGGGGTGTTCGGCACGACGTCGGACAGGTGGATGCGCGGGCCGACCAGCGCGACCTCCGCGATGGCGGGCTTGGCGGTGGCGTCGGTGACCATGGCGAGGGCCACGAACCCGGAGGCGAACAGACCGAGGGCGAGGGCGTGCTGCTTCATGGGCTCACCGCATCGTCGTCGCGTTGCGGAGCATCTCGTCCGCCGCCGCGATGACCTTGGAGTTGATCTCGTAGGCGCGCTGGGTGCGGATGAGCGCGATCATCTCCTCGACGACCTCGACGTTCGAGCCCTCGAGCGCGCCCTGCATGAGCGAGCCGCGGCCGGCCGCGCCGGGCGGACCGACCTGCGGGTCGCCGGCGGCCGCGGTCTGGCCGTAGAGGTTGTGGCCGAGCGCCGAGAGCCCACCGGGGTTCGCGAACGTAGCGAGCTGGATGGTGCCCACCTGGTTCGGCGCGGTGCTGCCCGGCTGCAGCACGCTGACGGTGCCGTCGGCGCCGATGGTGACGCTGGTCGCGTCGGTCGGGATGGTGATGGGCGGCTCGATGGGGAGCCCCTCGCTCGTCACGAGCTTGCCCTGCGCGTCGAGCTTGAGGGCGCCGGCGCGGCTGAAGGCCACCTCGCCGCTCGGCCGCGTGACCTGGAAGAAGCCCGGACCCTCGATGGCGAGGTCGAGCTGGTTGCCGGTCTGCTGGATGGGGCCCTGCGCGAACGACCGCGAGGTCGCGACGATGCGGGCGCCGGTGCCGATCTGCACGCCCGCGGGGGCGATGCCTCCGCCAGCGACGGGCCCGGGGGCCTTCTGCGTCTGGTAGAGCAGATCCTCGAACTCGGCGTCCTGCTTCTTGTAGCCGGTGGTGCTCGCGTTCGCGACGTTGTTGGCGACCGCGTCGAGCTTGGTTTCCTGCGCCGACATACCGGTCGCGGCGATGTGCAGACTGCGGAACATGCCGACCACCTTGCGAAGGGAGTGCCAAGCCCGGAGCCCCGGAGACGCCTCCCCCGGGCTGAAGCCCGGGGCACCGACGGCACCGCAAGCCCGGGGCCTGGAACCCCGGGACAGCCCGAACAGCCTGAGACCCGACCGTGAGGCCCCGACGACGGAAGCCCGCTCGAGGCGGGCTTCGTGGACCTCGAGAAGCGCGAGGTCAGTCAGGGCGCTGGCGTGACGCGTCAGCCGGCCGTCGCGGGGGCGCCGGCGGCGGCGCCACCCTTCTCGGGGTGGGGGCTGTGCACGTAGCTCATGAGGCGCTCGCGGACGAGCTTCGGGTTGAGGCCCTCCTGGATGGCGAGCACGCCGGTGAGCATCATGGTCTTGAGGTGCACCTCGTCGCGCACCATCATCTTGATCCGGCCGGCGAACGGCAGGAACACGATGTTGGCCGCGGCCACGCCGTAGATCGTGGCGACGAACGCGGCCGCGATGCCGGAGCCGACGGCGTTGATGTCGGAGAGGTTGCTCATGACGTGGATGAGGCCGAGCACGGCGCCGATGATGCCGACGGTGGGGCTGTAGCCGCCCGCGGCCTCGAACACCTTGGCGCTGTCCTCGCCGCCCTCCTCGATCTGCGAGAGGCCGATCTCCATCGTCTCGCGGAGGCTCGCGGAGTCCGCGCCGTCCACGGCCATCATGAGGGCCTTGGCGAGGAACGGATCCGAGGCCGCGGGGGCCACCTTCTCGAGCGCGAGGATGCCGTCGCGGCGGGCGCGGTTGGCGTAATCGACGATCTCGTCGACGATCTTGGCGTGGTCGTGGGACTGCTTCTTGAAGAGCGCGCCGGCCGCGCCGAGCGAGGCCTTCACGGTCGGCAGCGGGAACTGCACGAGCACGGCGCCGATGGTGCCGCCGATGACGATCATGAACGCGGGGCCGCCCACGAGCGAGCTCATGTGCCCGCCCTCGAGCATGTTCCCGAGCAGCACCATGATCAGCGCGACGATGATTCCGAGGAGGGGTCCCATCTCAGTGCTCCTTCGGGTGGGCGTGGACCGGCAGGTGGGGGAGATCGCCGCTGTCCGTCGAGACGCGCGTGGCGCGGCGGAACTCGACCACCGCGGCGATCAGCTCGTCGAGCGACTCGCGGACCAGGAGCTTGTCGCCGCCGAACAGGAACAGCGTCGTGTCGGGGTTCTCCTCCACGAGCGCGATGTGGTCGGGGTTGACCCCTACGACCGAGTGGTTGAGGCGGGTGAGCTTGATCATCGCCGGCCATCCACAGCAAGCGCCACGCCACCCGGGAACGAGACCCGTTGGCACGCCGGGTGAAGAGGCGAAGGCTCCATGCGCATCTTCTCCGGGGTCGACCGACTGCAAGGGGGGCTCGACTACCACCTGGCCCGACACAACTTGCTCGTGTCGAACCTGTCCCACGTGGACACGCCCGGGTACAAGCCGCTCGACCTCGAGCGCGTGGAGTTCGGCGAGGTGATGGCCAACCTCGAGGCCACCCACCCGGACCACTTCGGCGCGCAGCCCATGCAAGCGGGTGGGGTGGGCACCAAGGTGTTCGCCGATCCGACGGCGCAGGCCGGACCAGACGGCAACGCGGTGAGCCTGGACCGCGAGGCGGTGAAGATCGCCAGCAACCAGGTGCGGTACGACGTGGTCGCGCAGCTGGTCGCGGGCGAGCTCGCCGGGCTCGGCTGGGCCGCCAACGACGGGAGAGGTGGTTGATGATTCGCCCTGCCTTCACGGTCCCCGGGGTGTTCTCGGCGCTCGAGGTGGCCGCGAGCGGCCTCACCGCCGAGCGCGGCCGGATGAACGCCATCGCCGGCAACCTCGCCAACGCCCGCACCACCCGTACCGAGGCCGGCGGCCCCTACAAGCGCCTCGACCCGGTGTTCGTCTCCAAGCCGCTCGCGGGCAACGCCTTCGATCCCGTGCTCCGCCAGGTGGCCAAGGTGGAGATCGGGAGCATGGCCACCGACACCAAGCCCGGCCAGCTCGAGTACGACCCCGGCCACCCCGACGCGAACGCCGACGGCTACGTCGAGTATCCCAACGTCAACGTCGTGACGGAGATGGTCAACCTCATGACCGCCTCGCGCGCCTACGAGGCCGGCGTCACGTCGATCGAGTCGATCAAGGCCATGGCCAAGGCCGCGCTCAAGATCGGGACCTGACCATGAAGATCCAGCCCCTGCCGCCCGCGGAGCTGCGCCCGCTCGAGATCACCGGCGAAGATCTGGGGATCAAGCCCTCGACCGCCCCCGGCACCGGCGCCACGTCGTTCGCCGACGTGCTCTCCGGGTTCGTCGCCGACACCGCCGCGACCCAGCAGGTGGCCGTCGACAAGGTGCAGGGGCTCGCGAGCGGCCTGCAGGACGACCTGCACGGCACGATGATCGCAGCCAAGGAGGCCGAGATCTCCGTGAAGCTGCTCTCCAACGTCCGCAACAAGCTGCTCGATGCCTTCCACGAGCTCTGGCGAACCAATGTCTGAACAAGAGAACTCGAGCCTGCCCCCCGCCGTCCGCGCCCTCTTCGTGAAGGTGCAGACGCGCCTGATGGCGCTCTCCAGGGCCGCCCGCATCGGCCTCGTGGTCGGGGTCGTGGTGTTCGGCACGCTCGCCGCGCTGCTGTTCGTCCGGGTGGGCCGCGAGACCTACGCGCCGCTGTTCACCCAGCTCGACCGCGACGACGCCGCGGCCCTCGTGGCCAAGCTCAAGGAGATGAAGGTCCCCTACCGCCTGATCGGCGACGGGACCGGCGTCGAGGTGCCCGAGGCGCGCGTCCACGAGCTGCGCCTCGACCTCGCCGCGGCCGGCCTGCCGCGCGGCGGTGGCGTCGGGTTCGAGAGCTTCGACAAGATGAAGCTCGGCGCCACCGAGTTCGAGCAGCGGGTCCTCTACCGGCGCGCGCTCGAGGGCGAGCTCGGTCGCACCGTCGGCAGCCTCGCCGCCGTGCAGAGCGCCCGCGTGCACCTCGTGTTGCCCGAGCGCTCGGTGTTCGTCTCCAAGAACGAGCCCGCCTCGGCGTCGGTCGTCGTGAAGCTGCGGCCGGGGCGCGCCCTCTCGGCGGGCGAGATCGCCGGCGTCGTGCACCTCTGCGCCGCCGCGGTGCCGGGCCTCGCCGCCGATCGCGTCGCGCTCGTGACCACCGAGGGCACCATGCTCCA
>CAZUZY010000301.1:0-10857 GCA_964624885.1 uncultured Polyangiales bacterium | reverse complement strand
AGGTGCCGCCGCCGAACCCACCCGCGGCGTTGCCGGTGCCGGCGCCGGGCGTGGAGACCTGGTCGCCGAGGCCGCTCTGATAGTCCGGCACGGCGCCGGGGCCGCCCGTCCCGCACGCGGCGAGGACGGCGGTGAGCCCGGCGGCCGCGAGGACCCAACCAAGAGGTGCGCGGGCCATGCTCAGAAGTAGTAGCGCGCGGCCACGTTGGTGGTGAAGATGTTCCACGGCGAGGCGAACGCCGCGGTGCCGAACGCGGTGGATGACACCGTCGTCTCCGGGTTGGCGCCCGTCTTCGAGCTGCCCGACTGGTAGTCCAGGCCGAGGCCGATGGCTGCGTCGAGCGCGAGGTGCGGGATGCCGATGAAGCCGAACTGGATCTCGGCACCGGCCGTCGCACCGAGCGCGAGGTGCATGCCGCTGTTCTTGGTCTCGTCGCCGCCCGTGGGTCGGATCGACTGCGACGCGTACCCAAAGATCAGCTGCGGCTCGATGAAGAAGGTGTAGTGCTTGGCCGCGAGCAGTGCGATCGGCACGCCGGCCTTGAGCGAGATGCCGAACAGGCTCGGCGCATCGGTGGTCGTCGAGCCGGTCTTGGAGCTGCCACCGAGGGTCGAGAGGCCGAGGCCGAGGTCGAGGGCGACCGTGTCCGACGTCCAGTAGCGCACGCCCACGATCTGCGTGGCCGCGGAGCCGCCGCCCGTTCCCGCGCCGTAGCCGACGTTGAACTGCCCGAAATACGAGGCCCCGAAGTGCCCCACCACCTTCTGGTGGTCGGTCGTCGAGTCCTTGCTGTCCTTGTCCTTGTCCTTGTCGCCAGCGTGCGCCGTGGGCGCGGGCGGCGGGTTCTTGACCGGCGGGGGCGTGTCGTCGTCCGCGGCGCGGACGCTGCCGGCGAGGAGCGAGAGGGTGGCGAGGGAGGCGACGACGAGAGACGAACGGAGAACGGACATGAGAGAGCTCCTTGGGATGGACACACGAGGTCGTGCGCGACCGCCACGCGCGGAGGGCGCGCGGTCGCGGTGGAGAGAGGAAGCAGCGGGTCAGTTGCAGCAGAGCGCGCCGGCCTGGAGGCCGTGGCTCGTGCCGTCGTCGTTGCAGCCGCCGTAGTAGAGGCTCGAGGTGGTCGACTCGTAGCCGCAGGCGACCCAGGTGCAGAAGTTGCCGGAGGCGTCGTACTTGCTCGAACCGCACACGCGCATCGGCGCGTCCGTGGGGCAGAAATTGCCCGAGGCGGTGCTCTTCGAGGCCTTGCAGGCGCCCTCGCTGCCGCTGCCGTTGAGGTAGTCGGACACCCAGTAGTGGTGCGAGGGGATGGTGGTTCCGCGACGCGAGGAGAACTCGGTCGCGCTGCACACGTGGTAGCCGGAGGCGCACAGCGTCGAGGCGCTCGACCAGGTCGAGGTGCCGGAGCACCCCCACATGCCGCTGAACGTCGACGACGAGAACGTCTGCCGCGGCGAGCCCGAAGCGCAGCCCGTGGTGGGCGTGCCGCCGACGCAGGTGCCGTAGGCGCCCCAGGTGCAGGTGGAGCCGCAGGTGCGGGTCTTGGTGCCGCCCGTGCCGCAGGACGCGGAGTCGGTGGCGCCGACTGTGCACTCGCCCTCGCCGCCGCACGCGCCCCACGCGCTCCAGCCGGTGGCGCCGCAGGTGCGCAGTTGCGAGCCACACTTGCCGCAGGTCTGGGTCTCGGTCTTGCCGAGCGTGCCGCACGGGGGCGGCGCGCCCTCGCACGAGCCCCAGCTGCCCCAGGTGCACGAAGAGGTGCAGGTCCGGGCGCGGGTGCCCCCGCCCGAGCAGGCCTCGGTGGCCGTCTCGAACGCGGCGCAGACGCCCTCGCCGCTGCACGAGCTCCACTCCGACCAGGTCTTGTCCGAGTTGCAGACGCGCACCTGGGTGCCGCAGTTGCCGCACTTGGAGCTCTCGGACTTGCCCGGCGTGGTGCACGGGTCGCCCGGGCTGCCGACGTCCTCGGCCGGCTTGGTGTCGGTGCCGGTCGCGGTGTCGGTCTTGCCACCGTCCTCGAGCGGCGTCGCGCCGTCCGGGGTCGTGCCGCTGTCGTCACCACCACCGCCGCCGCCATCGCGCGCCGCCACGTACGGATCACCACAGCCGACCAGCCAACCCGCAGAGAGAACCGAGAGAACCACGAAGCGACGCATGGGGACCTCCGCGCAGGTGCCCGCGCTCCTCCGCCACTGCGGGGGCGCGCTCCTGCTCTTCGCCCGGTACAGACGGGGGCCGATCGCGCGTGTCGCACGAAATCTTCAACTCGTCGCCGCGGCGGCGGTTCGCCCCTCCGCAGACTTCAGTTCTTGGGCTCGTCCTCGGAGCGCTTGGCGAGGCGCTTCTTCGCGCGCTCCAGCAGATCGTCGGCGCGCGCGTCGAGCTCCTTGTCGTGGAGCTTGGCCTTGCTCGGCTCGCGGAAGTGCCAGGCCTGCTCCGCGCGCTCGCGCGCCGACACGACCTTGACCTTGGCGACGGCCTGCTTGGCGCGACGGAGCTGCCACCACTTGCGCGCGAGGCCCGGCAGGGCCCACGCCTCCGCGCCGTCGAGCGGCGGGATCGGCAGCAGGTTGATCGCCATGAGCCAGAGGTTCGAGTAGGTGTACGCAGAGAGCAGCTGCGCCGCGAAGACCGAGTGCGGTGGACGCAGGAGGATCCACGTCCAGGCGAGGGCGAGCACGACGGCCTGGGCGAGCACCCCACCCCAGGCGATCCAGGCTCGGCCGAGCGCCGTCGGGTTGCCGTACCAGGAGCAGGAGCCCCCGAGCCCGTGGACGTCGATGTTGCCGACGCGGGCGCCCACGAGCCGGACCATCGCCGCGTGGCCGAGCTCGTGGAACAGGACGATCGTCACGAAACCGAGCCAGAACCCCGGAACGAAGGCGAACCGCCCGAACACGAAGGCGGCCAGTGGGATGCTGAAATGCAGCCGGATCGCCCCGCCGCGGAAGCGATAGATCGACCACCAACCGACCGACATCATGGCCCACGAAAGCTAGCACGCCGCTATCCTCGCGGCCGATGGACCCCACGCTCCCGCTGTTCGTCGTCAACCCCGCCTCGGGCGGGGGCCGGACCGGCAAGACCTTCGCTTCGATGCGCGCGACGATCGAGCGCACCCTCGGCCCCATCGCGGTCGAGCAGACCGGCGCCCGGGGCCACGGCATCGACGTCGCGAAGGCCGGCGCCGAGCGCGGCCATCCGCTCATCGTGGCCGTCGGTGGCGACGGCACGTTCCACGAGGTGTGCAACGGCGTGCTCGAGGCTGAGGTCGACCAGCGCCCGCAGGTCGGGCTCGTGGCGCAGGGCACGGGCGGCGACTTCCGCCGCACCGTCGGCCTCGAGCACCGGCTCGAGCTCTACCTCGCGGCGCTCGCGAGCGGCAAGACGCGCCCCCTCGACGTCGGTCGCCTCACCTACCGCGACCACGGAGGAAGGCCGGCCCACCGCTACTTCGTGAACATCCTCTCCGCCGGCATGGGCGGGCTCGTCGACCGCTACGTCGCCGAGGCGCCGGCGGCGATCGGCGGCAAGGCCGCCTATTTCAGCGCCTCCGTGCGCGCCCTCCTGCGCATCAAGGAGGGGCGCCTCGTGTGCAAGTCCGAGCTCGCCGGCGTCACCGAGGAGCGTCGGCTCGCCACGTTCATGCTGG
Organism: uncultured Polyangiales bacterium; assembly: GCA_964624885.1. Classification (GTDB taxonomy): domain Bacteria; phylum Myxococcota_A; class Polyangia; order Polyangiales; family JADJMO01; genus JADJMO01. The sequence continues at coordinate 7,201 of CAZUZY010000301.1, read as the reverse complement.
CCATCTGCAACGGCCGCTACTTCGGCGGCGGCATGCACGTGGCGCCCATGGCGAAGCCCGACGACGGCGCGTTCGAGGTGGTGAGCCTCGGCGCGCGCAGCAAGCTCGCCTTCGCGGTGCAGTCCTCCTCGATCTACGAGGGCAAGCACCTCGACAAGCCCGGCACGCAGCACTTCCGCTGCGATCGGCTCGCGCTCGATCTGGTCGACGACGCCGCGCGCGAGGTGTTCCTCCTCGACGTCGACGGCGAGCCCCTCGGCGGCCTGCCCATCACCGTCGAGCTGATCCGCCACGCGCTGACCCTGCGCTGCCCCTGACTAGGGCGCGACGAGCCGGCGGCGCCCGTCGGCGGTCCGGAGGAGGCCGGGCTCGTCGAGGCCCAGGCGATCCCAGAGCTGGCAGGTGACCGCCTTGTGCTTCTGGTCGAGGGCCTCGCAGTAGTTCGTGTACTTGCAGCGGCGCACCTCGGCCCCGCGGCCCAGCCGCACCTTCTCGAACCAGTCGGGGTCGGCGAGCGTCTGGCGCGCGGCGCCGATCAGATCACCATCCCCGCGCGCGAGGATCGCCTCGGCCTCGGCGAACGTGCCGATCCCCCCCGCGACCACCACCGGCACCAGGGACCCGGCGGCGCGCAGCGCGGCGCGGATCTGCGCCTGCTTGGGCACGTTGCGCGCGAACGGCCCGCGCGCATCGCTGATGGTGGTGGGCATGCACTCGTAGCCGCTCGGCCCGGTGTACGGATAGGCCGCCTCTCCGACCGCCGGCTGCTTGGCGTCGTCGAACTTCCCCCCCGTCGAGAGCGAGAGGAAGTCGAGCTCGGGCGCGAGCGCGACGGCGTGCGCCATCGCGTCCTCCACCGTGCTGCCCCCCTCGATGACCTCGTCGCAGAGCATGCGGCAGCCGACGGTGTAGGCCGGCCCCACCGCCTCGCGCACCGCGGAGAGCACCGCGCGCGGCAGGCGCACCCGGCCCGAGAGGCTCCCGCCCCACCCGTCGGCGCGGTCGTTGGTGCGCGAGAGGAACGAGGCCATCGTGTAGGCGTGCGCGTAGTGGAGCTCGACGCCGTCGAAGCCCGCGGTGCGGGCGCGGCGGGCGGCGTCGGCGAACAGGCCCGGCAGGACGCGCGGCAGCTCGCGGATGGCGGGCACCTCCACGTCGGTCACCCGCTCACGCGCCCCGAACCGGAGGGCCTCGCGCTCGCGCGCCGTGAGCACCGCGTCGAGCTCCGGGTCGGACAGGGCCGCGAGCGCGGCGCGCACGTCGGCCTCGTCTCGTCGCCCCGTCGCCTCGCGGTGGCGATCGGTGATCGAAAGGAACCGCTCGAGGAACCGCTGCCGCTCGGGGCGTCGACGGAGCGACAGGAAATCGATCAGCTGCAGGAACACCCGCGTGGCGCCGCCGCTCCGCGCGTGCACCTCGTCGACCAGCGCGCGGAGCCCGGGGACGAACCGGTCGTCGCCGATGCGCAAGAGCGGACCGCTCGGGACGTCGCGGATCCCGGTGGCCTCCACGACGATGGTGCCCGGACGACCCGCGGCGAAGCGGCCGTACCAGGCGATCACGGCCGGGGTGACGAACCCGTCCTCGGTCGCGCGCCACGGCACCATGGCGGGCACCCAGGTGCGGGTCTCGAGGGTGAGGCCGCTCGCGAGGGTGCACGGCGAGAACAGCCGCGAGGCGGCGGCCTGCTCGGCCGACGGGTGCGCGACGACGGGCAGCGGATGGCGGATCCGCTCGCGGGGGACCCACACCGGGCGCTACCCCGTGCACTTGTTGGTGCAGGCGCACGAGGGCCCGCAGTCGACCTTCACGCCGGTCGTGCCGAGCCCGGTGCAGCTGGCCGAGCACGCGCCCGGGCCGCACTTGACCTTGCCGGTCGTGCACGAGCTCAACGCCGAGCAGGTGAGCGTGCACGCGCCGGCGAAGCTCGGACAGTCGTACTCCACCCCCTGACACGCGTTGGTGCCGGTGCACGCGAGCTCACAGGGCGAGCCGGGCTGGCACTGCACCTTGGTGCGCTGGCAGGCGTTGAGGCCGTCGCACAGGATCTTGCAGCGGGCGTTGGGGGGGCACGCGAGGGTCGTGTCGTTGCAGCCGTTGATCGCGCTGCAGCGGATGTTGCAGACGTCGCCGTCGCAGCCGCCGGAGCAGGTGGGCGGACAGACCTCGAGCTTCTTGGTGGTGCCGGGCGGGCACCCCGGCGGCTTGGTGTCGGGCGGGCCGACGTCCACCCCCGTGTCGACCGCCACGCCCGTGTCGGCCGTCACGCCCGTGTCGCCGGGCGCGACGTCCTCGACCACGGCGTCGTCCCCCGCGTCGCCCACGGACGCGTCGCCCCCGTCGGTCGTGCCCGCGTCGCGCTCCTCGAACGCGACGTTGCTGCCGCCGCACGCGACGAGCGGGAGCGCCAGGATCAGCGGGAGAAGTCGGTGTAGAGCTTGCGTCGCCAAAGGAAGACCTCCGGAAAACGTGCCACGACCTCGGGGACGCCGCGACCCGCGAAGGCAGGATCCCACAGAAACCGCGTGGGGGGGAACTCGAGGTGGAACAGGAGCCCCGCGGCCGCGAGGTCGGCGAGGGTCGGCTCCGCGCCGACGAGGTACGGCCCCTCGCGCAGGCGCGCGGTCAGGTCGTCGAGCAGCGCGTAGGTCGCGTCGACGAAGCGCGAGGTCCGGGCCAGCACCGGGCCGCGCACCGCCCGCACCATCGCCCCGAGACCGCGCGCGCCGAGGACCGACAGACCCTGCGCCTCGATGCTGAGCAGATCGAGGTGATCGCGGTGGTCGAGGCAGTGCTCGAGCCACCGCGCCACCGGGCCGACCCCGAAGCGGCGGTCGACGCGCTCCTCGAGGGCGAGCACCTCGGTGCGGCGAGGATCGTCGCGCGGCACGAGCCGGCGGGCGGCGGGGAACTGCTCGTCGAGGTAGTGCGCGATGCGGGTGGAGTCGGACACCACGCGACCGTCGTGCTCGATGACCGGGAGCTTGCGCTGGCCGGACAGGCGGTAGATCTGCAGCTGCGGCAGGCCGAGCTGGTGATCGCGCACCTCGTAGTCGAGGCCCTTGAACTCGAGCAGCAGGCGCGCCTTCTCGGAGAAGTGGCTGAGCGGGAAGCGGTGGAGGACGATCGACATGCGGCCCTGGACATGGCAACGGCGGACGGTGGTCGTCAATCCTCTCGCGACCGGCGCGGTCTACCTCGCGCTCTCCGTGCCCCCGGCCCTGTGGGCGAGCCGCTACTCCCGGCGCCCGTGGGCGGCCGGCCTGTTCGGCGCTGTCGTCGGCATCGGCCTCTCCTGGGTGCTCGGGTCGGTGCTGCCCTTCCACTACTGGGCGCACGCGAACGACTTCATCCTCGAGCCGCTCGTGCACCGGCGACGCCCCTGGGGCGCGCTCGCGTGGTGGTCGGCCGCGTTCCACCTGGGCGCCCCCGTGTTGATCACGGTGCTGGTACGCAAGCGCTGGCCGGTCCGCGAGGAGTGGTGAGGACCGAGGCGGGTCACGGGTAGCCGAGCCGCGCGAGGTCCGCGCCGAACCGCGCCTCGAGGGCGGCCTGCTCCGCCACCGACACGTCGCGTCGGAACCGGCCCACGCTGGCCGCGTCGATCGCCGCGTGCTCTCGCACGTCGGTCGACCCGGCCTCCCACGAAGGGAGGTCCACGCCCGCGAGGTCGTAGCGGAGCATCGCGGGGTCGAAGCGCGCCCCGATCGCCGCGCAGAGCGCGCGCAGCACCAGCTCCGGCTTCTCGACCAGCTCCTCGTAGCGGACCGTCGCCGCGAGCGTGAGCGCTCCCTCGGCGACCTCCGCGCGCAGGTGATCCTCCCAGTCGACCCAGCGCCGCAGCGCGTTCTCGAGCGTGACCTCTCCGTGGTCCCCGAGGCCGACCATGCCCTTGCGACGCACCGTGGAGCACGCGACGTCCCGTCCGTCGCGGCGCACGTGGACGAAGCACGCGTCGGGGAACAGGCGGGCGAGGAACCTGGCGTGCGGCAGGTCCTTCGGGGTCTTGAGCACGAGCCGCGTCTTGCCCCGCGCGGTCGCGTAGGGGCCGAGCAGCGTCTCGACGAAGGCCCGCCCCGCGGCGTACACCGCGTCGGCGTCGAGCCCGGAGAGGTTCTCGACCGGCCCGGTCGGGGCCGAGACCAGCGCCTCGACGAGCGCACGCAGCGAGCCGCGCCCGTACGCGCCGGTGATCCACGGGGTCTCGGGCGGCGCCGCGAGGTCGGGGCTCTGGCCGAGCAGCACCCGCAAGAGGGTGGTCCCCGATCGAGACACGCCCAGCAGGACGACCGGGCCTGGCAGCCGACCCGCTGGCAGCCGACCCGATGGCAGCCGACCCACTGGCAGCCGACCCAGCGCCACCTCAGCGCTTGGCGCCGAGCGAGAGCCGCATGCTCGGGAAGCCGGAGCTCGCCTGGTCGAGCTCGCGCTGCTTCCACACCACCTGGATCGAGCGCCGCAGGTCGCCGCGCCGCTCGGCCGGTAGGGTCGCGAGCGCGTCGTTGGCGAGGGCCTCGAGCGCCAGCCGTGGGGCGACCTTGAAGCCGACGATCTCGCCGTCGCCGTCCACGAGCAGGAGGCGGGTGAACGAGGCGTCGTCGGCGAAGCTCGCGACGAGATCGCGGGCGCGCTGCTCGCCGGCCAGCTCGACGTACTCGCGACGGATGTCGTTCGCGGCCTCGACGAAGCGCGCCTCCCGGCTCGCGCCCTCGAGCATGTCGAGCCCCACCTCGAGCTCGGCGACGCTGTCGACCATCGCCACCGTGTCGGAGCCCACGATCATCGCGCCGTGCTGGGGCGCGATCAGCGCGGGGGCCGGCGTGAGGCGCCGCACGCGGCCGCACGCGAGCTCGAGAGCCTTGCGGCTCGGCATGTAGATCTGGTGGAACATCTCGACGCCCGCCCAGCTCCGGTCGCTCGCCACCATGTCGGACGAGCGGGCCCCGCCGAACAGATCGCCCGAGAACAGGATCTGCGACTCCGGGTCGTAGACCATCACCGCGCCGCGGAAATGGCAGAACGGGGTCGGCACGAAGTGGATGCTGTGCCCGGTCGGCAGCGCGAACACGCCGCCGTGGAAGCTCTCCACCGCGGAGAACCGGCGCGGGTCGAGCCCGTAGAAGCGGGCGAGGCGAAAGGTGTCCTCGGAGCACACGACGCGGGTGTGCCGCGAGGCCTGCTGCAGCGAAGCTGCGTTGCTGGCGACGTCCGGGTCCTGGTGGTTGAGGAAGACGTAGTCGAGCCGGTGGGCCGTGCCGAGCACGTGCGCCACCTTGGCGGAGAGGATCTCGTAGTCCTCCGGCGGGCCCGGATCGAACAGGATGCTCACCTCGGTGGAGCCCTGCTTGAAGATCCGCAGGTAGGCGTTGCACTCGAGCTGCTGCCCGCGACGGCGGCCGACCCAGTAGGTGTCCTTGGCGAGCTCGACGACCTCGTGGTCGGCGCCGGTGGCGCTCGAGAGGGGCACGGTCTCGACCGCGCGCTTGGGCGAGGACCGCGGCGGCACCGACCCGCGGGGTGGCCCGGAGGCGACCTTGCGCGCCGGCTGCGAGATCGGCGCCGACGTCGGGGGCGTGACGACCGGGGTGGGCGCCGCGCTGAGGCGGTCGGCGGTCGGGGGGCTCGCTGCGTTCCCGGGGGCGGTCGCGGTCTTGAGGCGCTGCTGGGTGGGGGCGTTGTTGCGCGCCCGGACCTGGCGGGTGACCGCGGCGAGCTCCCGCTGCAGGTCCAGCATCGAGCCCGGCCGCGCGGCCGGGTCCTTCTCGAGCGCCTTCATCACCACCGCGGCGGCCTCGGGCGGCACGCCTCGCTCGTCGGCCAGGCCGCTCGGCCACACGGGCTTCTGGTGCACGTGCTTCTCGAGCACCTGCACGTAGCTCTCGTCGGAGAACGGCACGACCCCGAGCAGCATCTCGTAGACCGCGACGCCCATCGAGTAGATGTCGGAGGCCGCGGTGAGCGGGTGGCCGAGGGCCTGCTCGGGCGACATGTACTCGGGGGTGCCGGCGATCATCCCGGAGGCCACGCGCTCGGTGGTGCCCCCCGCGAACAGCCGGCCGATGCCGAGGTCGAGGATCTTCACCACCGGCTCGGCCTCCGACGGCACGCGCTGGAGGAAGATGTTGGCTGGCTTGATGTCGCAGTGGAGGACGTCGCGCGCGTGCGCCGCGGCGAGGCCCTCGCAGGCCTGCATGGCCCACTTGAGCGCCTGCATCACCTGCAGCGGGCCGCGCGCGAGCTCGACGGACAGCGGCGCGCCGTCGAGCAGCTCCATCACCATGTAGTGGACACCGCTCGGCAGGGTGCCGAAGTCCTCGATGGCCACGATGTTGGGGTGGCCGATGCGCGACACGAGCTGGGCCTCGCGCAGGAAGTCGTCGGTGGCCTCCGGGCGCTCGGCGTGGGCCGCGTGGAGGAGCTTCATCGCCACCCGGCGGCCGTTGCTCGTGCGCTCGGCCTCGTAGACCTCGGCGGTGCCACCGGCGTCGATGAAGCGCACGACCTTGTAGCGATCGGCGAGCACCTTGCCGATCCACTCGATGCCGCGCTCGGCGATCGGCCGCACGCGCGCACCGTCGTTGCTGCAGAACACCGTGCTGGCGTCGTAGCCTTCGGACTGGCAGAGGGGGCAGTACCAGACGACGGACATTGGAGCGCTGCGCGGCAGCCCTCCCAATGTAGGGCAAACGCCTCGGGCCACACCAGTTTTCCTGCGTCGAGCGCGACCGTTGCGAGGGCCGCGCTGTGTTTGCGTCTTCTCCGGGGCCCGGCAGCCGACGAACCGTCAGTTCGGGCGTTCCACCGGACCGCCCTTGCTGGCCGCCCCCCCACGTGGCTCCCTTCGGGCTCGGATGATCGAACTGGACGCCGGCTGGGAGGCGCTCGAGGCCGCCTTCGCCGCCCTCGGGCGCGTGCTGTTGCTGCTGGACGCCGACTTCCGGGTGGTCCGCGCCACGGCCACCCTCGACACCTGGGTCTGCCAGGGCGCCTGCCACAAGATCCGCGGTCGCTCGATCGAGGATCTGCTCGGCGCGCGCCTCTTCGGCGCCGACGAGGCCCTGCGCGTCTCCCTCGAGCACGGGGCACGCGAGGAGGGCCGACGCGCCTTCGTGCAGTGCGAGACCGGCGCGGCCCGCCTGGCCTCGGTGACCGTCGCGCCTCCGCCGCCTCCGGTGGTGGAGGAAGCGGTCCAGAAGCCCGC
>CAZUZY010000300.1:0-10895 GCA_964624885.1 uncultured Polyangiales bacterium | reverse complement strand
ATCGCCGCGCGGCGATCGTGCGCGAGCGCCAGCGCGATCGGGCTCACGCGCATCAGCGCGCCGTTGGCGAGCGAGTCCGGGTTCGGCCGGCCGCGCAGCCCACCCGAGACGGTCGCGCCCACGTCGAAGGGGCTCGATCCGAGCCACGCGAGGTAGGCCGCGCGCACCGCCTCGCGGTCGTAGCCACCGCAGGCCACGAGCGAGCGGGCGAGCGCGAGCGCGAGCTCCGAGTCGTCCGTGGGCTGGCCGGCGAGCGTCCCCCACGTGCCGCCGTCGCGCAGCGTACGCACGCCGTCCGGGTAGCGCGCGGAGATCTCGGCGGCGCTCTGGAACTCGACCTGCGCGCCGAGCGCGTCGCCGATCAGCTGCCCCATCCACAGCCCCTGACAGCGGCGCAGCCGCGCGACGTCCGCGACGCCGTGGCCGCGCCGTGGCTCGACGAACGGCGAGGGTGGCCCTCCGCGCCGACGCACCTCGTCCCAGGGGTTCCCGGCCATCGCCGCTATCCGCGCAGGGGCGCCCGCGAAGCCGAACCGCAGCGAGCCCTCGGCGCGCGCGTCGTAGGTGAACGGCCGGCCCCGCTCGTCGACCAGTGCGTGCCCGCGACCGCGGAGCAGCGCGTGCCCGGCCGCGACGTCCCAGCTCGCGCACCCCGAGAGGCACACCGCGCCGTCGCCGTCGCCCGCCCCGACCCGCGCGAGGCGGTGCGCGACGCTGGGGAGCGCGAAGAACCGCGTCTCCGGCGCGATGCACCGCGCGTTGGCCACCGCGTTGCGATCGGCGTCCTGCGAGACGAACACCACGCCGGTCGACGGCGGCGTCGTCACCGGGTCTCCCTCGGCCCAGGCGAACAGCTCGCCCTCGTCGTCGGGCCACGCGTAGGCGAACACGACCCCGAGCACCGGCACCCCCGCGTCGACCAGCGCGATCGAGGTCGAGGACCCGCGGAACCCGCGCAGGTACGCCGCGGTGCCGTCGTTGGGATCCACGACCCAGATCGGCTGGCCCGGCGTGCCGTCGACCCGCCCGGTCTCTTCGCCGAGGAAACCGAAGCCGGGGGTCGCGGCGAGGAGGCGGTCGCGGATCAAGCGCTCGGCCTCCTCGTCGGCGTCGGCGTGCGCGCCCGACCCCCGCGCCCCGCCGGGGCGCCGGAAGTCGCGGAGGAGGTGTGCGCCGGCCTCGCGCGCGACCGCGATGGCGGTTCGGCGCAGGCCTTGGTAGGAGGCTGCCATGGCACGGACGATGCGGACGCCGGGTCCGTTCCTCAAGTGGGCGGGCGGCAAAGGCCAGCTCCTGGCCGAGATCCTGCCCCGCTTGCCCGGCGAAATCTCCGGCACCTACATCGAGCCGTTCGTGGGCGGGGGCGCGGTGTTCTTCGAGCTGTGCCGCCTCGAGCGAATCGCCCGCGCGCGCCTCTGCGACACCAACGGCGAGCTCGTCGACGCCTACCGCGCGGTGCGCGACCACGTCGAGGACCTGATCACGGCGCTCGGCGCGCACGTCAACGAAGAGGCTCATTACTACGAGGTCCGCGCCAAGGACCCGGCCACGATGCCCCTGCCCGAGCGCGCGGCGCGCACGCTCTACCTGAACCGGTGCGGGTTCAACGGGCTGCACCGGGTCAACGCGGCCGGCCAGTTCAACGTGCCGTTCGGCCGGTACAAGAACCCGCGCATCTGCGACCCCGACGGCCTGCGCGCGGCCTCGAAAGCGCTCGCCCGTGTGGAGCTGCGCGTGGTCGACTTCGCCGAGGCCTGCGCCGACGCGGGGCCTGGCGACGTCGTGTACTTCGACCCGCCCTACCTGCCCCTGTCCCCGACCTCGAACTTCACGAGCTACGCCAAGGCGGGCTTCGGCGAGGACGAACACCGGAGGCTCGCCGCGGTGTTCGCGGGGTGCGTCGCACGCGGCGCCTATGTCCTGCTCTCGAACAGCGACGTGCCCCTCGCGCGCGAGCTCTTCGACAGCTTCCGCATCGTCACCGTGCAGGCCACCCGCGCCATCAACAGCAAGGGCGACAGCCGCGGCAAGGTCAACGAGATCCTGGTGCAAGGCTTGGAGCGGCGCGCAGCTGCGGCCGGCTGAACAGCCGCTGCAGCGCGCGCAGCACGGTGCGCTCGAACGCCACCACCTCGGCGTCGGGCTGGCAGCAGTACACGCCCGGCTCCTCGACGAACTGCTCGGTGAGCAGCACCGCCGCCGCGCACACCCGCTGCTTCTGCGCGAAGCCGATCGCGTGCAGCGCCGAGATGGGGCGGAGATCGCGCGCCGCCACGACGAGGTCGAGCGGACGGGCCGTCGGATCTTCCTGGGAGCGCAGCACCTCGGCGTGCAGCGCCATGGTCTCGGCGAGCTCGACCACGTGGAGCCCACGCGCCGTCAGCCTTCGCGCCGTCTCGCGGCGCAGCTCCCGATCGGCCACCACGACCAGCGCACGCGGCGGCCTCCGGAAGCGCAGCGAGAACGCCACCAGCGCGTGGGTGAGCCCGTCGGTGACCGGGGTGTCGCTGGACAGAGCGGCCGACATTCGAAGAAACCCCCAGCAACCAGTGTGCCCTGTGCCCTCTGGGCCGGCAACTGAACGCGGGCGCCAGGGTGCGCGGGGGAACACGGCCCCCAGTGTGGGGAATGGTGTCCCCAGTGCTCCGCACGGTTGACCAGCCCCTGGCGCTGGCTGAAACAGAGGTGTGCTCCCACTCGTCGCCACACCGGCTGGTCTGCTCCTCACCGAGCTCGGGCTGCACCTCGATCCTTCGGCGGCGGTGGCCCACGCCTTCGTCTCCCACGCCCACGCCGACCACGCACGCGCCGCGGGCGGGGGGACGATCTTCTGCTCCCCCGAGACGGCGGCGCTCCTCGCCGCGCGCGGCGCGATCGGCGCCGACGTCGTGACCCTCGACTGGGACCAGCGGCTCGACCTGCGCCTCTCGGGGGAGGCCGTCTCCCTCTCGCTCGCGCCCGCGGGTCACGTCCTCGGCGCCGCGCAGCTGATCGTCGACCACCCGCGGCACGGGCGCCTGGTCTACACCGGCGACTACCGCACCGGCCCCGGCGAGACCCACGCCACGGGGGCACCGGTCGCGTGCGACGCGCTGGTGATCGAGTCCACCTTCGCGCTCCCGATCTTCGCGTTCCCCGACCGCGCCGCGACGCTCTCGGCGATCGTCGCGTGGTGCCGCGACACGCTCGCCGCGGGGGAGACGCCGGTGCTCCTCGCGTGGGCCCTCGGCAAGGCGCAGGCCCTGATCCACGCGCTGCTCGCGGCCGAGCTGCCGGTGATGGCCCACGGGGCGGTGCACCGCGTGTGCGCGGCCTACGAGGCGCTCGGGGTCCCGCTCGGCGTCGGCGACGGGCGACTGCGCGCCTACGCCGACGTGCCCAAGAAGGAGCGCGCGGTGCTCGTGACCCCGCCGCGCACCCGCGCGCAGCCGATGGTGGACAAGCGCAAGGACGCCCGGATCGCCCTGGTCTCCGGGTGGGCCACGATCGACGCCGCCGTGGAGCAGCGCCGCGCCGACGCGGCGTTCGCGCTGTCCGACCACGCCGACCACGACGACCTCGTCGCCACGGTGAAGGCGAGCGGCGCGCGGCAGATCGTGTGCACCCACGGCGACGGCGATGTGCTGGCCCACGTGCTCCGGACCCACCACGCGCTCGTCGCGGGCGCGCTCGACGTCGCGCCGATCGACGCGCGCGAGGAGGCGATCGGATGAAGCGCCTCGCGGCGACGCTCGAGCGCGTGCGCCTCACCCGCGCGCGCAACGGCAAGGAGGCCGCGCTGGCCGAGCTGTTCGCCACGCTGGAGGGCCCGGCCCTGGCCGCGGCCGCGCGACTCGCGGTCGGCCTCGCCCTGCCGACCGCCGACCCGCGCAGCGTCGGCGTCGGCTGGGCCAAGGTCTTCGAGGCCGCGGTCCAGGCCACCGGGTGGGACCCGGTCGTGCTGCGCGCGTGCAGCGGCAAGTGCGGCGACGCCAGCGAGGCCATCGCGCTGCTGCTCGCGCGGGTGCCCGACCACGCCGATCGGACCGGCTACCAGCTCGACGAGGTCGCCGCGCTGTTCGACGCGCTGGCGGACGCCGCCGACAAGCGCCCGCGCGTCGAGGAGATCCTCGCGCGCGCGACGCCACTCGAGGCCAAGTACCTCCTCAAGATCCTCCTCGGCGGCCTGCGCACGGGCGCGATGGGCGGCGTGGTCGAGGGCGCGATCGCCCGGGCGTTCGCCCTCGAGCCCGACGCCGTGCGCGCGGCGGGTGCCATGTTCACCGACCCTGGAGAGCTCGCGGTGGCGGCGCGGGAGCGACGGCTCGACGCGGCCGCGATCGAGATCGGACGGCCGGTCGCCTACATGCTCGCGACGCCGATCGAGACCATCGCCAGCGCACTCGATCCGACCCGCCACGTGGTGGAGGACAAGCTCGACGGCATCCGCGCCCAGGTGCACAAGCGCGGGCGCGAGGTGGCGGTGTTCGCGCGCGGGCTCGAGCGGGTGACGGAGAGCTTCCCCGAGGTGGTCGAGGCGCTCGCCATGGTGCCGGGCAGCTTCGTGGTCGACGGCGAGATCGTGGCGGTGCACGCCGACGGACGCGTGCGCCCGTTCCAGGCGCTGCAGGCGCGCCTCGGGCGCAAGCGACCGACGCGGGCCCAGCGCGAGGCGACGCGGGTGACGTTCATCGTGTACGACCTGCTCGCCGACGGCGATCGAGCTTGGATCTCCGCGCCGTGGACCGAGCGGCGCGCGCGCCTGACCGCGCTGGGCTTCGCCGCCGCGGGGCTCACCGTCAACGAGGCGCGTCCCCTCGCCGGGGAAGCGATCGAGCCGCAGCTCGAGCGAGAGTTCGAGGCGGCGCGGGCGCGGGGCCACGAGGGCCTCGTGCTCAAGCGCGTCGACGCGGCGTACGAGCCGGGACGCCGCGGCCAGGCCTGGATCAAGGTGAAGAAGGCCTTCGCCACCCTGGACGTCGTGGTGACCGCGGCCGAGGAGGGGCACGGCAAGCGCGCCGGTCTGCTCAGCGACTACACCTTCGCGGTACGGCGCGGCGACGCGCTCGTGAACGTGGGCAAGGCCTACTCGGGGGTCACCGACGCCGAGATCGCCCGCCTCACCGAGCTGTTCCAGCGGACGACGCTCGAGCGGTTCGGCCGCGTCCGCATCGTGAAGCCCGAGGTGGTGATGGAGGTGGCCTTCGACGGCCTCCAGCGCAGCAAGCGGCACGCGAGCGGGTTCTCGCTGCGCTTCCCGCGCATCGTCCGCCTGCGCGACGACAAGAGGCCCGAGGACGCCGACTCGATCGAGACCGTCGAGGCGCTGTTCGCCGCGCAGGTCGACACCGGACACCGCGAGGAGGCGCCGCCGGCCGCGCAGCTCTCCTTGTTCGGGGCGCCGAGCGCGACCAAGAAGGGATAGCCGGTGCCCGAGGGCGACACGCTGCACCTGCTCGCGAAGAAGCTCGCCCCGGTGGTCGGGAGCGAGGTCCTCGGGGTGTCGCTGCCGCGCTCGGACCAGCCGACCCGCGGCCTCGTGGGCCGCAAGCTCGACGCGATCTACGCGCGCGGGAAGAACCTCGTCCTTTCGCTCGAGGGTCCGGCGATCCTCGTGCACCTCCGGATGACGGGCTCCGTACGGCTCGCGCCTTCGCCCTTTCGCGGCCCTGTCGGGCAGCTGTCCCTCGCTGTCGAGGTCCCCGGGCGGGTCGTGGTCGCCCTGCGTGCGCCGACGGTGAAGGTGTTCTCCGCGCGCGGGCTCGCCGAGCAGCTCGGACGCCTCGGCCCCGATCCGATCGCCGACGACTTCGACGCCGACGAGGCGGTCCGTCGGCTCCGCGCGCGCAGCGACACCCCGCTCGCGCTCGCGCTCACCGACCAGGCGGCGATCGCGGGCATCGGCAACGAGTGGAAGTCGGAGCTCCTGTTCGATCAGCACCTCGACCCGTTCGCCCCCGTCGCGGCGTTCACCGACGCCGAGCTCGAAGCCCTCGTCCGGCGGGCCGCGGAGCTGATGCGGGCCACCGTGGCCGCGGGGCGATTCGAGCGGGTCGTGCGACCCACAGGACCACCGCTGGCGGTCTACGACCGCGCCGGGCGCCCGTGCCTCGACTGCGGCGGCCGGGTGCTGATGGAGCGCCAGGGCCGGTTCGGCGAGAACGCACGGTCCACGTATTACTGCCATCACTGCCAACCTCGGCGCGCCTGACGTTTCTCTGGAACCCTCGCGCGGGCCCGCTGTCCACGGGAGCCGGAGGTGTTCCATGCTCGAAAGCTTTCGTGAGGGTGGCTGGGCGATGATGCCCACCGCCCTCCTCGGGACTCTGCTGTTCGCCGTCGCGCTCCGCTATGCGAGGAAGCCCGAGCCGCGGTGGGTCCCGCTGCAGGTCTCGCTCGCGCTCGCCACCCTGGCCACGGGTTGCCTCGGGTTCGTGGCCGGCCTCGTCAAGAGCGCGACCGCGCTCGGTGGGGTGCCCCCCGGCCGCGCCGGGCAGATCCTGGCGATCGGCTTCGGCGAGTCGCTGCACAACGTGGCCCTGGCGCTCACCATGCTCGCGCTCTCGGCGCTGGTCGTGTCGCTCGGCGCGGCGCGCACGGCGCTGCAACCGACCCGCTGATCAACGGCGCTTCTTGCCGATGTACGCGCGCGCCTGCACGCGCCCGTGCTCTTCGAACTTCTGCACCGACGGCCGGAGCCCCGCCCCGCGCAGGTGGCGCAGGAAGCCGTCGGCCGGATAGCCACTCCACACCGCGAACGCTCCACCCGGGGTGAGCGCGGCGTGGGCGGCCCGCAGGCCGTCGTGGTCGTAGAGGCGCGCGTTCTCGGGAAACGAGGCCCACTCGGGCCCGTTGTCCACGTCGAGGAGGATGACGTCGAGGTCGCGCGCCTCGCGGATCACGTCGACGACATCTTCGCGCACGAGCCGCACGCGGGGGTCGCCGAGCGCGCCCGCGACCAGCGGCGAGAGCTCACCGGTCGCGAGCCGCACCACGGTCTCGAGCTTCTCGGCGACCTGGATCTCGGCGTTCGGCGGGGCGACCTCGAGCACCCCGGCCAGCGTGGAGCCGAAGCCGAGGCCCCCGACGAGGACGCGCGGCGCCGCGGAGATCCAGAGCTTGGCCGACAACCGGCCGAAGTCGCGCTCGGTCCCGAGCGCGGCGCTCGTGAGGATCGGCACCTCGCCGATGAGCAGCTCGTGGTGGCCCCCGCGGTCGCGCAGGGTGAGCGTGCGCCCCTGCTCGTGGAACGTGCGGGTCTTCGGGGGCCGAGCCACGAAGCGCAGCTTAGCGATCCCGGACCCGCGGGTGGGGTCGAGGTGCGCCCCCGCGTGTTCTTGCGACCGGTGGGTCCCCTCAGCGACCCCACACCCACTCGACGAAGCCGTTGTAGCCCATCATGATCGTGACCTCGTGGCCTTGCCCGAACAGGTAGGCGCCCCGGCCACACAGCGAGATCATGATGGGGATGCCGAAGCAGGCGGTGGCCTGCGGCCCGAAGGCGCGCGGCGAGTGTGGCGAGAACGCCGGCCCGAGGCCGAACGTCGCCCCCCAGATCTCGTCCATGCGCGTGTGCTGCAGCTCCACGTAGAGCGGCGCGAGGCGCACCGGGCTCGCGCCGCCCTGGCCGTCGAAGATGCGCATGCCGAGGCCGAGGGCGACGCGCGTGCTCCCGTGCAGCGCCTTGGGCGTGATCCAGCCACGGTGGGCCTTGTCGTTCGAGAACGTGAACAGGCTCGCCTCGAGCTGGATGTGTCCGGCGTTGCGGCGCTCGCCGGCGAGCAGGCCCGAGGCCCAGCCGCCCATGGCCGACACCCCGAGGATCGCGCCTTGCTCGCCCGGATCCGTGGGTGGGGCGACGGAGACCGACGTGACGTCGGGCGTGGTGTCGACGGGCTTCTGCGCGCCCATGGTGGGTCCGCCGGCCTGATGGGGGCTGGAGTACGGCGACGGAGGGGCCGGCGCGGCGGGTGGTGGCGCCTCGAGCGACACGTGGCCGAGCGCGTGCCCGTCGAGGTGCTGGTGGAAGATGCACCCCTGCGCGAAGAGCGCGAGGGCCATCGCGTGCGCCGCCGTCACTCGCATTTGCTGCGGTCCTCCATCTCGAGGACGAGCGAGAACGAGGCGGTGGCACCGCTCTGGTCGCGGACGACGACGACACCCTTGCGCTTGTCCGGGTCGTCCCAGACCGCGTCGCCGTCGAAGCGGATGGGCACCCAGGCAAACACCTCGTCTCCCGCCTTCAGGCTCATGGCCGGCGGGAGCTTCTGGGCGGGGAACACCTGGTCGCCGACGCGGAGCTCGATCGCGGTGACCGTGACGACGCACGGCGCGCCGCGCCCCTCGAGGCGCAGCGTGAGCCCGAGCCCCTCCTTGCCGGACGCCCGCGGCACCACGACCGCGTCGGCACAGGCGCCGAGCGCCTGCTTCAGGCCCTGCACGCGCCAGGTCGGGTACTGACGGGGCCCTTCGTGCGGCGGAAAACAAGCCCCGACGAGCACGAGTGGCAGCACGGGCAGCAACCACCTCACGGGGCCACCTCGCAGCTCGCGACGGGGAACACGACCCGGCGGCCCTCGTACCCGAAGCTCGGGACCAGGCCCTCGCAGCCGTTGCCCACGTCGGCCGGGAGCACGAACGAGACCTGCACGGTGACGGTGCCCTGCTCCACGGTCGGAGGCGGGGGGGTCGAAATCTCGCCGCGGGTGCGCACCCGCAGCTCCGACGAGGCGCGCACCTCGAGCGTCGGCCACGTGAGCGCGAGAGAGCACGGACCCCCACGGGTCCCGAGGACGACGCTGCCGGTCACCTGCGTGCCCTGACGACGCAGACGGAAGCCAGGGGAGCTCAGGCAGGTCTGCTCCAGGGTGCTCGTGGGGTCGGGGGGGTCGACGGGCGTCTTGCACGGTGGGTAGTGGAGGGCCGAAGTCGCGCTCGAGGCGACCGCGGCGACGAGCACCGCGAGCCGATCGCCGTGGGTCAGGCCGCGCATCGGGGCCGGGGCCTCTCGCATCCAGACCGCCGCGGCGAGCGCGCACGGCAGCGCGAGCAGATCGCTCGGGTCCATCACGGCGGGGCCGAGCAGCGCCGCGTAGAGAGCGTTGACCGGCGTCGAGAGCTTGACCGCCGCGAACGCGACCATCGTCGCGACCGCAGCGCGGAGGGGCGTGACCGAGAGGAGTCGCGCGGCGCGGGCCACCGTGACCAGGAGCACCGGGAAGAAGAAGAGCCCCGCGAAGTCGCTCAGCTTGCCGGTGACCACCGCGGGGACGATCGACCGCCCCTTGAGGACGTGATCGTTGAGCACGAGCAACCCCACGCAGCCGAGCGGCAGCGGGTGAGCGAGGGTGCGGGCGCGAGACATCCGGGACAGGGAAACGAGGCGTCTCGGCGCAGCTTACACCTCGCTATGCTCGCCGGGTGCGGCGGCGAGCGACCAAGCAGGCGGGTTCCGCCTCTCCGGGGCAACCCCGGGGACGATCCATCACCGAACACGGCCACGGCCCGACGGGCGGCGCGCGAGGGCGCGCGATTCGTCGCGCAGGACGAGCACCGTTGGTGTTCGCCGCCGCACGTCCATGAGGTGGCTCGAGCCCACGCTGGCTCGAACGGTCGCCGAGGTGCTCGCGGACGCGTGGCCGGGGGCGCCCGAGACGCGGGAGGCGCGCTGTCTCCACGCGCTCGGGGCCTGCGACGAGGAGGCGCTCGCGTCCCTGTTGCAGCACGTCCCACCAGCGCTCGGACCGCGAGCGCTCGTGGCGTGGCTCCTCGGCGACGACGCGTTCGCGCGCCTCCTCGGCGGAGGCGTCGGGGTCGAGCCACCGCGCGGCATGGCGCCGTCGCGGTTCGACGTGCCGGCCCTCGACACCGAGGGGGATCTGGCGGCGTGGCTCGCGGTGACCCCCCGGGCGCTCGCGGCCTTCACCGACCCCACGGAGGCGACGCGAAGGGCACCGCGTGGACCCCTGCGGCACTACACCCATCGGTGGATCGGCGCGCGGCTGATCGAGGCGCCGAAGCCGCGGCTCCGCGCGCTCCAGCGCCGCGTCCTGCACGGGATCCTCGACGCGGTGCCGCCGCACGAGGCCGCGCACGGGTTCCGGAGGGGCCGATCGATCTTCACGAGCGCCGCGCCGCACGTGCGCAAGCCTGCCGTGCTGCGCGTCGATCTGCGGCGCTTCTTCCAGACGGTGCACCTGGCGCGGGTGACCGCGGTGTTCGCGGCGCTCGGCTATCCCCGCGCGGTGAGCGTGGCGCTCGCGCGCGTGTGCACCCACGCCGTGCCGGACGACGAGCTGGTCGGGCAGCCGTTCCTCACCCGGCAGCGGCTGCGCACGCGTCACCTGCCCCAGGGTGCCCCCACCTCGCCGGCGCTCGCGAACCTGGCCGCCCACGGGCTCGACGTGCGGCTGTCCGCCCTGGCGAGGACCGCCGGCCTCGCCTACACGCGTTACGCCGACGACCTCGTCTTCTCGGGGGACGTGGCGCCGGGCTTCGCCGCGCGCGTCGCCTCGATCTGCGCGGAGGAGGGCTTCCCGGTCGCCACCGACAAGACCCGGCTGCGCCGTGCGAGCGATCAGCAGCGGGTGGTCGGGCTGGTCGTGAACGACCACCTCGGCGTCGCGCGGTCCGAGCGCGACCGGCTGCGGGCCATCCTCCACAACTGCGCCCGCGCGGGGCTCGCGGCCGAGAACCGCGCCGGCCACGCCGACTTCCGGGCGCACCTCGAGGGTCGGGTCGCCTTCGTCGAGCGCGCCGACCCACGACAGGGCGCGCGTCTCCGCCGGATCTTCGCTGCCATCCCGGAGTGATGGCAGCATCTGGCAGGATCAGCGCCGACGACGACGGCTCGCCGCGACCCCGGCGAGGACGAGCGCGCCGAGGGCGGCCGCGCTGCCGCTCGAGGCGCCCGTACG
>CAZUZY010000299.1:0-10911 GCA_964624885.1 uncultured Polyangiales bacterium | reverse complement strand
CACCCCGCTCGACGAGCGCCGCAGCGCCTCCGGCGCGGCCGGGTCGGCGCTGGCCTGGACCGCGGCCGCGAGCGACCGGTCGGAGGTGCGCAGGGTCTTCGACGGTTCACCGGCCATCGTCTCGGCGTCGGGCGCGTGCTTCGGCGGCGGCGGGGTGGACGGCGGCGGCAGGAGCGAGGGGCGTCGCGCGCCGTTGATCACCTGGCTGTCGCGCAGCCCGATGACGCCGCGGATGGCCGCGCGCATCTCGCGGGCGTCCTTGAACCGCTCGTCGCGATCCTTGGCGAGCGCGCGCATGCAGATCTCCTCGAGCCGCGGGTCGACGGTGGGGAGGATCTTGTGCGGGAGCGGGGGCATCTCGCTGATGTGGGCGAGCAGCACCTTCATGCTGTTGGCCGAGCGGAAAGGGAGGCGCCCCGTGAGCATCTGGAACAGCATCACGCCGACGGCGTAGACGTCCCCGCGCGCGTCGACGTCGTCGCCCCGGGCCTGCTCGGGGGACATGTACTCGGGGGTGCCGACCAGCGCGCCCGTCGCCGTGAGGGTGGCGGTGTGGGTGACCCCGGTCATGTTGCCCTCGGCGTTCTGCACCGGGACCTGCTTGGCGATGCCGAAATCGCAGAGCTTCAGCACGTCGATGGGCTGCCCGTCGTCGTCCTTGCCACGGACGACCATGATGTTCTCGGGCTTCAGATCCCGGTGGATGATGCCGCCCTCGTGCATGGCCGCCAGGGCCGCGAGCAGCTGGCTCATGAGATCGACGATCTGCTCGGGGGGCAGCGCGTCGTGCTCGCGGAGGATGGCCTGCAGCCCCCGCCCGTCGATGAGCTCCATGGCGATGTAGAGCAGCTCGTCGTCCTGCCCGAAGTCGATCACCCGCATGAGGTTCGGGTGGTCGAGGCGGGAGGCGGCGCTCGCTTCGCGCTTGAACCGCGAGGCGTAGCTGGAGTCGTCGTGCAGCTCGGGCCGCAGGACCTTGATGGCGACCTGGCGCTTCAAGGTCTTCTGGCGGGCCTTGTAGACCGCGCCCATGCCTCCCCGACCGATCAGGGACTCGATTTCGAATTTCCCGTCGACGACCCGACCGAGCAGCGGGTCGTTTCCCGTGCGGTCCTGATCGCGACCGGAGCGGTCGGGCTCGGGCATGAGCCCGGCAGCATACCGGCGGTCCGGGGCGGGAGCCATGTCGGCCTTTGTCTCACCGACGTTACTGGAATGTTCCCGCAACGATGAGAAGTCGGATAGATTCGACACACGGACGGGCAGCAGAGTTGCCCGACCTGGGAGAGCGAGGAGGAGTCTTGGACTTCCGTTCTATGCGGCGGGGTGTTGGCATCGCGGTGTTCGGCCTGCTGAGCGTGATCGCAGGCACCGCGTTCGCCGGCGAGAAAGAGGAGGCGCGTCGCCACTTCAAGACCGGCATGAAGCTGATCGAGAACGGCGAGTACGAGAAGGGAATCTCGGAGCTGAAACAGGCCTACGAGATCCTCCCCCACGCGAACGTGCTCTACAACATCGCGCGCGCCTACGCGGAGAGCGGCGATCTCGAGAACGCCATCGCGTCCTACCGCAAGTACCTCGCCGAGAATCCGCCCGACAAGGACGAGATCGAGGTCGTCGTCAAGAACCTCGAGGCGCGTCTCGCCAAGTCGAAGGCGGCCGCCGCCGCCGCGGCCGCCGGCACCGGCACGGGCACCGGGACAGGCACGGGCACCGGGACGGGCACCGGCACCGGGACGGGCACCGGCACCGGGACGGGCACGGGCACCGGGACGGGCACCGGCACCGGCACGGGCACCGGAACAGGCACCGGCACCGGGACGGGCACGGGCGATCTCCCACCGAAGAAGGTCGAGAAGAAGGACCTCGGCGCCAAGAAGGACGACGACGTCTACGAGACCAAGATCGTCACCGCGTCCAAGGGCGAGACCAGCCCGCTCGACGCCCCGAACTCCACGTACATCATCACCGAGCAGGACATCCGTCTCTCGGGCGCGACGAGCATCTCGCAGCTCCTCTCCCGCGTCCCCGGCATCGACGTCGCGCAGCTCACCGCGGCCGACAGCAACTTCAGCATCCGCGGGTTCAACGGCCGCCTCTCCAACAAGCTGCTCGTCCTCGTCGACGGCCGCAGCGTGTACCTCGACTTCCTCGGCACCACGTTCTGGGACACCATCAGCGTCAACGTCGAGGACATCGAGCGCATCGAGGTGGTGCGAGGCCCGGCCTCCGCGCTGTTCGGCGCCGACGCGTTCACCGGCGTCGTCAACATCATCACGCGCCCGCCCGGCGAGGGTAAGAGCGGCGTCTCGGCCGCGGTCGGCACCCAGAACGGCGCGCCCTTCTCGTACTACCGTGGCGCGCTCTGGGCGACCGGCACCACCAACGACTGGAAGTACCGCATCAGCACCGGCTACGAGCAGGCCCCGCGCTGGTCGCGCGAAGCCGGCCCCGGGCGCACCGATCTCGGGTTCTTCCAGGCCAACGGCGACCAGGGCCTCGAGACCATGCACGCCGACGCGCGCTTCACGCGCCGCCTCGGCAAGGACTACCTGCTCGGCATCGGCGGCGGCTTCTCCCGCAACTTCCGCAACTTCTACGGCATCGGCTCGCTCGCCGACACGGCCACCCAGGTCAACCTCGGCGACTTCACGACGACCCTGACCTCGAAGCACCTCAACCTGCGCGGGTTCATCAACTCCGGGCGCGCGATCGCGGGGCAGAACCAGTACTACCTCGGCGACCCGTCCTACCGCGCCAACGTCGGCTTCACGGTCATCGACGTCGAGGCCCAGTACGCGAACGACTTCCAGCTCGGCCCGACCAACCACGACCTGCGCATCGGCGTCGGCTACCGGTACAAGGACATCACCTGGCCGTGGCTGCGCGAGGCGTTCCTCACCGAGCACCACCGCAACGCCTACCTGCAGGACACGATCAACCTCTGGTCCAACAAGGACACCGGCGCGGGGCTCCTGCTCGTCGGCTCGTTCCGCGTCGACTACGTGCCCTACCTGGCGAAGTACATCCCGTCGCCGCGTGGCTCGCTGATCTACAAGCGCACCAAGGCCGACGCGTTCCGTATCTCGGTGGCCTCCGCGTTCCGCAAGCCGAGCTTCCTCGAGTCGTACCTGTCGTTCCCGGTCACCACGCCCAACAGCGGCGGCGAGGTGCTCTCCGAGACCAGTCAGCAGGTCACCCAGGAGAAGATCCTGAGCTTCGAGGCCGGCTACCAGAACAACCAGTCCGACTACGTGAACGTCGAGCTGAACGTCTACTACAACCGGGTCAGCGACCTGCTCCAGCTCTCGGCGCTGCGCTCGCTCACCCCGAGCAGCTTCGCGGGCGGCCTCGGCACCTACAACGACGCGACCGGTCGCTACCCGGTGGCGTTCAGCGGGTTCACCAACGACTGCCAGACGATCAACTCGTACGGCGGCGAGCTCGGCGTCCGCACGTTCCCCACGACCGGTCTCGACGTGTACGGCTCGTACGCGCTCAACCAGGTCAGCCAGAACGCGACGGGCAACTGCGTCGCCACGGTGAAGGACGAGCGCACGAGCCAGCACAAGGTGATCGCCGGCGCGCAGGTCCGTACCAAGATGGGCTTCGACGCCGAGGTCGACTTCTGGTTCCAGAGCAAGCAGACCTGGGCCGAGCAGCGCGTGAACATCGCCACCCGCGAGATCGAGTACCAGCGCTACGAGATCCCCGGGTTCCCGCTCATCAACGCCCGCATCGGGTACCGCTTCTCGTTCGAGCCGATCGAGCTCGGTCTGAGCGCGACCAACCTCCTCAACAACGTCGTCCGCCAGCACCCCTTCGGGCAGCAGCTCGGACGGCGTGTCATCCTCATGGCTTCGTACCGGTTCTGATGGTGAATGGCATGAATTCCTTCCCTCTCTCGATCGGCAGTCGGCGCCTGTTCGGAGCCTTCGTGCTCGCCACCGTCGCCGCCACGGGCGTCGGCTGCGACAAGAACATCCTCGTGGACGACCCGAACCAGAACCCGGGCATCCTCGGCCCGCGCGGCATCATCCGCGGCACGATGACCTACCTCGGCCCCGGCCCCTGCCTGAAGAACGGGCAGGTCGAGGGCGTGGCCATCGTCCTCTTGTTCGCCTTCAACAACCCGCCGCCGCCGGACGGGCTCGCCAGCACCGCGTTGAACTTCGCCACGGTCCCTGGCGAGAAGCTGTTCTACAACTATCCGCGGCCCGCCACGGGGCCCGGCTCGGCCGACCCCAAGTTCAAGGACCAGTCGCTGTGCCCCGCGCCCGACTCCCCGGTGGTGAGCGCGAGCGCGCCGTTCTCGATCGAGCAGATCGGCACCACGACGGCGCTGCCCGACGGGTCTTCGGTCGTGGTGGGTGGCAGCTTCCAGGTGCGCGGGTTCTACAGCCGACAGGGGCGCTTCAACGCGCTGTTCGGGTACGCGAACCTCCCGCTCGCCGGCGACGTGGCCGGTGGCGCGATCGCGGACATCCGCGCGGCGGTGCCCAAGTTCGCGCAGCTCGACGTCGGCGTGCCCTACCAGGGGGCCGACGTGCCCAACGTGATCAAGAAGGGCGACCTGGTCATCCCGCAGGAGGGCTTCATCCGCGACGCGGTGGCGGTCACCTACGGCGTCACGCTCGCCTCGAGCCGTCCGTTCTTCGCGGTCGACTACGCCAACTCCAAGTCGATCACGTACACCGATCCGGGCGTCGACTTCCGGGCGGACTATCCCTGCGACGCCGACCCGAGCGGTCCCTGCCGCTACGGTGCGCCGAAGGCGGCGACGGAGACCGAGGGTACGATCAAGTTCCGCCAGGACCACGCGAGCACGAGCCAGTCCAAGCTGCTGTGCTTCGCCAACAAGGACCCGGCCTGCGACGGCTTCCAGTTCGCGCAGGCGAGCTTCCCGCAGATCCGGTTCCGCTACGGCTTCCCCGGCAACCTCGCCGAGGCCAAGCAGACCGACGCCTGGCTCGCCAAGAACGCCCGGCCGGCGAGCGCGGTCGCGGCCGACAAGAGCACCCGGCCCTACTACAACGTCGACCCGGTCGAGTTCGGCGGCACCTTCCCCACGTCGAGCAAGTTCATGCTGACGCGGCAGTTCAACGCCGCCACCGGCAAGGGCGAGATCATCCGCGACAACGACACCCTCGAGAGCGTCGCCCAGATCGCGCAGATCTACCCGACGGTGGTGCTCTCCAAGCTGGTCGAGGACGACAACGGCGAGATCGCCCTGCCGCCTCGCTCGCAGACCGACCCGGCGGTGGTGATCCAGACCATCTCGCTCCGCGACACGCCCGGCACCACGGTCGGCTCCATGAAGGCCACGTCGGAGAGCACGATCATCGGGGGTGGGCTCACCACCGCCGACAACTCGGGGGTCGACCCGAACCAGCCGCTGGCGAAGCCCAACGGCTTCGAGTCGCAGGACGGCTTCACGGCGCTCATCCGGCCCTCGACCGTGTGCATCCACACCAAGCGCGACCTCCGCGGCACGCTCGTGACGCCGATTCGGTACGATCCGAACCCGCGCAACGATCTCCCGATCGTCTCGTCGGCCAAGCTGCTCGCCAACAACCCGAACCGCGTGAAGAAGGTGGAGTTCGGGTGCCTGCCGCCTGGGCACTACTCGATCAACGTGGTGTACCCCACGGGGCAGGCCTGGAGCTTCCCGAACCTCATGGGCTACTGCTCGCACACCGCGCGCTTCCAGCCCAACGAGGAGTGCATGGGGTGGGTCTCCGCGGGCACGCAGATGACCCCCTTCCCGAAGCCCGATCAGGCCGCGCCCGCGGGCTTCACGCTCCGCCCGCTGCTCGCGACCCAGTCGCCGTGGCAGGTGGGCGCCGACGGTCTGTTCAAGAAGTTCGACGACCCGACCACCGGTCGCACCGGCCTCAAGCTCCCGCAGACAATCGTCATCACTCCCTCGGCGCGCTGCGGCAGCTACAAGAAGGAGGACACGGCCTGCTCGAGCGACTCGGCCTGCAAGGTCTACGGCAAGACCAACGTGAAGGGCTCCTGCGTGGCCTACACGGGCAGCAACGGCGCGTTCGCGGGCAAGTCGTACTGTGACCTCAACGGCGACGGCCACGTGAACCCGGCCATCTCCACCTGGGTGAGCAACGACGCGAACGAGGACACCTCGGTGCCCGAGACGATCAAGGACAAGGACGGCAAGGACGTCATCAACCCGGTGTTCTCGAACGGCCTGTTCAGCGACGCGAAGGACCTCAACAAGAACGGCAAGCTCGATCTCGCGACACCGCCGGTCTGCGCGCTCGGCGCGGACGCCTACGAGTCCTGGCTCGCCGCGAAGTAGGGAGCGCGACGCCGCCATGCGCGGATACCTGGTGGGGGCGTCGATCCAGCGGGTCGACGCCCCTCTCTCTTCGGTGCACGTGCTCGCGCTCCGGGTGACGGAGCCCGACGCGGCGGGTCTCACGGTCTCGCTGGCGGTGTTCCCGGGGACGATCGCGGTCGTGCGCGGCGCTCCTCGCGGCAACGGGGGTCGGCCGGCGACCGCGGAGACGATGCGGTGGCGGAAGTGGCTCGAGGGCGCCCGCGTGGTCGCGCTCCAGCGCCGCGCGGACGGCCTGCGCCTCGCCGTCCGTCGCGGGGACGAGCGGTGCTCGATCGTGGTCGACGCGACCAGCGTCGCGCTGGTGACCGACTCGGGGGCGGTCGACGGCGAGAAGGTGGTCCCCGAAGAAGACGGACCCGCCCTCGAGGTGGCGGCCGAGGCAGCGCTCGCGGCCCATCGCGCGGGCCTCGAGGAGGAGCGGCGCCGCGCGCTCACGACGGCGGTGCGGCGCGCGATCGCCAAGGTGGACCGACGCCTGCGCGCGATCGACGACGACCTCGCGCGCATCGAGGGCGCCGACGATCTCGCCGCGCGCGCGACCCTCCTGTCGTCGCAGGCGCACGCGATCCGGCGGGGCGCGGATCGCGCCGAGCTCACCGACTGGGTCACGGGGGAGGCGGTCGTCCTCTCGCTCGACCCCGGCAAGACCGCGCGCGCCAACGCCGACGCCATGTTCGCGCGGAGCAAGCGGCTCAAGCGCGGGGCCCAGATCGCGCGCGCGCGGCGTGACAAGACCGAGCAGGAGCGGGTGGCCCTCGTCGCGCTGCTCGCGAGCGCCCCCGAGCTCCCGCTCGCCACCCTGCAGCAGCGGGCCGGGGGCCTCGAGGCGCGCGTCGGCAAGGGCAAGAAGCAGGACCCGGACGAGCGCTCACCGTTCCGCACCTACCTGAGCGGCACCCGCCCGATCCACGTGGGCCGTGGCGCCGCCGACAACGACGCGCTCACCACCAAGCACGCGCGGCCCTACGATCTCTGGCTGCACGCGCGCGGGGTCACGGGGGCCCACGTGGTCGTGCCGCTCGGCAAGCAGGAGGCCTGCCCGCCAGACCTGCTGGTCGACGCGGCGCACCTCGCGGCGCACTTCTCGGACAGCCGCGGCGAGCCGGTGGTCGACGTGCAGTACACGCCGCGCAAGTGGGTGCGCAAGCCGAAGGGCTCCGCGCCCGGCGCGGTGGTCGTCGACCGCGAGAAGGTGCTCGCCCTGCGGGTGGAGCCGGGCCGACTCACCCGCCTGCTCGACACCGGCGGCGCGCCCTGACGCGGCCGGGCTCCTGGGTCAGGGCGTGAGGCGGTCGACGCCCATGAACGGGCGCAGCGCCTCGGGGATCTCGAGGCTCCCGTCGGGCA
Organism: uncultured Polyangiales bacterium; assembly: GCA_964624885.1. Lineage (GTDB taxonomy): Bacteria > Myxococcota_A > Polyangia > Polyangiales > JADJMO01 > JADJMO01. Next base: position 3,203 of record CAZUZY010000299.1, on the reverse strand, counting down.
GCTGGTACTGCTCGAGGATGGCGACGAGGGTGCGGCCGACGGCGAGGCCGCTGCCGTTGAGCGTGTGCACGAGGCGCGGCTTGTCCTTGTCCTTGCGCGCGCGGATCTGGGCGCGTCGGGCCTGGAAATCGCCGCAGTTCGAGCAGCTCGAGATCTCTCGGTAGGCCGACTGACCCGGCAGCCACACCTCGAGGTCGTACGTCTTGCGCGAGGCGAAGCCCATGTCGCCGGCGCACAGCTGCACCACGCGGTAGTGGAGCCCGAGGCGCTGGAGCACCTTCTCGGCGTGGCCGGTGAGCTCCTCGAGGGCGGCGTCGCTGGTCTCGGCGCTGGTGAGCTGCACGAGCTCCACCTTCTGGAACTGGTGCACGCGGATCATGCCGCGGGTGTCGCGCCCGTAGCTGCCGGCCTCGCTGCGGAAGCACGAGGTGTGGGCGGTGTAGCGGAGCGGCAGGCGCGCCTCGTCCAGGATCTCGCCGGCGTGGAGGTTGACCAGCTGCACCTCGGCGGTCGGCGACAGGTAGAGGATGTCCTCGTCGGCGCGCTTGGTCTTGAAGAGATCGGCCTCGAACTTGGGGAGCTGCCCGGAGGCGCGCAGGGCCTCGGCGCGCACCATCACCGGCGGGAGCACCTCGGTGTACCCGTGCTCGCGGGTGTGCATGTCGAGCATGAGCGCCGCGATGGCGCGCTCGAGGCGGGCGCCGAGCCCGCGCAGGAGCCAGAAGCGCGCGCCCGAGATCTTGGAGGCGGCCTCGAAATCGAGGATGCCGAGGCGGGCGCCCACGTCGACGTGGTCCTTGGGGGCGTCGCCCACGCGCGTGGGCTTCTCGCCGTGCATGCGCACCACGACGTTGCCGTGCTCGTCCACGCCGTCGGGGACCGAGGGGTCGGGCAGGTTCGGCACGCCGAGGAGGATCTCCTCGATCTGCGCCTCGACGGCCTTGCTCTCGCCCTCGAGGGTCTTGATCTCGTCGGAGAGGACCCGCAGCGCCTCGCGCCGCGCGTCGAACTCGGGCGTGCCCTTCTTCGCCTTGGCCATCTCGGCGCTGGCCGCCTTCTGCGACTGGATCTTGGCGTCGCGCGCCTGGATCCCCGCTGAACGCCTGGCGCGTAGCTCACCCAGGCCATCGAGCAGCGCGGCGTGCTTGGGGCCTCGGCGTCCGAGGGCGGCGCGGGCTTCTTCGAGGTGATCGACGATCTGACGCAGGTCGTGCATGACGCGGACCGACGTACCACATCAGCGTCGCGGCCAGCAGGCGCCGCGCCCGCTGGGACCCGTCGAATCATGTACAATCGCAAGGATGCGACCGGGTGACCTCCTGGAGCAGCGCTACCGGCTCGTTCGCGTGCTGGGTCGTGGGCGCTCGGGGAGCGTCTGGTGCGCGCGCAACGAGCTCATCGATCGGCCGGTCGCGGTCAAGGTGCTCCATCGCTCGCTGGCGGCCGACCCGGAGCGCTTGCAGCGGTTCTTCCAGGAGGCGCGCGCGTGCGGGCGCGTGCGGCACCCGGCGGTGGTCGAGGTGCTCGATCTCGGCCAGGGCGACGACGGCACGCTGTTCCTCGTGATGGAGCTGCTCGAGGGCGAGACGATGGCCTCGCTCCTGTCGCGCAAGGGGCGGCTCTCGCCGGACGAGGCGCTCGCGCTCGTGGTGCCGCTGGCGCACGGGCTCGCGGCCGCCCACACCCACGGCATCCTCCACCGCGACCTGAAGCCGGCGAACATCTACCTGCACAAGACCCCGACCGGCGGCCTGCAGCCCAAGATCCTCGACTTCGGCATCAGCAAGATCCTCGGCACCGACGTCACCGCGACGGGCATCGTGCTCGGCACCCCGAGCTACATGTCGCCCGAGCAGGCGCGCGGGGTGCCCGATCTCGACGCGCGCACCGACGTCTGGTCGCTCGGCGTCATCCTCTACGAGTGCCTCACCGGGCGGCTGCCGTTCATCGCCAAGGAGTACCGCGCGCTGGTCGACGAGATCGTCGACAAGAAGCACGTGCCGGTCGATCGCCTCGTGCCCGACGTGCCGAGCGATCTCGCGCGCATGGTCGACGAGTGCCTCGAGAAGGCGCGCGAGCGGCGCATGCCCTCGGCCGCCACCATGGCGCAGAAGCTCACCTCGGTGCTGCGGCGCCGCGGCCGCGACGACCTCGTGCGCGACCCGGACGACGAGTTCTCCGAGGGCGCGCCGACCCTCACCGCCGACCGCGAGAAGATGAAGGCGGTCATCGACGACACGCTCGGCGACGCGGCCAAGCAGCCCGTCGCGCCGGCCCCCGAGGAGACCCCGCACCTCACCGAGAAGGCCGCGGCAACCATCGTCCCGAGCAAGCACGACGACAAGATCCGCACCGCGCTCGGGATCCAGCCCTCGGCGGTCACGGCGTTCCTCGCGTCGCAGACCGCCGGCAACAAGCGGCAGGCCGGGTGGAGCCCGCCGCGCCCGGCCGCGGGCACGCCCGCCAAGGCGCGGATCGAGACCAAGACCGATCGCCCACCTTCGCGCGGGGGCTCCGGGCCGCTCGCTCCGCCGCCGGCCGACGCGAGCGCGGCGAAGCTCGCGACCGCGGTGCGCGACTCCGAGGAGACGCACCCCGAGCGGCAGGCACCGCGCGACCCCGACGCCACGCAGCCGCCGCCCACCGCGTCGCGCGAAACCAGCTCGACCGCGCGAGAGACGGCCGCACGAGAGATGGTGCCCAAGGACGGAGCCCCCCGTGGGGCGCGCGTCGCAGCCCCAGCGCCGGCGCAGGGCGGCTCGACCCACGCGTGGGAGCTCGCCGCCGCGGCCGCCGCGTCCGGCCGCGCCGAGGTGATCCTCGGGCCGTCCTCTCCGGTCGCGCCCGCCAGTCTCTCGGTGCGGGCGTCCGAGCCCAAGATGGTGGTCGACGGCGACTGGGACACGACGGTCGCCGACATCTCCCCGGAGACCATGGAGAAGGGGCCCGCGCCGCAGCAGGCGCCGCTGCCCAAGGCGCCGCCGGTGGCGCCGATGGTCACCGATCCGCCCCCCGCCAAGACCACGCGCGCGCTGCAGAAGTCGGCGGCCACCCAGACCGGCGCGGAGACCCCGGTGGCCCGCAAGTCGATCCCACCCTCGGAGGCCCGGCTCGACGCGCGGGAGACCGCCCCGAAGAAGCTCGGCGCCTCGCTCGCCGCGATCCCTGGCTTCAGCGCGGCGGGCCCGCAGCGCGACCTCGAG
>CAZUZY010000298.1:0-10927 GCA_964624885.1 uncultured Polyangiales bacterium | reverse complement strand
CTGCGACCGGCCGGCGAGGACCGCCGCCTCGCCGACGCCCGCGCGCGCATCGACGCCGCGTTCACCGGGACCGACCCTCGCGACGCCAAGAACCTGGTCCGCGAGCTCGAGCGCCAGCTCGGTGAGAAGGGCGGGTGGCCCTCGTCGCTCGTGCGGCCGCTGTTCGACACCCTGATCGCGCACCTGCCGCTGCGGACCAAGAGCGTCGCCCACGAGCGTGCGTTCTTCTCGCTGGCCGGCTTCCTCCTGCGCCCTGGGTTCGGCGATCCGATGGACGCGCTGCGCATCAAGAAGCTCGAGCCGCTCTGGAAGAAGGGCCTCGCCCACGACGACCAGGATCTCTGGCGCGCCTACTGGATCTGCTGGCGCCGCATCGCCGCTGGGCTCTCCGAGCAGACCCAGGGCCAGCTGCGCGACACGCTCGACCCGTTCCTCGAGCCGAAGACCGACCGGCCGCGCAAGAAGCCCAAGGGGGTGCGCGCCGAGCCCTTCGACGAGGTGTTGATGCTGGCCTCGCACCTCGAGCGGGTGCCGGCGGCCCGGCGCGAGGAGCTCGGCAAGTGGATCCTCGAGCGCACCTGGACCAGCAACGACCCGCGGCTCTACGCGGCCATCGGTCGCCTCGGTGCGCGGGTGCCCGCCTACGCGAGCGCGCACCACTGCGTGCCCGCGCGCGTGGCCGAGGAGTGGCTCTCCGAGGTGATCACCGCAGACTTTCGCGAGATCCCGGGCCTCGCCGTGGTGGCCGCGCAGCTCGCCCGCAAGACGGGCGACCGCGCGCGCGACGTCTCCGAGCGCGCACGCGGGGCGACCCTCGCGGTGCTCACGCGAAACGAGGCCGCGCCGGCGCTGCTCCAGATGGTGCGCGAAGTGGTGGAGAGCACCGACGCCGAGCGACGCGAAGCCTTCGGCGAGGCGCTGCCGAGCGGGCTACGGCTGATCGAGTGACAGGGAGCGCGGCACGAGCGGTCGGGCCCCTCTTCCAGCGGCGGCGTGAACAGCACGGCTCAAGCCCTGCCGAGAAGCTCCGTTCTCCCCAGGGAGGGCTCGTCGATGTCGTTGCGCCAGCGTTTGTTCAGCGTGTCGATCGTCCACAAGATGATCGGGCTCCTCCTCTTGACCGCGGTCTGCCTGATCGCGCTGCAGGTCAACTCGTTGTTCCGCTTGCGCTCGAGCCTGCTCGCCGAGAAGCAACAGAAGACGCGCCACCTCGTCGACACCGCCTACAGCCTGGTCGCCTACCACCACGGGCTCTTCGCGAGCGGCAAGGTCGGCGAGGCCGAGGCCAAGGCAGGGGCCATCGCGGCCGTGCGCGCGCTCCGCTACGATCAAGCCGAGTATTTCTGGATCAACGACATGCATCCCACGATGGTGATGCACCCGTTCAAGCCGGAGCTCGACGGCAAGGATCTGTCCGGCTTCAAGGACCCGAACGGCAAGCACCTGTTCGTCGCCTTCGTCGACACCGTCAAGCAGAGCAACGCGGGCTTCGTGAACTACCTCTGGCCGCGCCCGGGCGCCGACAAGCCGGTGCCCAAGGTCTCCTACGTGCGTGGCTTCCCGGCGTGGGGCTGGGTGATCGGGTCGGGGATCTACGTCGACGACGTCCAGGCGGCCTTCGTGCGCGCGGCGCGGGGGGACGCCATCATCCTCGTCGTCGTGTCGCTGTTCCTGGTCGCCGTGCTCGTCTTCGTGACCCAGCGGCTGCGGCGCACGATGCAGCGCGGGCTCGACGGCCTCGCGCGGGTGCGCGACGGGGACCTCGACGTCGACCTGTCGACGCCCGACGCCGACGAGATCGGCCGCATGATGGCCTCCGTGCAGGAGATCGTGGCCCGCTTCCGCGAGGTCCTGTCGGCCGTGCAGGAGGCGGGCGACCAGGTCGCCGCGGGGAGCGAGGAGCTCTCGAGCGCGGCCACGGCCCTCGCCGAGCGCGCCAACGCCCAGGCCGGCTCGGCCGAGGGCGCGGCCTCGGCGGTCGAGCAGATGAGCGCCACGACGGCCGCGAGCCGCAACAAGGCGGTCCTGGCCAAGGGGCTCGCCGCCAAGAACGTGCAGGACGCCCAGGCGAGCGGTCACGCGATGCTGGAGACCGCCACCGCGATGCAGGCCATCGTCCGACAGGTCTCGGTGGTGCAGGAGCTCGCGCGGCAGACCAACCTGCTGGCGGTCAATGCGGCCATCGAGGCGGCCCGCGCCGGTGAGCACGGACGTGGCTTCACCGTGGTGGCCACCGAGGTGCGGCGCCTCGCCAGCGAGAGCGCCAAGGCGGCCCGCGCGATCAACGAGCGCTCGACCTCCTCGCTCGCCGTCGCCCGGGTCACCGAGACGAAGATCGCCTCGCTCGGCGGGGACATCGGCCAGACGTCGCTCCTCATGGACGAGATCACGAGCGGTGCCGAGGAGCAGGCGGTCGGCACCACCCAGCTCGAGCGTTCCATGGAGAGGCTCAACGAGATCGCCCGGGAGAACGCCCAGACCGTGCGGGAGATCTCGTCCACGGCGCAGGCACTGTCGACCCAAGCCTCCGAGCTGATGCGGGCGGTCGCCTACTTCTCGACGCGCGGCCGGCCCTCGGTGGCCCCGCCCCGCGTGAGCCGATCCACCGGGTTGCGCGTGGCGCTGGCGACAGCAGTCCCGCGGTAGCCGACGGATCGTCGAGGAGGGTGTGTTAGGCTCGCCTCGAAGGGGGTCTTCATGCGCCGTTCGCTGTTCCTTCTGTGCCTCGTGCTCGCGGGCTGCTCTGATTCCGAGGGGACCGTCACCGACGACGACGCAGGTCTGGACGGGGGAACGGACGCCGCGAGCGACTCCTCGACGCCGACCGACGGCACCCCGGTCGACACGGGGACGCCCGTCGACACGGGCACGCCGGTCGACACGGGCACGCCGGCCGACACGGGCACGCCGGCCGACACGGGCACACCGGCCGACACGGGCACGCCGACCGACACGGGCACGCCGACCGACACGGGTGGCGACACGGGGGGTGGGCCGGTCCCGACGCTCGGTGGCTGCCCTGTCTTCACCGCCAGCGACGCGTGGAACACGCCGATCCCGGCGGGCGCCAGCGTCGACGCCACCTGGACCACCAAGCTCTACGCCAACGCCACCAAGAAGGCGCTGCACCCCGATTTCGGTACGACGTTCGGCATCCCGTTCAACCTCGTGCCCTCCACCCAGACCAAGCTCACCATCGGCTTCGACTACGCGAGCGAGAGTGACCCGGGCCCGTACCCCTTCCCGGGCGCCAGCGCCAAGATCGAGGGCGGCACGCCGGCGAGCTGCTCGGGTGACTGTCACGTGCTCACGGTGCAGCAGGGCACCTGCCTGCTCTACGAGGGGTGGAACTGCCACTACACCGCGGGCACGAGCACCTGGCACTGCGGCAGCGGCGCCAAGTTCGACCTCACCAAGAACAGCTACGGCCAGCGCCCGATCAAGTGGACGTCGGCCGACGCCGCCGGCCTCGCGATCCTCCCGGGCCTCGTGCGCTACTCCGAGGTGGCGGCGGGCGTGGTGAACCACGCCATCCGCTTCACGATGCACTGCACGCAGGACGGCTTCGTCGTCCCGGCGTCGCACCAGGCCGTGCCCGGCGGTACCAGCGGCTGCCCTGGTGGCATCAGCACCACGACCTTGCGCGCGGAGTACCCACCGATGGGCCTCCGGGTGCGCCTCAAGGCCTCGTACGACATCTCCGCGTTGCCGGCGCAGGCCAAGATCGTGGCCCAGGCGATGAAGACCTACGGGATGATCCTCGCGGACAACGGCAGCGACTACTACTTCCAGGGCGACGTCGATCCGGGCTGGAACGACTCGCAGCTCAATGCGCTCAAGGGCATCCCCGGCGACGCGTTCGAGGCGATCACGCCCGGCACCATCACGCGCTGACCGCGGCGCGAACGCCAAAAAAGAGAGCGGGCGCCCGAACCGTGGGCGCCCGCGAAGACGGGACGAGGCGAAGCCGACGGCTCAATCGTCGTCGTCGCCCTTCTTCTTCTTCTTGTCGTCGTCGTCGCCCTTCTTCTTCTTCTTGCCCTTGTCGTCGTCGTCGTCACCACCGCCGCCGCCGCCGCTCTTCTTGCAGGCGTCCTTGATCTTCTTCATGCCGTCGCGGAACTTCTCGTCGGCGTCCTTGAAGTCCTCCGTCTCGAACTTGCAGTTCCGCCAGTCGTCGAAGTTCTCGCCCTTCATGAAGCAGTCGTGGTCCTTGGCCTTGATGGTCTTGCCGGCCTTGGAGTCGTCCTTGCACTTGTCGGCGAGCTTCTCCTGCTCCTTGTCGACGGTCTTCTCGACCGCCTCCATCATCATGTTCTTCATGGCCTTCGGGCAGTCTTCCGCCGCCTTCTTGACCTCCTTCTTCATGACGGAGAAGGCGTGCTCGGCGAACTTCTCGCACTCGGCAGGCGAGAGCTTCTTCGGGAGCAGCCCGCAGCCCGGGGCTGCGAACGGGAGAATGAGGGCTGCCGCCCCGACGAACGCTTGGACTCGCTTCATGGATGACCTCCGGCGACCGGAGAGTACGCGAGGTGGGGTGGGTCCCGTAAAGAGGGATCTGTCACTCGCCGGGGGCGCGCAGTTCCAGGGCCAGCGCATGGACCTTCTGCTTCAGCTCGTCGGCCAGGAGCCGCTGCACCGCACGGTGGCGCGCGAGCAGGCCCTGACCGGTGAAGCGGCTCGAGACCATCACGACGCGGAGGTGCCGCGCGCCGCCACGCGAGCCCGCGTGTCCGGCGTGCAGGTGGCTCTCGTCGATCAGCGTGAAGGCTTCGGGCTCGAACGCCTCCCGCAGGCGGCGCTCGACGTCGGCGAGGAAGGTGTCATCGGGCATGGAGCGGAGGTGCTGCGTCGGCCGCCGCGCTGCAACCGCGCGCGCACTTGGCCCACGGCTCCCATGTGGGATAGCTGCCCGGGGCATGGCGATCGCCTTCGACCAGGCCTACTACCGGCGCTTCTACCTCGACCCGGAGACCCGCATCTACGACGAGGCGCACCACGGGCGCATCGTCACCGCGGTGGTCGCGCTGATCGAGTGGTTCGGTGGCGAGCTGCGCGACGTGCTCGACGTGGGCGCGGGCGTCGGTCGCTGGGGGCAGTGGCTCGCCGCGAACCGCCCGGGCGTGGAGTACGTCTCGACCGAGCTCGACCCCGCGGTCTGCAAGCAGTACGGCCACCAGCGCCGCAACATCGCGGAGTGGCGTGGCCGTCGTCGGTTCGACCTCGTCGTCTGCCAGGGGGTGCTGCCCTACCTCGCCTCGCAAGAGGCCTCGCGGGCGCTCGAGAACCTCGCCGCCATGAGCCGCGGCTTCTTCTTCTTCGAGGCCATCACCAAGCACGATCTCGAGGAGGTCTGCGACACGAGCAAGACCGACGTCCGCGTGCACGCGCGTTCGGGGGAGTTCTACCGCAAGCGCATCGGTAAGCACTTCCGGGAGATCGGCGCGGGGCTGTTCTACCGGCGCGACGGCGACCTCTCGTTCTTCGAGCTCGAGGCGCAGCCGTGAACGCGCGCCGAGCCCTCGCCTTCGCCGTATGCGCCACCCTGGGCGTCGTCGCCGTCCGCGCGGCCGCGCGACGCCGCGTCGGACCCCCACCGAGCCCGAGCGTGTCCATCTCCACGTTCGCCGCGGCCCCGGTGCCCTCGGTCTCGACGTCCGCGCCCGTCACGGTGGCCGCGCTCGACGAGGGCTTCGGCGTCGCCGGGCTCGACCCGCTCGAGCAGGCCAAGGAGACCTGGACCGACCCGACCGCACTGGTGGCGCTGGTTCCCATGAAGACCCGCGACCCGATCTCCCTCGGGATCGCCCGGGCCATCGTCGGCCCCGGAGCCCACCACGGCAACCTCGGCAACCCGACGATCGCGAAGCACCGCGTCTCGCGCGCGGCCTGCCTCGAGGGCCTGAAGGGCGAGGTCGTCCAGACCAAGGAGCAGCGCTCGATCTGCGGCGCGCCGTGGGAGGTGCCGGTCTACGCCGACGGCGACCCGAGCCACGCCAAGGTGTGCATCGACCAGTTCGAGTACCCGAACCGCCCCTGCGATCTGCCGATGGTGTTCACCCACTCCATCGTCGCCGAGAAGCTCTGCGCCCTCGACGGCAAGCGCCTGTGCACGCAGGAGGAGTGGACCCTCTCGTGCGAGGCCGACCCCAAGGGGGGACCCCCGAGCGCCTATGCCTATGGCGAGCAGCTCGACCTCCACGCCTGCAACACCGGGTTCCCGAAGTCGACGACCTGCGACGTCGACCACGGGCTCTTCACGACCTGCCCGACCGAGTCGGATCCCGCGGGCTCGCACCCGCGGTGCCGCTCACGCCTCGGCGTGTACGATCAGCACGGCAACGTCGCCGAGGCCATGACCCGCAAGGAGGGCAAGGTCACCTACGTGCAGCTCAAGGGCAGCGCGTGGTTCTACGACGGCAAGATGTACCAGGACCACTGCCGCTTCGACCCGCGGTGGCACGTGGACCCGGTCGATGCTTCGTGGCACACCAATTACCACCTCGGCTTCCGCTGCTGCCGCGATCTCGGCGGCAAGGCCGGCAAGCCCTAGCCGACCTTCGCGAGGGCGACGGTCACGTTGTCGGGGCCCCCCCCGTCGAGCGCGGCCTGCACGAGCGCCAGCGCGGCGGACTCGAGGCCCTGCGCGCGCACCACGATGCGGGTGATGGCGTCGTCGTTGACGGGGCCGGTGAGCCCGTCGCTACAGAGGAGGAGGACGTCCCCTGGCTCGCACGGGTACTCGGTGACGTCGACCTCGAGGGTCGCGGCCGCACCCACGGCGCGGGTCACGAGGTGGCGGTAGCCGCCCTCGAGATCCTCTTCGGTCGCATCGGGGTTCTCGCGGAGGTACTCCTCGACGAGCGAGTGATCGCGGGTGAGGCGCTCGAGCTTGCCGGCGCGCACGCGGTAGGCGCGGCTGTCGCCGGCGTGGGCGACGTGGGCCACGCGATCGATCACCAGCGCGCAGACGACGGTCGAGCCCATGCCACGGAGCTGGGGCTGGGCGGTCCCGGTCGCGCGGACCGAGTCGTTGGCGGCGCGGATGGCCGCGGTGAGGGCCAGGGCAGGGGCCGCCTGGGCGAACGCCCCGAGCGCTCGGACCTCGCGCTCCACGGCCTCGATGACGAGCTGGCTCGCCACCTCACCCCCCGCGTGTCCCCCCATGCCGTCCGCGACGACCAGGAGGCCCATCTCGGGCAGGACGACGTAGTTGTCCTCGTTCGACTCGCGGACGTGCCCGACGTGGGTTCGGGCGACCATCTCGACACGCGAGTCGGCCAGGGGCGGGGCAGGGGTCGTGCTTTGGGTCAAGGGAGGTTCTCCAGGGCACAACGGCCGCCCGTCGTGGCGACCTTACCCCGCGCGGGTGCCTCTTTGTAAGTCACCGTAGGTCCCGAAGCGCCCGAAGTTGGAGTTGCTGTTGAAAGTCGATTTCAACGTGCTACTCTCAGGATCGATGATCGTCTGCCTCTGCAAGGGCGTGAGCTCCCGAACGATTCGCGAGGTGATCGAGGACGGTGCCGACTCGGTGGAGGCGGTCGGCCGGGCCTGCGGCGCCGGCACGGACTGCGGCGGGTGCACCGGGCAGATCGAGGACATGGTCGCGGAGGTCCACGGCGAAGAGGGTTGCCGTCGCCACCTCCGCGTCGTCGCGGCCTGAAGCGCGAAGTGAAAAGCTCTTTCAGCCTGACGATTGGCCTCGTTCGGCCGTAGAGGGGCTGGTACGGAGAACTCATGAAGAGCGACCCCAAGATCATCGAGATCCTCAACGAGGTGCTCACCGCCGAGCTCACCGCGATCAACCAGTACTTCATCCACGCGCGGATGATGAAGAACTGGGGCTTCCTCAAGCTCGCCGAGCACGAGCGCAAGGAGTCGATCGACGAGATGAAGCACGCGCAGCAGGTGATGGACCGCGTCCTCTACCTCGAGGGCATCCCGAACATGCAGCGCTACCACAAGGTCAACGTGGGCGAGACCGTGCCCGAGCAGCTCGCGGCCGATCTGCAGCTCGAGTACGACGCGGTCAAGCGCCTCAACGACGGCATCAAGGTGGTCCGCGACCTCGGCGACCACGGGACGGTCGAGCTCCTCGAGGAGATCCTGGTCAGCGAAGAGGAGCACATCGACTGGATCGAGACCCAGATCGGCCTCATCAAGCAGCTCGGAGCCACCGCCTACCTGGCCGAGCACCTCCACGAGTAGTATCCCGTCCGCATGGACGCAGCGCTCAAGGACCGCATCGAAGGCCTCATTCGTGACCACAAGATCCTGCTGTTCGTGAAGGGCACCAAGTCCTTCCCGCAGTGCGGCTTCTCGGCTTCCGTGATCGAGGTGTTCAAGCGCCTCGACGTGCCGTTCGACACGGTCAACATCCTCGCCGACGCCGACCTGCGCCAGGGGCTCAAGGAGTTCAGCGACTGGCCGACGTTCCCCCAGGTCTACGTGAACGGGGAGTTCGTGGGTGGGCGCGACATCGTGGTCGCCATGTACGAGAAGGGCGAGCTCGCGCCGCTCGTGCAGCAGGCCGTGTCGTGAGCGAGCTCGTCGTCGACGATCCGTGGTCGCTCGGCGAGGCGTTCCGCGCCGCCGAGGTGGCCGACCCGGGGCCGCTGCTCGACCGCGCCCGCGAAGGTGCGCGGGCGGCGGCGGCGCTGGCGGTCGAGGAGCGCGTGGCGCTGTGCCACGCCGCGGTGGAGGCGATGGAGCGCGCGGTCGAGTCGATCGCCAGCGACATCACCGCGCAGATGGGCAAGCCGCTCGGCCAGGCCCGCGGCGAGATGAAGGGCATGGCCCACCGGGCGCGCCACATGTGCGCGATCGCGCCCGCCGCGCTGGCCGACCTCGTCATCGAGGGCGATCCGACCCTCGAGCGCCGCATCGTGCGCACCCCCAAGGGCGTCGTCTTCGCGCTGCCGGCCTGGAACTACCCGCTGCTCACGGCCATCAACGTCGTCGTGCCGGCGGTGCTCGCGGGCAACGCGGTCGTGCTCCGTCACTCGCCGCGGTCGCCCGGCGTGGGCGACGCGTTCGCCGCAGCGTTCGCCGCGGCGGGGGCCCCCACGGGCCTCGTGCAGTCGGTCCACTGCTCGCACGCCACCGCCGAGGCCATGGTGGGCGATCGGCGGGTCGACCACGTGGCCTTCACCGGCAGCGTGCACGGTGGCCACCGCGTGCAGGCGGCGGCCAAGGACCGCTTCATCGAGGTCGGGCTCGAGCTCGGGGGCAACGACGCGGCCTACGTGGCCGCCGACGCCGACCTCGAGAAGGCCGTCGACGGGATCGTCGACGGGGCCTGCTACAACGCCGGGCAGAGCTGCTGCGCGGTCGAGCGGGTCTACGTGCACGCCTCGCTGTACGACCGCTTCCTCGAGGCCTGTCTGCCGTTCCTGAAGGCCTACACGCTCGGTGACCCGCGCGCCGAGGGCGTGAACCTGGGCCCGATCGCGCAGCCGTACCACCCCGCCGAGATCGAGGCCCACGTGGCCGACGCGGTGACGCGCGGCGCACGGCTCCTGTTCGGCGGGCACCGCAAGCAGGTCGAAGGCAAGGGCCGCTTCTTCGAGCCCACCCTGCTCGCCGACGTGCCCGACGCCGCGCGGGTGATGTCCGAGGAGACCTTCGGGCCCGTCCTCCCGGTCGCGCGCGTGGCGAGCGACGAGGAGGCGCTGCGCCTCATCAACGACGACGCCCTGGGTCTCACGGCCTCGGTGTGGACCCGCGACCGCGACCGCGCGGCACGGATGGCCGCGGCCCTCGAGGTCGGCACCGTCTACATGAATCGCTGCGACGCGCTCGACCCGGCCCTGCCGTGGACGGGCGTGAAGGACAGCGGGAAGGGCGCCACGCTGAGCGTGCTCGGCTTCGAGCACCTCACCCGCCCCAAGGCCTGGAACTTCCGCGTGTGAGGGGTGTTGCAGCTCAGTTGTTGCGTGACGTGACGGGGCCGACGTAGACGACGCGCGCCAGGAGCGCGTGCGCGGCCCCGGACTGCAGGAGGTGCTCGAAGCGGGCGGGCCGCACCGACTCCACCGCGAACGGCGCGTCGAAGGTGAGACGGAGCTCCTCGGCGTTGATCCGTCGAGGCCCGCCCCACTCGGGCTCGTCGGTGCTGAAGCAGAGGACGTGGAGCTCGGCGCCCGTGCGCATGACGCTGGCCAGCGAGTGGCGGTACGCCTGACGGCCCTGGTCGGTGAACGCGTGGAACAGCCCGCAGTCGACGACGGTGTCGAAGAGGGCGCCGCCACCGAGCTGCCCGCGGAGGTTGTGCAGCGAGAGCGCATCCTGGACCCGGAAGTCGACCACGAGCTCCCGCGTGCGTGCCTTGACCTGGGCGCGGCGAATCGCCTTCTCGGCGACGTCGACCCCGACCACGTCGCGACCGGCCGCGGCGAAGGCCAGGGCGTTCTCGCCCGTGCCACACCCCACGTCGAGCACACGCCCCCGGATCTGGCCGCGCTCCAGCAGCTGCTCGAACACGGGCTGCGGGCGCCCGATCTCCCAGGGCGGCGTGCCGTCGTACATCGCGTCGAACGGGTTCATGCGGTCCGGAGAGGGTTCCACGCGTGAGCCAGACTGGCAAACCGAGTGCGGTGTCTGCCATGTCGACAATCGTCCGCGCGGCGGAAATCAAGGCCTCCCTGGCCGCGTTGCCCTGACATCGGAGGTCAACACGATGAAGCTCATGGTTCGATTCCGGGGTGTAGAGGCGACGGCGACGATGCTGGACCACGTGAAGGCCGTGCTCGCCGAGGCGCTGACGGATCTCGACGCGCGGCGCGCCAGCGTGCTGCTGTCCGCCGAGGGTGGGTGGGCCGAGTGCCTGGTCGAGATCGGCCTGTCCCGCGGGGCGGTGTGGGTGGTGCGGAGCGCCAGCGACGACCCGTGGGTCGCGCTGGAGGCGGCGGGCGATCGCATCGACGCG
>CAZUZY010000297.1:0-10987 GCA_964624885.1 uncultured Polyangiales bacterium | reverse complement strand
GCCGCGCCCCGCGAGCGCAGGGCCACGGGCGCGACGATCGCCGCGAGGCCGACGCCGACCATCAGCGAAGCGGTGCGCGGGCGGGCCCGCACGAAGGCTCCACCCTTCCGGGCAGCGAAGACGGCTCCATCGGTCACGGCCCGCCCAACGCGGGAGAGGACTTGGCGCATTCCCTGGGCACGGCGGGGGGCCGAGACGGCCTCCACGGTCGGAAGGGGCGTCGCCTCGTCGGAGGGGGTCTCCACGGTCTCGGGCATGCCGGCGGGCTACTGCACGGCCGGACAGCAGGCCAAGTTCGGAGCGAGGACGGGGTGGTCCCGACATTCCTGGGTCGCCGTTGACCGCGCAGAACACGTGCTTAGGTTTGGCCCAGAAATTGAGGGGTCCCCCCGCCGAGCCGCATTCGGGGCTCGACGCCGGGACGCTCCCGATGCTAACGGCGCCCTCCCCCGCGGTGGGCGATTGGTGGAGGACTCTAGGGCCATGGGCAAGATCATCGGAATCGATCTCGGAACCACGAACTCGGTCGTCGCTGTCATGGACGGCAAGGAACCGCGCGTCCTCGAGAACGAGGAAGGTTCCCGCCTGACCCCGTCGGTGGTCGCGTGGGACGAGAAGGGCGAGGTGCTCGTCGGGCAGATCGCCAAGCGCCAGTCCGTCACCAACCCCGAGAACACCGTCTACTCCTCCAAGCGCTTCATCGGCCGTCGGTTCGAGGAGTGCAGCGAAGAGGCCCCCCGCGTGCCGTACAAGGTCGTGCGCGGCCCGAACGGCGACGCGCAGATCGACATCCGCGGCAAGAAGTGGGCGGTGCCCGAGGTCTCGGCGCGCGTCCTCATGAAGCTGAAGAAGGCGGCCGAGGACAAGCTCGGCGAGAAGATCACCGAGGCGGTCGTCACCGTCCCCGCGTACTTCAACGACGCCCAGCGCCAGGCCACCAAGGACGCCGGCCGCATCGCCGGCCTCGACGTCAAGCGCATCGTCAACGAGCCCACCGCGGCCGCGCTGGCGTACGGCCTCGACAAGAAGAAGGACGAGATCATCGCCGTCTACGACTTCGGCGGCGGCACGTTCGACATCTCGATCCTCGAGGTCGGCGACAACGTCGTCCAGGTCATCAGCACCAACGGCGACACGCACCTCGGCGGCGACAACGTCGACGAGCGGATCATGGAGTGGCTGGTCGCCGAGTTCAAGAAGGACACCGGCCTCGACGTCTCCAAGGACAAGATGGTCATCCAGCGCCTCAAGGAGGCCGCCGAGAAGGCCAAGATCGAGCTCTCGAGCACCACGAGCACCTCGATCAACCTGCCGTTCCTCACCGCCGACGCGAGCGGCCCCAAGCACATGAACGTGTCGCTCTCGCGCTCCAAGCTCGAGCAGATGATCGGCGACCTCGTCGAGCGCTCGATGGAGCCGGTCCGCAAGGCCCTGGCCGACGCCAAGAAGACCCCGAAGGACATCCAGGAGGTCGTGCTCGTCGGCGGCTCCACCCGCATCCCGCTCGTGCAGGAGACGGTGAAGAAGTTCTTCGGCAAGGAGCCGCACCGGGGCGTGAACCCGGACGAGGTGGTGGCCATCGGCGCGGCCGTGCAGGCGGGCGTCCTCTCGGGCGACGTGAAGGACCTCGTCCTCCTCGACGTCACTCCCCTCTCGCTCGGCGTCGAGACCCTCGGCGGCGTGATGACGGTGATGATCCCCCGCAACACGACGATCCCCAACCAGAAGAAGGAGATCTTCAGCACGGCGAGCGACAACCAGCCGAGCGTCGAGGTGCACGTCCTCCAGGGCGAGCGCGCCGAGGCCCGTTACAACCGCACGCTCGGCAAGTTCCACCTGGAGGGGCTCATGGCCGCGCCGCGCGGCGTGCCCAAGGTCGAGGTCACCTTCGACATCGACGCCAACGGCATCCTCAACGTGAGCGCGAAGGATCTCGCGAGCGGCAAGGACGTGCAGCGCCGCATCGAGGGCGCGAGCGGCCTCAAGGAGGACGAGATCCAGAACATGGTCAAGGACGCCGCCGAGCACGAGGCCGAGGACAAGGCCCGCCGCGAGATCGTCGACCGCCGCAACAAGCTCGACTCCATGGTCTACCAGATGGAGAAGAGCCTCGCGGACACCAAGGACAAGCTCCCGGCCGATGACGTGAAGAAGCTCGAGGAGCTCCTCAAGGAGGCGCGCGCCGCGGTCGAGAAGCAGGACGACGAGGCGATCAAGGTCGCCACCGAGAAGCTCGAGAAGGAGTCGCACCGCATCGCCGAGGCCGCGTACAAGGCGGCGGGCGGTGACGGCGCTCCTCCTCCCGGCGGCGCGGCCGGTGGCGGCGCCCCCGAGGGCGGCGCGAAGGGCAAGAAGGACGGCGGCGTGATCGACGCCGAGTTCGAAGAAGCGAACTGAGACCGCGACCACCACCGAGGCCTCGCTCCCGCAAGGGACGCGAGGCCTCTCGCGTTTCAGAAGCCGGGGCCAGGGCCCACGTTGGCCGGGCCGTCTTCGCTGGCCTTGGGCTTCGGCTTGACGAAGGTGGCCGACGGCTTCGGTGCCACGGACGACCCGGCCGCGGGCGCCGACGGGGAAGGCACCACGAGGGCCTTGCTGCCGACGGGAGCCACGACCGACGCCGCCGGCTTCGGGGCACTGCTCGAGGCGGTTGCCGCGCTCGAGGCCGCGCTCGAGGGACTGCTCGCGGCGACCGGGGGTGGAGTGCTCGCCGTCGCGCTGATCGCCACGCTCGTCGCGCCACTCGCGGGTGACGACGCCGCGACCGCCGGCGGGTTCGCCGTCTTGGCGGGCGCCTTGGGGCGGGTCACGACGAAGCCGACGCCCGCGGCGCAGGCGAGCAAGGCGGCGCCGACCACGAGGGGCAGCGCGCGGGAGCGCACGCGGGGCGGCTCGACCATCGTCACCGCGCCCACGGTGACCTGCACGTCGTTCGGGACGGTCGTGATGACCTGGGCCGACCGCGGCGGACTCGACACGCTGCTGACCGGCGCCGCGCGCGGCACGGCGTAGGTGCCGATGCGGTAGGTGGAGAGCCGCTTGTCCGAGGGGTGCTCGCCGATGTCGACCGGCGGGATGCCGAACGCGGCGCGGGGCGCGACGTAGCGGTCGAGCAGGGTCGCGAGCTTCTCCATGCTCGACGGACGCAGGTCGCGATCCTTGTGCAGGCAGGCCCCGACGATGGCCAGGAACTCGTCGTCGACCGAGGGGGCGACGTTGGCGAGCGGCGTGGGCTCGTCGAGGGTGATGGCCATCATCACCTGGTTGTAGTTCTCGCCGGTGAACGGGAGCTTGTTGCTCACCGCCTCGTAGAGGATGACGCCGATCGCCCAGATGTCGGCGCGGCCGTCGATGTCGGTGCGACCGCGCGCCTGCTCCGGGCTCATGTACGCCGGGCTGCCGAGGACGGCGCCGGTCCGCGTGACGCGCATGTCGCCGATGGCGCTCGTGATCTTGCTGATGCCGAAATCGAGGATCTTGGGGACGATGGCCTCGCCCTTCTTGGCGATGAACACGTTCCCGGGCTTGAGATCGCGGTGGATGATGCCGGCGGCGTGGGCGGCGACCAGCGCGCGCACCACCTCGAGCAGGAGGGCGGCGGCCTGGATCGGCGCCAGCGGGGCGGCCTCGACGATCTGCTCGAGCGAGCGGCCCTCGAGGTACTCGAGGACCAGGTAGGGCGCGCCGTTCTCTCCGCTCGGCGTGGGCAGGGTGCCGAGGTCGAGCACGTCGACGATGCACGGGTGGTCGATGCGCGCGCTGGCCTTGGCCTCGCGGAAGAAGCGCTCGACGGTGGCCGGAGCGTCGACGAGCTCGGGCAGCATGAACTTGATGGCGACCCGCCGCTCGGTGAGGCGGTTCTGCGCCTCCCAGACCGAGCCCATGCCCCCCTTGGCGATGGGGCGCACGAGCAGGTACTTGCCGTCGACGATGTCGCCGGCTTTCCACTCGGTGGGCCTCGCCTCGGTCATGAGTCGTACACTCTACCCCATCCGCGGGGGGGTGGGCCCGCCCAGACGCGGGACCGCGGCAGCCGGCCACCGCCGGACGGACGTTCAGCGCCCCGGGCTACGGGAACAGGCGGTCGAGCAGCTCGGTGAGCTGCTCCGACTCGAACGGCTTGTCGAGGCGTGGGCACTGGGTCCGCGCGAAGAACTGGTCGGCGTGGTGACTGTGGGCAGCGGTCAGGAAGGCGAGCCGCGAGAGCAGGGGCGGACACACCTCCGACAACGCGTCGTGGAAGGCGTCACCGGTCATCGCCGGCATCATGAAGTCGCAGAGGATGGCGTCGAAGTCCATGCCGTCGGCGATCCACCCGAGGGCCTCCCGAGCGTCGTCGGTGTCGAGCACGTCGTGGGTGCGCCCGAGGCTGCGCCGCAGCGCGGCCCGGATCATCGCCTCGTCGTCGATGAGCAGGATGCGACGACGCCGCGGGCGCCGTGTGGACTCGGGCGGTCGGGAGTCGGCGGCCGTCGTCTCCACGCCCGCTGTCGCCGCTGCCTGCGGGATCGAAGGTGTGTCGACACGCGAGCCCATCGCCAAACAGCCCTACGGCCTCTTGCGCTGAGCCCATAAGAGAACTTCGCCGCGGACGAGCAAACCCGAGCTCAACGCGTGATGGCGACCTTGGTGGGAGAGACGATCACCTCGGAACACCCTGGCACCTCGACCTTGATCTCGGCCTCCTCGGCGCCCTTCTTGGCGAAGTCGACCCCCAGGGCCTCGAGATCGATCTTGGGGACGACGGTGTCTTCCTTGAGCTCGTCGGCCCGCTTGGGGGGGCAGGTGACGACGACCGACACGGTGTGGGGGCGAATCGTGGCCCCCTTGCCCTTGAGCAGCAGGACCGGGAGGTTGGTGAACGAGCGCGTCTTGGTCTCGGTGGTGAGCTCGAACCGCACCTCGACCTGCTCGGGGTCGAGCGTGACGCTGCCATCGGCGAGCCCCTCCGGCGTCTTGTCGAGGAAGAGGGTCTGGACGTGGAATCCGGCCTTGCGATCCTTGAGCTCGAGGGTCGCGGTGAGGAGCCGCTGCACCGCGTCCACGCGGGTCTTCGGCCCGCTGAGGAGCGCGGTCGGGGGTGAGACGATCACGCTGCCGGCCTTGATGGTGAGCCCCTCGGCGGGCGTGCCCGCGACGAGCTCCACCTTGAGGCGACGCTGCACCTTGGTGTCCCAGCGCAGGCTCAACGCGCTCGGGCTCAACGCCAGCCGACGCACGCCGGGGGGCAGCTTGAGGGGGTGATCCGAGAGCCGCAGCACGGTCGGGTGGGCGCTGAGATCGAGGCTGATCGCGTCGATGGGGTTGGGCAGATCGTCGAGCAGTGCCCGGGGCCCCTGGACGGTGACGTGGATGCGGGAAGGCAGCGGCGTGAGCAGCACCTTGGAGCTGTCCTGATCGACGCCGCGCAGCAGATCGACCTCGAGGGTGCGCTGCGACTCTCCGCCCGCGTGGAGCAGCACGTAGGCGAACAGCGACACGAGGAGCGCGGCGAGCTTCAGCGTCCAGTTGTCGATGAAGAGCCCGAGGAGGCGACCTCCGAGGCTCGGCGGCTCGTCGTCGCGGCTCATTGGTCGAGGCCCTCTTCGGGGGGCAGTGGCTGGGAGATCGGCGCGACGCTCGGCCGCAGGGAACCGGGCGGCGGCGTGGGGATGGACACGGGCGCGTGGGCGCCGGTGGTCTTGGCGGGTGGGACCGACACCGGGGCCGCCGAGGGCGGTGGGGGCAGCGACCGACGCGAGGAGCCGGGCCCGACCGAGGCCGCCTTGGCGGGCTTCTTCTTCTTGGGCTGCTCGTAGCGACGCAGGAGGTTGCGGAGCTGGTCGGGCGTGACGTTGTCGACGTGGTTCTCTTGGAAGCAGAACATGATCGTGCCGCGCTCCTCGGAGACGACGATGGCGATGGCGTCGGTGTCGGCGGTGATGCCGATGGCCGCGCGGTGGCGCGACCCGAACTGCTTGTCGAGGCCGAGCTTCTCGGGCATCGGGAAGAACACGCCCGCGTGCGCGATGCGGAGGCTGCGGACGATGACCGCCCCGTCGTGCAGCTTGTTCTCGGCGACCGGCACGAACGTGGTGACCAGCAGCTCCCGGGTGACCTGCGCGTCGATGGGCGTGCCCGCCCCCATGACGAACTCGTCGAGGTTGGCGTCGCGCTCCCAGGTGATGATGGCGCCGTAGCGCAGGCGGGCGAGCTCGGTGACCGCGGCGACGATCTCCTCGATGACGCGCGCCTCGTCGTCGCGGGTGAGGCCGCGGAACAGCGGGCGCGTGCCGGCGCGGCTGAGCGCGCGGCGCAGGTCGTTCTGGAACACGACCACCACCACCACGATGATCGACGAGAGCAGCGTGGAGAGGACGTTCGTGAGGGTGACGAGACCGATCCAGCGGCCGGCCAGGTACACGCCGGCGAGGACCACGAGGCCGGTGACCATCTGCATCGCGCGGGTGCCCTTGAGCGCGAGCAGCACGCGGTAGACGAGGTACGCGACGAGCAGGATGTCGAGCAGATCGAGGGCGATCTGGCTCGTCGGACGCCCGAAGAAGAGCTGGCGGAGCGCCTCGAGCATCAGCCGTGCTCCCCCGGATCGGCCGGCTCGGCGGCGGCGAGCGCGTCGAGCACCGCCAGCGCCTGCCGCGTGCCGTGGACGTCGTGGACCCGCACCGCGTGGGCGTGCGCGCGCACGTAGGAAGTGACGGCGACGGTGCCCGGGTCCCGCGCGGCGGGGGCGCTCCTCGGAAGGCCGGCGCGCTCCTCGGCGAACGCGAGCAGGCCCTTGCGGCTCGCGCCGACGTAGATCGGGTGACCGAGCGCGCGGAGCGAAGGGAGCGCGGCGAGGAGGCGGAGGCTGTCGGCGGGCGCCTTGCCGAAGCCGAGGCCCGGATCGAAGACGATGCGCTCGCGGCGGAGACCGGCGGCGACGGCGCGATCCCGCGCCGCGGACCACTCGGCGACGACGTCGGCGACGACGTCTCGGTAGGCCGAGGTGGCCCCTGGGCGAGCGTGCATGAGCACGAACCAGCCTGCCGCCTCGGCCGTGACGCGGGCGAGCTCCGGGTCGGCGAGGCAGGAGACGTCGTTCACGATGGTCGCACCCTCGGTGAGGGCCGCGCGCGCCACGACGGGGGAGGCGGTGTCGATGGCGACGCGAGCACCACAGGCCGCGGCGGCGACGACCGCGTGGCGGAGCACCGGCACCACGCGGGCGAGCTGGACCTCGGGCGTCACCACCGCGTGGCCGGCGCCGTAGTCCGCGCCCGCCGGTCGGGTGGACTCGCCGCCGATCTCGACCACGTCGGCCCCCTCGGCGAGCAGCCGGTCGACGTGGGCGATGGCCGCGCTCGGATCGACGTAGCGACCGCCGTCCGAGAACGAGTCGGGCGTGACGTTGACGACCCCGACCACCACGAGCGAGGCCGCGGGCCGATCGGTCCGCGCCCAGGCACGGAGACCCTCCACGGACGCGGACGTCGGACGCGCGTCGGCCACGGCCGATGGCCGATGAGGTGCACCCCGGGCGTGCGCTGCTGCAGCGTCTCGGGAGGCGAGACGCACCTGCGCATCGTGTCCCGGGTGCAGACGCGCTGCCTCCGAGGTCACATCCGAGCGGTAGCAGCCGGCCTCGTCCCGAGCAATCGCTAAGTATTCCGGGGCGGAACGAGCGCGAGCCAGCGCTATTTCGTGGGCTGACCGGGGGCCGGCCGGGGCACGGGGCGGGCGCCGACGTCGAGCGTGGGCAACGGGAGGAGCGACTCGTCCGTCTCGACCTTGGCCTGCGTGCGCAGCCGCTCGACGAGGGCCTTGTAGGCCTTCTCTCGCTTCTGCTCGAACAGGAGCTCGCGGATGGTCGCGGCCTCCTCGGTCAGGCTGCGGATCATCGCGGGGGTGGAGCCTTTGCGCCAGAGCACGTGGAAGCCCGAAGGCGACTGGACGACGGTCTTGCCGATCTCGCCGTCCTTGAGGGCGAAGCCCGCGGTGGCGAGCTCCTTCGGGACCACGACCTTGGGCTCGGTGGTCTTGCCGTCGGCCGACACGAAGCCGAGATCGCCGCTCGACTTGCGGGTGCCGGGATCGAGGCTGATCTCGCTCACGAGCTTGGGCCAGCCCTCGCGGGTGGGATCGGCCAGCACCTTGGTGAGCGCGGCCTCGGCCTCGGCCTTGGTGGCCACGACGAGATGCCAGAGACGCACCCGCTCGGGGCTCTTGTACTCGGCGGCGTGCGCGTCGTAGTAGGCCTGCACCTCGGCGATGGGCACGTCTGCCGGGCCGCCGAGCCCGCCGAGCTCCTTGCGGACCACCGCGCCCGCGAGCGCCTTCATGAGCTGGAGCTGCACGCCACGATCGGCGAGGGCGCCGCGCTTCTTGGCGGCCTCGGCCACGAGGAGCTCGCGGACGACCGCCTCGTCGACGTACTTGTGCAGGACGTCGATCTTGGTGGTGCCGAGGGCGAGCAGCTCGAACGCCGGCACGCCAGCCAGCGCCTTGCGGAGCTCGCTCGCGCGGACCGTGCGGTCGCCGATCTTGACCACGACGGGGCTCGTGTCGGCGGGGGCGTCGACCGCGCCGGCCCTCGAGCTCGCGAGGAGCAGACCCACGAAGGCGAGCGGCGCGACGACGAAGGCGACACGGCGCAGGGAGCGGGACGCGGACATCGACGGAGGTCTAGATCGGGGAGAGGCGCTGGGAAAGCCCGTCCCGAGCCAACAGAGCCCGGCGCCCTCGAAATCGGGCCGGGCTACTTGCGCGCCGTGGTGGCCGGGCGGCGAGGCGCCTTCTCGACGAGGCCCGCCTTGACCAGGGCGTCTTCGCCGAAGCCGACGAAGCAGTAGACCTCGGGGCGGAAGCCGTACGCGGCGTGGAGGCGCTTGACCAGCTCGACCTTGTCGGCGTCGGTGCGGAGGGGACGGGGGATGCGACGCACCTTCTTGATGGAGGCCACCGTCTCGCCGAGGGCGAGCAGCTCCTCGACGCGGGAGAGCACGTCGATGGGCTTGAGCGCGCGACCGCCGCGGGCGGTGCCCTCGCCGAGCTCGTCCAGCAGGCGGGCCCGACGCTTCTCGGTGCGGCCGTCGACCTTGGTGGCCTTGACCTTGCCGGCGAGCAGCTGGTTGAAGGCCCGGGCCGCGCGACGCTTCTCGATCGCTTCGGGGCTTCCACGGCGGTTCTTCGGGGTGCGGGTGCTGGCCATCGCCCCGGAAGGTAGGCCGGAGCAATCGTCGATGTCAAACGGGGTTGTTCGGGCGTGATCCGGTCGACTTCGGCCAGTCCTAACGCCCGCACATCTCGAGGACGAGGAGACCGACGAAGACCAGCGCGAGGAGTGGCCAGATCGCCTTGACGAACTGGGCGAAGTCTCCGAGCAAGAAGCCGAGACGGCCGGCGACCTCGCGCGAGCCAGGGCGGCCGAGCAGGCGTTCCCGCTCGTGCACGATGGCGGCGCGCTCGGCTTCGTCGAGTGGATCGTGGCCGGAGAGGAAGTTGTGATGGTGCTCGAGCTCGTGCTCGATCGTCTCGCGGATCTCCGCTTCCCAGTCGTAGGGTTCGTCCTCGTAGTCGCTGCGGAAGGTGCGGTAGTAGAGCTCGATGCGGAACCGCGCCACCGGCCCTCGCACGTCGCCGTCGGCCTCGGGTGAGGGCGTATAGCTCCCGAGCAAGGGATCGCCGCCGTCGTCGCACGGCGGGACGCCCTCCTCGACGGTGACCTCGACGCCCTCGAGATCCGCCGGGTCCTCGGCGGCGAAGATCTCCTCCACGAGCGCGGCGGCGCGGGCGCGGAACGTCTCGAGCGGGGGAAACGGCACGGCGCTCTGCGAGCGCGGTCCAGACCAGGTGAGCGGACGGAGGCCCGCTGCCTCGAGATCGTGGCGCGCGCCGCACTCCGGGCAGGCCACGGGGACGAGCAGTCGCGGGGGCCAGTGCTGACGATCGAAGGCCTCGGAGATGGCGTCCCACGCGGCGTCGAAGGCGTCGTCGTCCAGCGCGGCGAGGGCGCGCGCGATCGCGGTGGGGCTTTGAATCGTGCCGAGCGCGACGAGACCCAGCGCGCGGATCAGCGGCCCGCCGAGCGGGAGCGGGGCCTGGGGGTCGTCGCCGAGCACCTGCTCGAGGCGGAGGCGATCGCGAAGGGTGCGCGGGCCGAGGCGGAAGGTGGGGGCGAGCTCCCCGCGGATCGGGACGGGCGTGGGGAAGGGGTGCTCGTGCTCGCCGAGGAGGGTGCGGTCCAGCGCCTCGTCGCCCGGCGGGTCCAGCAGCGGCCCCGTCGGAATGGCCTCCGCGACGGCGAACGGCACGACGCGCGCGCAGTTGCGGCACTCGAGCACGGTGGGTGGCGGGACGACCACGCCCGCGGCGACCAGGAGCGCCTCGAGGACGTGGGCGTCGGCGAGGCAGAGACCTTCGACGTCGACGTCCGCCTCCACGGCGGAGGCGCGGAGGGCGGCGGGCAACGAGGGGGGCGGGGGGGAGACCCGACGGCCCGTCACCCGCGCGCGCGCGCCGCTCGGCAGGCGGACGGCGAACGGAGCATCGGGGCGGAGGGCCATCGGTCGGAGGATACTTGCGGGCCGCGGTGAACCTTGCGACCTTCGTGCGGGATGGAGGAGCGAAGCCCGCCCGTCGCCGTGCGCGTCGTCCGACCTTTCGCCGACGAGCAGGCGCTGCTCGACGCCGAGGTGGGGGCGTTCTCGCGCACGGGCATCGTGCTCATCGGGGCACCGAGCCGCCCGAACGGCGTGGTGCTCCGGTTCGAGGTCTGCCTGCGCGACGGGACCGCGGTGATGCGGGGCGAGGGCCGCGTGGTCGGTCATCGCGCCCCGACCGCGCAGGAAGAGGGCGCGCTGATGCTGCGGTTCACGCGCCTCGACGTGAAGAGCAAGGCGCTGCTCGATCGCGCGGTGGCGCTGCGCGAAGAGCGCCGCTCGCTGCCGCCGCCACCGCCGAAGGAGCCACCGCGCGCGGAGCCCGAGCCCGAGGAGCCGCCGCCCAGCCT
>CAZUZY010000296.1:0-11140 GCA_964624885.1 uncultured Polyangiales bacterium | reverse complement strand
GGCGCCGATCGCCTCGAGCGCCGCGGCGCGCACCGCCGGTCCGAGCCCCACCACCTCGACCGACGCGTCGTGGGGTGCGTGCAGCGCGATGGTCGCGTCGCCCGCGCGGGTGGACTCGCGCACCAGCGTGTCGAAGATCGACCAGGCCTCACGCAGCGGGACGTCGATCGGCGAGAGCGGACCGACGGCGTCGGGCAGGAGCCCCCGCGCGAGCGCGTCGACCGCGCGCTGCAGGAGCCCCTGCGCGGCGCTCGGAGAATCCCAGGTGGACCAGCGCTCGGCGCGGCGACGGGCGACCCGCAGCAAGCGGGAGAGGTCCTCGCCGTCCCAGGGGAAACCCGCGATGCCCATGCGCAGCGGCGGCCCGTCGAGGTTGCGCCGCGCGTGCGCGTGGATGCGCTCGATGACCCGCCGACGCAGCGTGCGCGCGCCCTTGGTGCCGGTCTCCGGCAGCAAGAGCAGGAGCTCGTGCTCCTCGGCCCGCGCCACCACGTCGGTGTCGCGCACGGCCCCGAGCACCACCTCGACCGCGGTCCGTGGGTCGAGCGCGCCGGGGGCGAGCTCGACGGTGGCGAGCGCGAACCTGCGCCCGTGCCGACGCGCGAGGTCGATCTCGCGCCCGGCGAGGTCGACGAAGTAGGCGAAGGAGTACGCCGAGGTGGAGGGGTCCTGCAGCGTGGCGCGGCGCACGCGCTCGTCGGCGGTGCAGCGCTCGAGGGCCGCGCGCAGCTCGTGGCACAGCGGGACCCGCGGATCGGCCTTGGGCAACGAGGAAGCGAGCGCCCCGAGGGTGGTGTCGAGGTCGGCGAGGGTGCGGGTGTCCGAGATGGCGAGGGCGCGTCGCGTCTCCGGCGGCTCCGCGATGGGGGGCTGGGTGGCGAACCGTGGCGGCGGCGTGGAGACGGAGCCCGGGGAGACGCGGCCGAACGCGCGGAGGACGTCGTCGCCGGTGAGCTCTCCGAGCAGCACCCACGAGGCGCCGAGCGAGGCCGCCTGCTCGACCAGGCGCACGTCGCCGTTGGCGCCCTCGGGGACGATGGCCACGACCACGAGCCCCGCCACGCTGGCGGGCAAGAAGTGCACGAGCCCGATGCCGGCCCCCTGCCCGAGGGTGACGTCGACGAACGCGATGCGGGGCGACTGCGCGGCGGCGAGCGCGAGCGCGTCGGACGCGGTCTCGGCGTGGAACAGGCGGACCACCTGGGTCTCGTCGGAGGCGTAGAGCTCGAGGGCCCGCGCAATCGTGCTGTGGATCTCGGGATCGGCGGAGACGACGAGGACGCGGGAGACGACCGGCGGCGGCGCGGCCTCGCTCACGACGCGGCCCCCGACGGCAGCTCCACGGTCCCCGCGAAGACGAACCGCGCTGGGCCACGCATCCGCACGCGAGCGCCGGTCGGGACCCGCTCGAGGGTGATGCGGAGCACGCCCCCGGGGAGACGGACCTTGATCGGGCGATCGAGCGGGCGTCGCTTCTCGGCCACGAGCACGGCAGCGACCGCGCACGCCCCGGTGCCGCACGCGAGGGTGCGCCCCACGCCGCGCTCGAACACCAGCGTGTCGGCGAGATCTCCGTCGTCGACCACGCGCTCGAGGTTGACCCCGCTCGGGAAGAGGGGGTCGTGCTGGAGGCGCGCGCCGAGCGCGTCGAGCCCGGCGTCGTCCAGCGGGTCGAAGGTGATGGCGTGCGGGTTGCCGGCGTCCGCGCGCACGAGGCGCAGGGTGCGGCCCTCGTGCTCGACCGAGACCGTGTCGAGCACCTTGACCACGCCCATGTCGACGGTGATCTCTCCCGCGTCGCCGACCCGCTCGACGACGCAGGTGCGCGGGCCGGCGTCGGTGTCGACGGTGATCTCGAACGGCCCCTGGTCGTCCCGGGTGCGGGCGAGGTGCAGGGCCACGCACCGCACGCCGTTGCCGCACATCTCGGGGCGCGAGCCGTCGGCATTGCGCACGATCATGCGTGGACGGGGGCCTGGGCGGACCAGGAGCACGCCGTCGCCGCCGACGCCACGGTGACGATCGCAGAGAGCCCGCACGACCGCTGGATCGAGGTCGTCGGCGCGCTCGATCACCAGGAAATCGTTGGCCGTTCCCTCGTACTTGTGAAACGGGAGGCGCACCGGTCGAAGCTACACGAGGTCGGCGAGGCGCGCGAGGACGGCCTCGGTCGGCGCGTCCACCTCGACCATCTTGTGCCGGCTCCCGTCGCCCCGCGCGATGCGGACCGCCCGCTTGGGCAGGCCGAGGACGCCGGCCAGGTAGGCGACGATCTCGGTGTTGGCCGCGCCGTCGACCGGCGGCGCCGCGACGGCGACGTCGAGGGCGACCGCGCCGTTCGGATCGGTGACCAGGCCGAGGATCGCGGAGCGCGACGCCCGCGGCTTGGCACGCACGGCGATGAGGGTGCCGCCCGACGCGGACGTGCGGACGGCGGCAGGGAGCGACATCGCGCGCAGCATGAACGCGGCTCGCAGAGGCCGCAACCGAGGTCCGCATGCGTCTCCGCTCTGCCGTCTCGCTCGTCACTCTGCTCTCGCTCACCGCGTGTGGCGGCTCCGACCCAGAAGCCACCGCTCCGACCGACGCCAGCGACGACGGTTCGTCGGAGGCCACGGCGGATGGCTCGACGCCGGACGCGGCGACACCGGACACGACGACAACGGACACGGCGACCTCCGACGCCGCTCCCACGGACGCCGCTCCCGACACGGGCGTCGTCTGCACACCCAAGGCGGGCGCCGCGGCGGTGAAGGCGTACTGCGACCTCTTCGAGCTCGCGTACTTCGAGATGGACGGCGCCGCGCCGCGCGTCGAGCTCCGCGGTCGTGTGTCGCTCGCGACGCCCGAGCCGGCGTGCGCCGTCATCGATGCGGTGGAGGTGCAGACGGGCGGCAAGACCGTGGCGACGCTGGGCGGGGCTCCGTCGTTCGGCTCGGGCAGCGAGCGCGCCGTGCTCGCGAGCGGCCCCGGGTTCGAGGCGCTCTCCACCCGCTGCAAGGGCGACGTGAACCGGTTCTCGGGCTTCGGGTTCCTCGTCAAGGGTCGCATGGACGGCGGCACCTTCACGGCGAGCTGCGCCGACGCGGAGGGTGGCGGCCGCTGGCCCCCCGCGGTGCGGGTGACCTGCCACAAGAACGTGGACGCCTCGCCGTTCACG
Organism: uncultured Polyangiales bacterium; assembly: GCA_964624885.1. Lineage (GTDB taxonomy): Bacteria > Myxococcota_A > Polyangia > Polyangiales > JADJMO01 > JADJMO01. The sequence goes on along the minus strand of CAZUZY010000296.1, from coordinate 7,980 downwards.
GCCTCGGCGACGGTCAACACGGGCAGCTTCAAGTCGGCCACGATGTACCTGACCGTGCCGCACGGCGCGGGGGGTGCGTTGAAGACGGTCGCCGGGACGATCCACGTCATCCCCGGCACGGCCACCTCGTTCGGTGCCCCCCCTGCGCCCGCGCCGTTCGACAGCACGGGCTGGGGAGGGACCCTGAGCGAATCGACGAGCCCGTTCGTGAACACTTCGATCTCGTTGCTGAACACGACGAGCACGCTGCCCGCGGAGCTGTGCCCGAAGCCTGGCACGCCGGGCCCGGGATACGTCCCGCCCCCGGTGTTCCTCGCGCGGATCACCGGCAACGGCGAGCACGGCGCGTACTCGACCGAGGCCTACGTGAACTACTGCACGCCCTCGCCGTGACGCTCAGGCCTTCGTCGCGGCGGCGAGCGTGAGCAGCTCGGCGACCCGCTTCGCGAACCGCTGCGGGTCCTCGATGGCGCTGCCCTCGGTGAGCAGTGCCTGATCGTAGAGCGTCTCGGTCCAGCCGATGACCTCTGCCGAAGCGGCCTCGCGCGCGTGCAGCGCCGCCATCTTCACGAGGAGCGGGTGCTTGGCGTTGACCTCGAGGATCCGCTGCTGCCGTGGCACCGCGTGGCCACGCTCCTTGAGCACGCGCTCGAGGTACGGGTTGGTGCCGCTCTCCACGCCGACGAGGCACGCCGGCGAGTCGGTGAGGCGGTCCGAGATCCGGACCTCCTTCACGTGATCCTTGAGGATCTCGTGCATCGCCGCGAGCAGCGGGCCGAGGTCGCCCTTGGCCTTCTCGCGCTCCGTCTTCTCTTCCTCCGACTCCTCGAGCGGGAGCTCCGCCCGCATCGCCGAGACGAGCTTCTTGCCGGAGAACTCGCGCAAGCCGTCGACCGCCCACTCGTCGACCGGGTCGGTGAGGTAGAGCACCTCGTAGTCGCGCTGGCGCAGCGCCTCGAGGTGGGGCGAACCGGCGATGGCCTTCAGCGACTCGCCGGTGACGTAGTAGATCGCCGGCTGCCCCTCCTTCATGCGGCCGACGTAGCCCTCGAGCGAGGTGAGCCCACCGTGCTCCGTGTCGGGGTGGTCCACCGCGTACGAGGAGGCGAACCGCACGAGCGCGCCGATCTTCTCGCGGTGCTCGAAGTCGGTGGCGAGGCCGCTCTTGATCGTGGCGCCGTGGGCGCGGAAGAACTCCGCGTAGTCGGCGGGGCGCTCCTTCTGCACCTCGTCGAGGAGGTCGAGCACCTTCTTGACCACCTGCCGCTTGATGGCCCGGACGGCGGCCGAGTCCTGCAGCATCTCGCGCGAGACGTTCAGCGGGAGGTCGTCGCTGTCGATGACGCCCCGCACGAACCGGAGCCACGGCGGCAGGAGCTGCTCGCAGTCCTCCATGATGAACACGCGCTTGACGAACAGGCGGATGCCCTTCTTGCGCTCGTCGGAGAAGAGATCGCGGTCCTCGGCGCGGGGCAGGTAGAGCAGCCCCGCGAACTGCTGGTTGCCCTCGATCTGGAAGTGGGTGTGGGCGAGCGGCGCGGCGGCGTCGTGGGTGAGGTGCTTGTAGAGCTCCTCGTACTGGTCGGCGGTGATCTCGCTCTTGCTGCGCTGCCACAGCGCGCTCGCGCGGTTGATGGTCTCGTCCTCTTCCTTGCCGTCCTTGTCCTTGCCGCGCAGCCGGATCGGGTGGCTCACGAAGTCCGAGTAGCGGCGCACGAGCTCGCGCAGGCGCCACGGCGTGAGGAACTCCTGGTGCTCCTTGCGCAGGTGCAAGATCACCGAGGTGCCGCGGGTGGCCCGCTCGGCGGGCAGCACGGTGAAGGTGTCCTTGGCCTCGGACTCCCACCGCCACGCCTCGTCGCTGCCGGCGGCGCGCGACACGACCTCGACGCGATCGGCCACCAGATAGGCGCTGTAGAAGCCGACGCCGAACTGCCCGATGAGGGTGACGTCCTTGTCCTTGCCCTGCTGCTGCAGCATGGCGAGGAACGCCCGCGACCCGCTGTGCGCGATGGTGCCGAGGTGGCTGACGAGCTCGTCGCGCGTCATGCCGATGCCCGAGTCCTCGAGGGTGAGCGTGCCCGCGGCCTCGTCGGGGACGATCCGGATCTCGAGCTCGGGGCCGCCCTCCAGCAGGCCCGGCTCGGTCAACGCCCGGAACCGCAGCTTGTCGAGCGCGTCGCTCGCGTTGGAGACCAGCTCCCGGAGGAAGATCTCCTTGTGGCTGTAGAGCGAGTGGATGACCAGGTGCAGGACCTGGCTGACCTCGGCCTGGAACTTGTGCGTGGCTTCGGGGGCGTCTCCCATGGGCGGACCCGTAACGCATCCGGCACCCCCGTCAAGCCACGCGCGATCGGAGCCGGCGGAATCGCGGGCACGGGACCGACTCGCTCACCTCGCGTCGTCACGGATCCGGGCGGAAGAACACGAACCCGGCACCCTTGCCTCGGGCGAGGCGACCGCAGGCGGGGCACTCGAACAGGCGCACGGTGAGCTCGTTCACCGCAGCGTCCGCCGCGACGAGGGTCTCGAAGTCGGCGGAGCCAGGGGCAGGAGAACCGAGGGCGTCACGCCGGGCCTCCCACGCGAGCAACGCCTCGTAGTCCCGATCGCGCACGAGCACCCAGCCATCGTCCGGGATCGGGCTCAGGTCGTGGACGTAGCCGCAAGGGCAGACCAGCTTCGGCATCCCATGCCTGTCTCAGGTCTTGCCGGTGAGGTCGAACACCGTGTCGCCGATCTCGCCCACGACGTACACGAGCGCGCCGACGACGAACAACGTCGCCAGGAAGGCGAGCTCCGCGATGGGCTCCCGGGAGACTTCGGCGACCCCGCGGAGGAGCCTGAACCCCGGGACGACGGACAGCATGCAGAGGGTCCCGAGCCATCGCAGCCGGGTCATGGCGCGGTGCGCGCGGACGGCGACGCGGGCGGCCTTGCACGCTTCGCGGGCCACCCTGCGCAAGAGACCGCCCGCGTACAAGACGGCGCCCCCGACCACGAGGCCCAGGCACGCGACGAGGATCCCCACCCGACCGCCGATCGCGCGCTCGAGGACGTAGTCGGTCTCGGAGCTCGTGCGAACCATCGCCATGACCATCGCCACCACGACGCCCGTGGCCGCGATTCCCCCGCCGACCGATGCCGTGTCGACCTTCGATGCCCCCATCCGGCGGGTGTCCCACGGGCGAGGGCCGCTGGTCAACGGCGCGCGTCAGCTCGGCTTCGCGGAAGCGGCGCACGAACACGGCTTGGCCGAGTCGGTCGGAGGGCGGCTCGGGCCGCAGGCCACGAGCCCGACGAGCAGGAAGCACCAACGCATCGGCAGCCGCTATCGCGAAGCCACGCGCGCGTCACCCCGGGCGCGGCAGCGTGACCCGGAAGCAAGCGCCGCCGAGCGGCGAGTCGTCGACCGCGAGCGTGAACCCGCCCGCCGTGGCGCACGCGCGCGCCGAGTAGAGTCCGAGGCCGGTGCCGGTGGCCTTGGTGGTGACGAGCGCCTCGAACAGGCCCTTCTTCCGGTCGGCGGGCACACCAGGGCCGTCGTCGTGGACCTCGACCACGAACGCGCCACCCTCGTCGAGCAGACGGAGCTCCACGGCGCCCTTGCCCTCGGTGGCCTCGGCCGCGTTCACCAGCAGGTTGCCCAGGATCTGCTGGAGCAGCACGGGGCTCACGCGGAGGCGCGCGTCGCCCGGGACTCCTTCGAAGTTCGTCGTGACCTTGCACCGACGGAGCGCGCTGTGGGGCCGGTAGACGCCGAGCACCTCCTGACAGAACGGTGCGAGGTCGACCTGCCGCACGGTCTCGCTCTGCGCCTTGGCCGCGGTGATGAGGCGGCGATGGAGGTCGACGAGGCGGTGGGCGGCGGCGCCCAGGTTCTCGAGCTCGGGCCGCTTGCCGACCTCGTCCTCGACGAGGGCGAGCTCCCCGAGCAGCGCCGTCAGCACGTTGTTGGCGTCGTGGGCGATCGCCGCGGCCATCATGCCCGCGGTGGCCTTGCGCTCGGTCGCGACGAGGGCCTCGCGCTGCTGGGCCAGCGCCCGCGCGTCGGCGGCCGTGCGGAGCAAGGAATACCGCGTGGCGAAGAACAACACGGCCGACGTCACGAGGATGAACGCCACGCCCTTCATGCGCTCGATGCGCTCGAGGCTCGCCACGTCGCTGGCGAGGGCGGCGGCGACGCGTGACGAAAGAACGATGTAGAGCGCGGCCGAGACGCAGTATGCCCCCGCGATGAACAGGGCTTTCTGGGTCTCCGAACGCATGCGGAGGCAGTGTCGCCCCGTAGCCGGACAAAGGCTAGTCCGTCGCCGGAACGGGACCCTCTCTGCTCACTTCGACGTCACGTCCACGGTCAGCGCCTTGGTGGGCGCCGCGCTCGACGACGCGGTCGCGGCGGGCTTGAGCATCATCTTCGCCCCGTAGGCCTTCGGCGACTCCTGGTAGGCGTTGACGTTGCCCGCGGTGGTGTCGCGCTGCTCCTTCACCGCCTGCTTCTCCACGCTCGTGAGGAACGCCTCCACCGCGTCCGGCGGGGGTGGCTTCGACCCCGTGCCCTTGGTCCCGGTCTCGGCCGCGACCAGGGCGGCGTCGAACGCCACGCTGCGCAGGAGCTTCTGCTCGTGCATCGCGTAGACGCGGTGGTGCACGAACCAGCGCGCGCCCTGGATCTTGCCGTCGATCACGTAGGCGAATCCGACGATGCTCTGCCGACCGGGCAGCCCCGCGAGCGCGCGCCCGAGGCGCTCGGCCGTCGCGTCGCGGGCGCTCGCGAGGGCGGTGTCGTCGATGGACGCGAGCAGCGTGTCCGACGGTGGGGCCTGGGCGGAGGTCGCGTTGGTCTCCGCCACCTTCGCCCACACCTTGCCCTGGTTCTTCTCGTACTGGCCCGCGACGCGCACCTTCGAGGTGGCGATCACCGCGGCGACGCGGAACACCCCGCCCGTCTCCTTGCCGTCGCGCAGCTCGCTCCACCGACCGTGCTCGACGCAGAACGCGTCCACGGCGGCCTTGTCTCGCGCGCCGATCAGGTAGTCCTGCCCGATCTGCCGGTCTTGTTTCCCCCCTTTGACGATGGTGCCGGCCAGCACGAACACCGGCTCTTCACCCTTGTTCTCGATCGAGAGCGTGTTCACCGAGCCGCCGCCTTCGAGCTCGTGGATCACGGCGGTGCCCTTCGCGAGCGCTTCGTCCAGGGTCACGATGGGGCCCGGATCGACCTGGGCGCACGAGGTGATCGGGTAGACGGTCAGGTTGCCCACGGTGTGACCCTCGCCGACCTTGCGTTCGAGGGCGGGCGTGCAGACGACGACGGGCGTGACGGGCTCGGGACGCGGCGGGGACGGTTTGCGCGCGCAGCCGGCCAGCACGACGACGACGGACGCCGCGCCGCAGACCAGCAGCCGCGAGACAGGGCTTCGCATGGAGCCTCCTCTCTGTTCCTGCGTGCGACACGGCCTCGAGGCGGATCTTGGCGCCCGCGCGATGGTCACACTCTTCGGGCTTGGAGCGACGAACGAGGAATGCGGCGCACAGCATAGTGTATCTATGTTTCACGGCCCCTTCTCGCCCAGGGCCTCGAGTGGCACGCTCTCTCGATGCTCGGCCGTCGCGCGCTCCTGGTGGTCGCCCTCATGGCGAGCGCCACCGGCGTGGCCCACGCCTTCGTGCCGCCGGTGCTCGGCAGGAAGGCCGTGCGCGAGGATCCCATGGTCACCGTCGCGCCCGCCTCCGGGCCGATCCCGGCCCCCGCCACGGTCGCCGCCGCGCCGCCCGACGCCGAGGTCTCCGCGAGCGGGCTCCGCTCGAAGGTGCTGCGCGCGGGGACCGGCGCGCGCCCGACGGACAAGGACGCCTGCGTCGTGCACTACACGGGCTGGACGCCCGACGGGAAGATGTTCGACAGCTCGGTCGTCCGCAAGTCGACCGCGAAGTTCTACCCGAGCTCGGTCATCAAGGGCTTCGCCGAGGGCATGCTCTCGATGCGGGTCGGCGAGCAGCGGCGGCTCTGGATCCCGGGCGCGCTCGGCTACGGCGACGCGCCCAAGCCCGGCGTGCCGACCGGCCTCCTCGTGTTCGACGTCGAGCTCGTCGCGATCGAGAAGTGACCGCCACAGCGACACGTCGCCGGCGTCAGGGGCGTGGCACGCACAGTCGCTCCGCGCGACCGCGCAGGTCCTCCGGCTTCGCGCGGGTGACCCAGACCGCGACCTCGCAGCGCCACCCCTTCGGGCAAGGCGTGTCGTCGTCGCAGAGCCGGGTGCAGACCCCCTCGGGGCCGGACATGAGGCAACGCGCGTCGTTGAAGCCAGCGTTCTTGCACGCGAAGGCGCCTTGCACACACCGCTCCCCCATCTCGGCACCCGTGTGCTGGGTCAGCACGATCGTGCCGAGGAGCAAGAGGCCGAGCACCGCGACGAGCGCGAGAACGCGGAAGAACAGTGTGCGCGGACGGAGCCGCTGGGCCATCCCCGACACTACCACCCCGTTCGAGGTCCTTCGGGCCGGACATGCTACACCGCGGGCGTGTCGTCGCCCCTGCCCCACCCGCTGGTCCGCACGCCCGAGGAGTGGCGTGAGGCCCTCGTGCGCCTCGGCGAGCGCCCGTTCCGCGCGACGCAGGTGTTCCAGGCCATCCACCGGCGCAACGTGCGCGACGCGCGCGCCATCACCGACCTCCCCGTCGCCTTGCGCGAGCGACTGTACGAGGACGGCCTGCGCCCGGTGCTCGAGGTCGACACCGAGCGCCGCTCGACCGACGACACCCGCAAGCTCCTGGTCCGCTTCGCCGACCAGGCCACCGTCGAGACCGTGCTCATCCCGGCCGTGAGCGGCCCCGGATCGGCTGCGGCTCAAGCCGCCGACGGCGACAAGGACGAGGACGCCGACGCCTCCTCGGTCGACGACGACGACGAGCCGGCCGCGGTCCGCCGCGTCACCCAGTGCATCTCCACGCAGGTCGGCTGCGCGATGGGGTGCGTCTTCTGCGCCTCCGGCGTCGCGGGCCTCAAGCGTCACCTCGCCCCCGAGGAGATCGTGGGCCAGGTGCTCGAGGGGCGCGCGCGCCTCGACGAGGGCGAGGAGCTCCGCAACGTCGTGCTGATGGGCATGGGCGAGCCGCTCCACAACTACGACGCGACCGCCCGCACCCTGCGCATCCTCTCGCACCGCGAGGGCATCGACCTCTCGAGCCGTCGGGTCACCGTGTCCACCTCCGGCCTCGTGCCGGAGATCGACCGCCTCGGGCAGGAGTTCGCGGGCCAGGTCACCCTCGCCATCTCGCTGCACGCCACCACCGACGAGCAGCGGTCGGCGCTCATGCCGATCAACAAGAAGTACCCGCTCGCCGAGCTCCTCGCCGCGCTGCGCCGGTATCCGCTGCCCAAGCGGCGTCGGTTCACCATCGAGTTCACCCTCGTCTCCGGGCAGAACGACGACGCCGCCGAGGCCCGCCGGCTCGCCGCGCTGCTCCGCGGGATCCCGGTGAAGATCAACCTCATCCCGATGAACCCCATCGAGGCGTCCACCCTCGCGCCGCCCGACCGCAGCGGCGTGCTCGCGTTCCAGAAGATCCTCCTCGACGCCGGCTATGCGTGCTTCATCCGGCGACGGCGCGGCGACGACGTGAGCGCCGCGTGCGGTCAGCTCGCCCTGCTCGGCGCGAAGCCTCGCCCGCGGCGGCCGTTCGCGGCCGGCGAACCCGAGTCGTGAGGCGCGGCCTCGCGCTCTCCTCCCTCGCGCTCGTCGGCGCGATCGCGCTCGCCATGTCGATCGGGCAGCCGGTGTCGCTGTCCCGCGCGCTCGCCGAGCCCCACTCGCTCGACCGCGCCATCCTGGTCTCGGCGCGACTGCCGCGCGTCGCGCTCGGGCTGTTCGCCGGGGCCGGGTTGTCGGTGACCGGCGCCGCGTTCCAGGCGCTGCTGCGCAACCCCCTCGCCGAGCCGTACGTGCTCGGCGTCGCCGGCGGCGCGGCCCTCG
>CAZUZY010000295.1:0-11215 GCA_964624885.1 uncultured Polyangiales bacterium | reverse complement strand
GGTCGTCCGCGCGCGCGCCGCGGCCGTCGAGGCGCGCGGTGGTGGTCCAGGAGAGCGTCGAGAGCGCGCCTCCGAGCTCGAGGCCGAACGTGGCGTCGGCGAGCAGATCGGGGGCGTACCCCGCGCGCACCCGCGGCCCGAGCGAGGTGGCGAAGTAAGCGCCGCCGCGGTCACCGAGCGCGAACGACTCCGCGAGGAACACCTGGGTGCGCGCGAGGTCGACGCGACCGAGGTCGCCGCCGCGCACGCCGAGCAGCTCGAACCCGAGCCCCGCGGGACCGACACGAGCGATGGCCGTCGCGTGATCGAACGGGTGCGCGAGCGTCTCGCGATCGAGCGTCGTGCGGACGCCACGCGCACCCCGCAAGGCCCAGACGTCCCAGGCCACCGTCGAAGGAGCGCGGCCGAGATCGCCGCGCAGATCGAGCCCGAGGCCGAGGCCGCTCGGCGCCCCCGAGCCCTCGACGCTGGCGGCGCTGCGCGCGTCGAAGCTCACGCGGGCGAGGCTCGTGTCGGTCGCGAAGTCGAGCGAGGCGCCGAACCCCGCGCGGGTGTAGCCGCCGACGCCGATCTCCATCCCGCGCCCGAGCGGCAGGTGCAGCGTCTGGCCGAGGAACAGGCCGTCGACCCCGCGGAACGCGACCTGCGGCATGCCGAGCCCGACCTTGCGCGGACTGCGGAGCCACAGATACGGCAGCCAGAACACCGGCACGCCCGCGATGCGAAGGGTCGGTCCTTCGACGATCAGCTCGTCGGGGGGGCCGGCCCATCCGCCGGAGAACCCGATCGCCACCGGCGGATCCTCGCAGGGACAGAACCCGAGGATGCCCGACCCCACCACCCGCACGCCCCACTTGCCGAGCGAGAGGTGGATCTGCTCCGAGCGCAGGTAGTAAGGAGACAGGCGCACGCGCACCCGCTCGCGGAGATCGAGCTCCCGGAGGCGGAGATCTGCCTCCACCACGCCGGCCTGGAGGTCGAGCTCCTTGAGCCATTTGGTCGGATCATCCAGATCGTCCTCTGCCGCGACGCGCTGCGGCACGAGGAGCACGGCCATGGCCAGGACGGCGCAAGCTCCTCGCATTCCAGGCTTCCTATCACGCTACGATGTCGGGATGCCCAAGCTTGCCGTCGCGCGCTTCGCCTCTTCCAGCACTGCCTTGGCCCTCGTGGTCGGACTCTACGGGTTCGTCGGTTGTGGCAGCGATGAAAACAATCAGCCCAACCCGGATGCCGCGGTCGACTCCACCGATGGGTGTCTCGAGGCCTCGGATCCCAACAAGGCGATCCGCTTCGACGCGCGCCTCGTGGTGGTGGCGCCGGGTGAGAAGCGCACGGTGCGGGTCTACATCGAGCCCGACGTCTGCTCCCCGCAGACCATCCCGATCGACGTCGCGGGCGCGGCGGCCAAGGTCGAGGGCACGTTCACCCCGACGCCGGCCAAGCCCGAGACCACCCTCGACATCGTGGGTGTGTCGGCGGGCAAGACGACGGTGACCGCCAAGTGGGGCGTGCGCACCGCGACCATCGACGTCGAGGTCCGCGGCAAGGATCTCCCGGCGTGCGCGGCGGACGCGAGCGGCAAGATCGCACCCGGCGGCAACCTCAAGGGCTCTTCCGCCGCGCTCGCCCTCTCGGCCGGCGCGACCAAGGACCCGGCCAGCATCGACCCGCTGGAGGAGGCCTCGACGGTCGACCCGTTCGACGCGACCATCGGCTGCAAGGCAGACGGCAAGGGCCCCGACGGCTACCTCGCGCTCGGCCCCGCGATCACCTTCGGCCCGAGCGACAAGAAGTTCCTCCGCGAGCTGCAGTTCGAGGTGCCGATCAACCCGGCCATCATGCCCCAGCTCGCCAAGCTGCGGCACCTGCGCATGCAGTACACGTCGAACGCGCTCAAGACGCCGCGCTTCGTCCCCATCACCAACCCGCGCATCGAGCGCCGCGACGCCGGCTTCGTGCTGCGCTTCGACGCGCCCCGCCTCGGCACCTACCAGCCGTTCGTGCCGGCCAACGCGGGCACGGTGAAGAAGAAGCGCAAGCTGACCCACCGCGCGGTGTTCGGCTTCTCGATGGGCGGCATCGGCTCGTCGATGTTCGGCATGAACCACCACGACATGTTCGACGTGGTGGCGCCCCTCGGCGGCCCGATGGATGCAGGCCACTTCCTCGCGTACTCGTTCAAGAACCACTACGGCGGGTTCTGCGAGCACAAGGCGGGCGATCCGGTCCCGACCACGCCGTGCAAGGCCGAGGCGACCAAGCCGACCGAGATGTACCAGCACGTGCAGACGTACGAGAACTGGTGGCACCAGAACGGCGTCGACGGCACGGGCGGCACCTTCGGGCGTGACTCGATGGTGAACATCTTCCGCGACGTGGCCTCCGCGTGGGGCAACCCGGCGAGCACCAACGCCAAGTATCCGTGGGTGGCCGCGGGCATCGACCCGCCGGCCCCGATCATCGAGGACACGACGGCCGGCGCGCCCGACTACTGCAAGGACCCGACGAAGGCGACCATCGCCAAGACCGGGTACTTCGACAAGCGCTACAACCCCGACGGCAAGCTGCCGGTCATCAAGGTGTGCGACGGCGCGAGCAAGCCCGGCGAGCCCGGCAAGTGGGCCCCCGGCGGCCAGAAGCCGCTCGAGATGGTGGTCGCGGTCGACTACAACGGCAACGGCGTCCGCGACGAGGGCGAGCCCACGATCGTGCAGCCGTGGGAGCCGTTCGACGACTTCGGCAGCGACGGCAAGGCGAGCAAGGACGAGGCCGGCTACGACGCGGTCACCAACCCCGATCCGGCCGGCGACGACTACGATCCGCAGTACAACCCGCTCGGCACCGAGAACAACAACCACCTCGACACGGGCGAGAAGTTCGAGGACGTGGGCCTCGACGGCGTGAAGTGCCCGACCGGCGACACCTGCCCGTACGACACCGGCGAGGGCAACGGCAAGTTCGACCTCGCGACCGGCCTGCAGACCTTCTTCGACCGCGACGGCCGGTTCCAGATGAACGGCTGGTCGAAGCCGCCGGTCGGTGGCGCGTGGGACGACAAGGCCCTCGACGCGCTCGACTACTACAGCGACGGCGGCATCCGCGACATCTTCAACTGGGGCGCGGTGGGCTACCACTACCTGGGCGGCTTCGTCGCCCGCAACCGGCCCACGATCATCTTCAACGACTGGCAGTACTTCCCGAACGTCGACATCAAGGACAACGAGGCGTTCGACCCGAAGGACCTCGACTTCAAGGGCCTGTCGAAGACCACCTACCTGCGGTACGGCAACATCGACGCCACCAACCGCAACATCGAGAAGGGTGACGGGCAGCACGTCGGCTACGCCGATCAGGTGTTCCGCCGCATCCAGACCGGCCTGTTCTACATCGGCTCGCGCTGGCCCGACGGTGACACCACGTTCACCGAGAACCCGCCCGACGTGGACGGTCTCGGCCCGTGCGAGGGCACGCAGTCGTGCACCTACGAGTTCAAGGACAAGAGCGGCCGCGCCGGTCCGGTGACCGTCATCCTGCCGCCGGGCTACCACGCCAAGGAGAACGCGGGCCTCAAGTACCCGACGGTCTACTTCCTCCACGGCTACGGCCAGAGCCCCGAGGACCTGCAGGCGTTCGTGCTCCTCGTCACGCCGCTGATGAACCAGGGTCTCTCCTCGAAGGCCACGCGCCTCCAGAAGATGATCATGGTGTTCGTCGACGGGCGCTGCCGCGGCGACGCGAAGGACCCGGAGTGCGCGCGCGGCACGTTCTACGTCGACTCGATCAAGACCCCGGGCGCCAAGATGGACAAGTACTTCCTCGACCTGATCGGTCACGTCGAGAGCAAGTACCGCGTCATGGGTCCCACGGAGATCGAGGAGACCGAGTGAGGTTCGAACGCCTCGTCCTCGGTGTGCTCGTCGTCGCTGCGTGCAGCAAGGACGGCGTGGGCACCGAGGTCGAGGAGCTCGCACGCGGGTGCGGGCTCGCCGGCTCGGCGTGGATCGAGTCGAGCGGGAAGCTCCCCGCCGGCGAGGCCCGCGCCGCCGGCGACGCGGCCGAGAAGGAGCTGATCCTCGGCTGCAAGACCGGGGAGCCGGTCGCGAAGTGCTGCGCGGCCGGCAAGGCGGTGGATGCGCGCCTCGACAAACTCGGGGGGAAGGTGGCGGCGTGCGAAAAGCTGCGCGCCCGCTTGCAGAGCCTCGGCTGTTAGGCTCGGATCGGCCGAGCATGGAACAGATCGTCACCTACCTGTCTGCCGAGCAGATCGCCGAGCGCGTGAAGGCCCTCGGGGCGCAGCTGCACAAGGACTACGAGGGCAAGCGCCCCGTCATCGTCATCGTCCTCAAGGGCTCGTTCGTGTTCGCCGCCGACCTCGTGCGCGCGATCGATCTGAACCACCTGCGCGTCGACTTCCTCGCGGTGCGCTCGTACGGCGAGGGCACCGAATCGAGCGGCGTCGTGCAGATCGTGGCCGACCTCACCCGGCCCATCGAGGACGAGGACGTGATCGTGGTCGAGGACATCGTCGACACGGGCCTCACCCTCAACTACCTGCTCGACCTCCTGCAGACCCGCAAGCCGAAGAGCCTCAAGATCTGCGCCCTCCTGCACAAGCCGTCGCGCACGCGCGTGCAGGTCCCGATCGACTACCTGGGCTTCACCATCGAAGACAAGTTCGTCATCGGCTACGGCCTCGACTTCGCCGAGAAGTACCGCAACCTGCCGTTCATCGGCGTCCTCCAGCGCACCTGATGCTGAAGCTGCTCGACCCGACCGCGCTCGACGCCAAGGTCTCGGCGCCCCGCGGTCGCGTGTCGATCGTGGTGCCGCAGAAGTGGCTGCGCGAGGGGGCGCGTCTTTCGGTCGAGGTGCCGGCGAAGATCCGCTGCGACCTCTGCGACGGTGGGGGGTGCGACGCCTGCGCGCGCAGCGGCGCCTACCGCGTGGAGGCGAGCGCGATCGAGATCACCCTGCCTCGCGTCAGCGACGACGCCCTCGCGCTGCGGGTCACCAACCCCTTCGCCGACCGGGAGCCCGCGCTCCTGCTGGTGCGCGTGGCGGCCGGGGTCGAGCCCTCGGCGGGCGTGCGATGGGTCGCCGAGAACCACGACCAGGAGCAGAGCCACGCGATCGAGCGGCCCAACGGGCCCGTGAAGTCGGTGCCGCAGTGGCTCGGGTGGGTCGCGCTGGTGTGCGTCGCCGCGGCGCTCGGGTGGGCCTTCCGATGAAGCCCGCCTGGTGGGTGGTGCTGCTGCTCGGCTGTCGCAACACGCCGACGGCCACCGCCGAGGTGCCACCACCGCCGCCACTGCCGGAGCCCGCGGCCGTGTGCACGAAGGCGGTGGACCTCACCTTCGCCGACATGGACGCGAAGCCCACGGCCGCCGAGCGCGACGCGTTCCGCACCGAGTGCCTGAAGGAGGCCGAGAAGGAGCAGGCCGAGGAGCCGCTGGTCTACGCCTGCGAGGCCCCCTGCGTGATGGCGGCGAAGGTGTACGCCGAGCTCGAGAGCTGCACCCAGAAGTGCAAGCCACACGACTGAGCGAGCGAAGCATCGGCCGCCTCCATGGGCGGGTTCAAGGCGGGGGGCACCCGTGCTAGCTCGCGCGGGCCATGCGCACGACGTCGTTCCCCAAGGACCAGATCAAGGTGCTGTTGCTCGAGGGCGTCCACCGGAGCGCCATCGAGCTGTTCGAGGCCGAGGGGTTCCAGGTCGAGGCGCTCAAGCACGCGCTCGAGGGCGAGGAGCTCGCGGCGCGCGTCGCCGACGTCCACGTGCTCGGCATCCGCAGCAAGACCCAGGTGCGCGGCCCGGCGCTCGAGGCGGCGCGGCGCCTGCTCACGCTCGGGTGCTTCTGCATCGGCACCAACCAGGTCGACCTCGCTTCGGCGAACGCCCATGGCGTCCCCGTGTTCAACGCGCCGTTCTCCAACACCCGCTCGGTCGCCGAGATGATCCTGGCGGAGATCGTGATGCTGGCCCGCAAGCTCGGCGACTGCTCGCGCGACCTGCACCAGGGTCTCTGGACCAAGGCGGCCGTCGGTTGCTACGAGGTGCGCGGCAAGACCCTCGGTGTCATCGGCTACGGCCACATCGGCCGCCAGATCGGCGTCATGGCCGAGATGATCGGCATGCAGGTGGTGTTCTACGACATCGCGCCGCGCCTCCCCATGGGCAACAACCGCGTGATGAAGTCGATGGCCGAGCTGCTCGCGACGGCCGACTTCGTGACCCTCCACGTGCCGGAGACGCGCGAGACGGCGAACATGATCGACGCCCCCGAGCTCGCGCAGATGAAGAAGGGCAGCTACCTGCTCAATGCGAGCCGTGGCTCGGTGGTGGTCATCCCGGCGCTCGCCGCCGCGGTGAAGAGCGGGCACCTCGCCGGCGCGGCGATCGACGTGTACCCCGAGGAGCCCGCGGCGAACGGCCCCGGCTTCGAGTCGGAGCTGCGGGGCCTGCCCAACGTGGTGCTCACCCCGCACGTCGGCGGCTCCACCGCCGAGGCCCAGGAGGCGATCGGCCGCGAGGTGGCCACGGCGCTCATCCGGTTCGTGAACCAGGGCGCGACGACCGGCGCGGTGAACTTCCCGCAGGTGGAGCTGCCCGCGCTCGAGGGCCGCGAGACCCATCGAATCCTCAACGTGCACCGCAACGTCCCCGGCGTGCTCCGCGACATCACGCGCATCGTCTCGGACCTCAACGCCAACATCGAGGCCCAGTCGCTCTCGACGGATCCGGACATCGGCTACCTCGTGATGGACCTCGGGCGCGACGTGGCCGACGAGGTGCAGAAGGCGATCGCCGCGCTACCCACCAACATCCGCACCCGCATCCTGTTCTGACTGACAGAATCGGCGGGTGGGTGGCTGCGCACCCGGTTCCCAAAGTCCGATTTTCGAAATCCTCCTGGCCCCGACCGCACTCCTGGTGTCGAGGGCCGGAAGACGGTCCCGAAACCTGGAGGATCGTCATGGAACTGCTGGCCAAGAACGAGCACGGGATCGATCGCGCGGTGCGGGTGGTGCTGGGGCTCGCCGTCCTGTCCCTGTATTTCGTGGGTCCCAAGACCCCGTGGGCCTTCCTCGGCCTCGTCCCCCTCCTCACCGGGCTCCTCGGCTCCTGCCCGCTGTACACTCTCTTCGGGATCTCGACTTGCAAGATCACGCCTCCCCCGACGACGAAGACCGCGAGCTGATCGCACGCGTGGCGGCCGGCGACCGGGCCGCGTTCGCGGCGCTGTGTCGACGCCACGGCGAGCGCGCGCTGCGGCTCGCGCGCGCGCTCACGACGAACGAGGCGACCGCGGACGATGTCTTGCAGGAGGCCTTCCTCGCCGCCTTCCGCCACGCGAGAACCTTCCGCGGCGAGTCGACGGTGCGGGCGTGGCTGTTCACGCTCACCCGCAACGCCGCGTTCCACGCGCGCAAGGACGTGGCGCGCCGGGAGGTGCCCGACACGCCGCTCCTCGAGCTGGGCCTCGCCGCCGGCTTCGGGGACGATCCCGAGAGGGCCGCCTCGCTGGCCGAGGATCGCGCGACGCTCGAGGCCGCGCTCGCCACGCTGCCCGAGGAGGAGCGCGAGGTGCTGCTGCTCCGCGATCTCGAGGGGCTCTCTGGCGAGGAGACGGCGCAGACGCTGGCGATCGGCGTGCCGGCGATGAAGAGCCGGCTCCACCGCGCGCGACTGCGGGTGATGGCGGCACTGCGGAAGAAGGAGGTCGGTCATGCAAGAGCGTGAGGTCGCCGGCATCAGGTGCGGCGGCGTGCTCGCCGAGCTCGCGGACTACCTCGACGATGCGGTCGAGCCCGCGGTGCGCGCGCGGATCGAGGCGCACCTCCGCGGGTGCGACCAGTGCGAGCGGTTCGGCGGCGCGTACGCGGGGACGCTGAAGGCGCTGCGGGCGCGGCTCGCGCCGGCGCTCGACGAGGCGCGGCTTGCGCGGCTCCTCGGCGCGACCGAGGATTGACGAACGGACCGGCACGGCCCTACGCCCGCGCCATGATCACCCTGCAGCCGATCGGCGTCGTGCGCTCCACGCGGACTGTCGTCGAGGACGACCACTGGGACCGCGAGGAGGCCTCGATCGAGCTCGACCCCTCGTTCGGCCCGGAGGCGCTCGCGGGTCTCGACACGTTCTCGCACGTGGAGGTGGTCTTCCACATGCACCTCGTCGACCCCGCGCGGATCGAGCGCGCGGCGCGCCACCCCCGCAACGACGCGAGCCTGCCCCTGGTCGGGATCTTCGCGCAGCGGGGCAAGAACCGCCCGAACCAGCTCGGCACCACGGTGTGTCGCGTGCTGCGCGTCGAGGGCCGGCGCCTGTTCGTGGCCGGCCTCGACGCGATCGACGGGACGGCGGTGGTCGACCTCAAGCCGTGGGTGCGCGAGCTCGGCCCCCGCGGCGAGGTGCGCCAGCCGGCGTGGATGGACGCGTTGATGGCGCGCTACTGGGGCTGAGCCTCGACCGGGGGCGTCGCGGTCGGCGGCCGGTGCGCGAGCCGCTCGCGCAGGGCGGCGACCAGCTTGCGGAACGTGTCGCGATGGAAGAACGCGAGCGCCGCGAAGCAGCCGAGCCAGAGCGCGAGGGCGGGCGCCAGCGCCGCGGTGGTCACGTAGTAGATGCGCACGGCGAGCGGGCGATCGCGAGGCACGAGCTCGCGCCCGACCACGACCCACCGGGCAGCGCTCGGGAGCGGCAGGGCGACGGGCTGCACGCCCTGGACGAGGCCCTTGGCGTAGTGGTTGGCGGCGTAGTTACCCGTCTCTCCGTCCTTGCCGTCGTTCTTCTTGTCCTCGTCCTTCTTGAGAGAGTCCACCTCCTTGGCGGCGCCGAGCCCCCCCTGGGCCGAAGGAGCACTCGCCTGCCCCTCGACGCGCCGCGGATCCCCCGCCGTGGCCGACACCGTGTCGTCACCGAACGGGCCCTTCTCGAGGTGGCGCGAAGACGAGGCCGCCACCGCGACGATGGCCGTCAGCGCCGCGGCCCCGAAGAGGCCACCGAGCACCCGCGTGCGCTGGGTCCCGTCGAGGACCCGGGCGAAATACGTCGCGAGCACCACGAGCACGACGCCGCCGGTCGCCGCCGCGAAGGCGCCGATCGAGACGAACCCGAGCCCGCCGAGGGCGAGCGCGCCGAGCACGCGGTCGCGGCTACGGGTGAAGGCGAAGGTGGAGACGAACGCGGCGATCGCCAGCGCGACGAGGCCCTCGAAGCCGACGAACCACTGGGCGCGATCGCCACCGAGCGCCACGATCGGGTGCACGTTCGTGGGCAGACCCACGCGAACCGTCGTGCGGCTCGCGGTGAGGGGCACGCCCGAGGGATCGATGGAGAGGGTGCCGCCGAGGAGCCCCCAGCGCGACTCGCCGACGGTCTGGATGCGGCCCTGGTGCACGCCCTTGCGCAGCGGCAGCAGGATCTCCGCGAGCGCCGGGTCGCGCCGCATGATGCGCTCCCCGACGCCGTCGGTCGCCTGGAACACCGGCATGCCCACCGGGAGGACCGCGAGGTGGTCGAGGCCGCTGTTCTCGTAGGTGAAGAGCTCGTCGCCGACGACGTCTCCGCTGGCCGTGATCACCACCGTGCGATGGTGGTCGCGCACCACCGCGCCGAGCGCCTCGACCACCGCGAGGGCCTGCACCGAGAGCGCGAGGTGCTGGCCCTTCTTGGCGAGGAACAGGCGCGCGGTGGGCTGGGTGCGCGGGATCGGCGACTCGGCGGCATCGAGCTGCGCCGCCGAGCCGGGCTCCACCTTGGGGGTCACCCGGTGCTCGGCGTCGGACTCCACGAGCCACCACTCGAACGGCGCGCGTCCGTCGGGCACGAGGGTCTTCTGCGCGTCGGGCAGCGTGCCGGTGACGGTGATGGTGGCCGACTTGCCGGCGGTCGGGAGCACGAGGTCGCTCGCCTCGACCTTCCAGCCGGCGACCCCCGTCACGTCGAGCACCTTCTCGCCGAGGGAGAGCGGCAGACGCACGACGCCGAGGTCGACGCCCGAGCGGAGCACGAGGCGGTACTCGAACGAGGTCTCCCGCTGCACGCGGATGGCGCGGGAGAGCTGGAACACCGGAGGCTCCGCCGTCGCCTTGGCGTCGCCCGCGTCGAAGTGCACCGTCGTCTGCGTGAGGCCCGAGAGCTTGGTGCCCTCGACCATACGCCCCGAGGTGAAGCCGGTCTCGAGCGCGTTGAGCGGGCCCGGGATGACCAGCGCGCTCTCCTTCTCGAGGAACAGTTTGCCCTCGATCACGAAGCGCCCGCCCTCGCCGCCCTTGGTCACGACGAAGTAGTGGTCGCCCTCGAAGCCGACCGCGGCGGTCTTGTCGGCCTTGGCCTCGACCTCGACCACGTCCTCGACACGCACGCTGGTCGGCGTGCCGAACAGCGGGATCGCCACGGGGTGCGACGCGAGCGCGGTGCCCTCGAGCCGGAACGTGAGCGCGCCCTTGTCGACCGCGCCCCCGAGCACGAGCTTGCTCAGCACGAAGCACTTCTCGGTGCACTTCGTGGTCGACTTGGCGGTCAGCCAGTGGGCCACCGCGTCGAGCTCCTTCACCGAGGAGGGCTCCCCCTCCGCGAGGGCCGCGCCAGGGACGGCGAGCACGGCGGCCACACAGACGGACATCAGGATCGAGCGCATGCGAACGGTCTCCCTTCGGCCCAGCGGGCCCACACCCCGAGACGGACGGGAGTCGACGAGGATCTCCCCGGCCCACCGACGATCGAGGGAGGCCGATTGTTCCCTTGCCGCCTGGTCGGTTTTCGGGAACGCACCCGTCCGATGTCGCGCTCCGCGAGCCCTGCGTCGACCGAGCGCGTCAAATCCGGAGAGGCCTGGGCGCCGGAGGACGTCGTCGCGGCCGCCGCGAACGAGGGTCTGCCCGCGCGTTTCCTGGTCGCGGCCCCCGCCGCGGGGATCCATACGCTGGGACAACCGCTGGTGATCGTGCAGGCGCCGCCAAGGCCGGGCGACGTCGCGTGTCTGGTCTCGGGCGAGCGTCTTTCGTTCCGGCGGGTGCTCGCGGTGCACGGCACGTTGCTGCGGTTGCGGTGCGACATCGGCCCCTTCGAGGACCGCTGGGACGCGCCGCTCGTGGGGTGCGCGGTCCCGCGGCCGATCGATCGGCTCGCGGCGCTCGATCCGGAGCGGTTCACCGAGCTCGGGTGGCGCGCGGCGATGGCGGCGGCGCGCTGCGCGGCGGCGCAGCAGC
>CAZUZY010000294.1:0-11247 GCA_964624885.1 uncultured Polyangiales bacterium | reverse complement strand
GGGCGCGGCGGACTCGGGCGCGGCGGACTCGGGCGCGGCGGACTCGGGTGCTGCGGACTCGGGCGCTGCGGACTCGGGCGCTGCGGACACCACGGTGGCCGACACGACGGTCGCCGACACCACGACGGCCGACACCACCACGGCCGACACCACCACGGCCGACACGACGACGGCCGACTCCACCGCGGCCGACTCGGCGGCGGACAGCGCCGACGACACGACCCCGCCCGAGGACACCGGCACCACGCCGACGGACACCGGCACCGCGCCCTCCGACACGGGTTCGGCCGTCGACGGTGGCGCCGACACCGGCACCATCGCCCCGGCCGAGACCGAGACCGACTCGGGCTGTGGCTGCGCGACGCCGGGCACCTCGACCAGCGACCGCACCACCCAGGGCGCGCTCGCGGCCATCCTCGTCGGCGGCCTCCTCGCGCGCCGGCGCCGTCGCTAGTCAGGGCCTGCGGTTGGCCGTCGCGTTCGGCGCGGCGGTCGACCCCAGATCCGACAGCAGGTAGTACCCGATCGCCTTGGGGGTCGCGGTGGCCGAGAGGCCGTCGACGAAGCTCCCCGTGTAGAGGCCGGCCCAGGTCCACGGGCCGGTCGAGTCCTCGTTCAGCATGAACGACAGGACGCCGAGCTTGGTGGGCGAGACCCCGAGCGCCGTGAACGGGATGCGCATCTCCACGTAGCTGGTGGCCGCCGTGCGCTTCCAGGTCACGCCGCTCGTGGCCACGGTCGTCCAGGTGCCGCCGCTGTACTTCTTGAACTGCTGGAAGCTGTCGTCGGTCTTCCAGGCGAAGTACGCGTCGGCGGCGAAGCCGGTCGGCAGCTGGTGCTGCTGGGCCCCGTACACCTCGGTCTTGGTCGCGCCGATCCCCGCGCCCGGATCGGCGTCGAGGTAGACGAGCACCCACTTGGTCGCGGCGGCGCCCGTCCCGATGTCGACGCCGGCGTAGCCGACGTACAGCGCGGAGGCGTCCCAGGACACGTAGGCGTCGAAGCTCGCCGTCGTCGTGCCGAGCTTCTCGGCCGCGCCGGTGAAGTCGTTCACGCCGTCGATCGTGATCGTGTGCCGGTACGGCGTGCCGGTGTCGACCGGGGCGTCGACGCTGCCCGTGTCTCCCGTGTCTCCGGCGCCTGTGTCTCCGGTGTCTCCGGTGCCCGTGTCTCCGGCGCCTGTGTCTCCGGTGCCCGTCTCCCCGGCACCCGTGTCGATCGCCGTGGAGTCGACCGTGCTCGTGTCCGTCGCCGAGTCCCCGGTCGAATCGCCGACCCCTGTGTCGCGCACGCCCGTGTCTCGCACCACCGTGCCGCCCGCGTAGCCGTCGAGGTCGGCCGTGAGGCTGCAGCCGGAGAGGAGGACGCCGCAGCCGACGATCGAGGAGACCCAGCGCACGCACTGTATGGGGCCTGCGAGTGCCGATCCTTGTCAAGTGCTCGCCACGCGGCCGACGCCTCAGCCGCGCGGCACCACCACCGTGAACGCGGTGCCGTGGGGGGTCACGTCCGCGACCTCGATGCGCCCGCCCTGTGCGGTGGCGAGGCGCTGGCTCAGCGAGAGGCCGAGCCCCGTGCCGTTGGGCTTGCCGGTGACGAACGCCTCGAACAGGTGGTCGCGCACCTCGGCCGCGATGCCCGGTCCGTCGTCGCGCACCTCGATGGCGATCTCGGCCTCGACCGCCGAGAGCCGGACGTGGATGGTCCCCGGCGCCTCGCCGATGGCCTCCACCGCGTTGCGCAGCAGGTTGAGGAGCACCTGCCGCATGGAGTCCTCGTCCACCACCGCGTCGATCGGCTCGGCGTCCACCTCGATGGCGACATGGTCGGGCCGCGCGAGCCCGGCGAGCACCTCGAGCAGCAACCCGCGGACCTCCACCCTGCCCCGCTCCCCGCCCCGCGCGTCGGCGAGCGACTCGCGCACGATGCGCTGCCCGGCGTGGATCTGCCGGGCCATGCGCTCGAACTGGGCCTCGACCCGCGGCAGATCGGGCGATTCGGCCAGCGCCCGGCGCACGAGGTGGAGCGAGGTCTCGAGGACGCTGAGGGCATTGCGCAGCTCGTGGCTGACCTCGGCCACCCGCGCGCCCAGGGCCGCGAGCCGCTCGAGCCGCGCCCTCTCCTCCCGAGCCTCCACGAAGGCATCCTACCGAGAGCGGTCGCGTCGAGTCTCCTTCATTCCTCCGGCATCGTTCCTGCACTCCGTCCGTGACAGCCCGCTGGGGTGGATGAATCGCCCAAGCACCCACCCCGTCCATCTCCTCGAGAGGCAACCATCATGAACCGCACGTCTTTCGTCTTCACCGCCCTGCTCGCCCTCGCCGTCCCCGCTGCTGGCACGTTCTTCTCGAGCGACGCCCACGCCGAAGCGGCCCTCGGCCCGGCCAGCTCCTTCGTCAAGGGCAAGTACGACAACGTCATCAAGTGGCTGGGCGAGAAGCCCTCGCCGGAGCGCGAGAAGAAGCTCGACGCCGAGCTCGCGAGCCTCGTCGACTACGACGAGATGGCCAAGGCCGTCCTCGGCGGCGAGGCGGGCAACCGCAAGCCGGAGGAGATCGCCCGCTTCACGAGCGTCCTGAAGGAGCTCATCCAGATCAACTACAAGAAGAAGCTCGCCGAGATCACCAAGTACAAGGTGACCTACAAGGCCGAGGTCGCCGACGGCTCGGACACCAAGGTGCAGACCGAGGCCAAGGACGAGGCCGACAAGAAGTCCATCCCCGTCCTCATCGACTACAAGGTCAAGAAGAAGGGCTCGGGCTGGATCGTGGTCGACATCATCCCCGAGGACTCCTCCTACGTGAAGGCGTGGAACAAGGAGCTCATCAAGGTCGTCAAGAAGGACGGCTGGGACGCGATGATGAAGAAGCTCGACGACAAGCTCGCCAAGGAGAAGGCCGGCACCGCCAAGAAGACCTGACCCGCCGACCAACCCGGGCGAGCGTGACCGTCCGTTCACGGTCCAGAGGGGCGCGCCGGTCGTACCGGGCGCCCCTTCGGTCTTCGTGGGTCCGGGACGAGCGCGGCCTTGGGGGCCAGCCGACCGCCTGGCCGGCCGGACCACTGGACACTCGTTGACTCCACTAGCGGCTGGGACTAGAAGCGCGATGCCGAATCATGCCGAAATCCACTAGGATTTCGGCCCGCCGCGCACCTCCGCCGGCGTCCTCGGCCACGAGCGCCATGATCGCGTCCTACATCCCGATGTTCCTGATCATCGCCGTCGGCATCCTGCTGGCGTCGGTGTTCTTCCTCGGTTCGACGTTCCTGGGCCCCAAGCAGGCCAAGGGCGCCGAGCACAACACCCCCTACGAGTCGGGCAGCGAGAGCAGCGGCGGCCGCCACGTGCGGCTGTCGGTCAAGTTCTACCTGACCGCGATCCTCTTCGTCGTCTTCGACATCGAGGCGGTGTTCCTCTACCCGTGGGGCATCAAGTTCCGCTCCTTCGGGTGGCTCGGCCTGGTGGAGATGCTCGGCTTCCTGGGCGTCCTCGTGATCGGGCTCGTGTACTGCTGGAAGAAGGGAGCGCTCGAATGGGAGACGTGAGGGTCCTCACCGGCTCGGAGTCCGGCTTCGCGACCACCAAGCTCGACGCGCTCCTCGGGTGGGCGCGCAAGTACTCGCTCTTCCAGTACCCGTTCGTCACCGCGTGTTGCGGCATGGAGTACATGTCGCTGAACGGCCCGCGCTTCGACGGCCTCGCCCGCTTCGGCGCCGAGGCCCCGCGCTTCACACCGCGCCAGGCCGATCTCATCTGGGTCGTCGGCACCATCAGCCAGAAGCAGGCGCCGGTGCTCAAGCGCATCTACGAGCAGATGTGCGAGCCCAAGTACGTCATCGCCTTCGGCACCTGCGCGTCGTGCGGCGGGTTCTACGACAACTACGCGACCGTCCCGGGCATCGACAAGATCATCCCCGTCGACGTGTTCGTCCCCGGCTGCCCCCCGCGCCCCGAGGCGGTCATCGACGCGCTCATGCTGCTCATGGAGCGCATCGCCAAGAACGACCGCACCCCGGGCATCGTCAAGCCGCACAACGATCCGGTCGAGCAGCAGCTGATCCAGCTCGGCCGGCGCGCCGCGCCCGAGATCGAGGTGGGCCCGCAGGCCCGGACCGTCGAGGGCGCGCTGCAGTCGTCGTCGAGCCGCACCCGAAGGGAGAGTGGCGCGTGAGCAAGGTCGTCCTCGAGCGCGTCCAGGCCAAGTTCGGCGCGCAGATCCTCGAGACCCAGTCGTTCCGCGGCGACGACACCCTCGTCGTCGCCCGCGAGGCCTGGCACGACGTCGCGGCCTTCCTGCGCGACGACGCCGTCACCGACATGGCGATGTTCATCGACATCACCGCCGTCGACTGGCCCGCGCGTGCCACCGAAGAGGCCGAAGAAGAAAACGGCCCCGGCGCCGGCAAGCGCTTCGACCTCGTCCTCCACCTCTACTCGCTCGGCAAGGGCCACCGCATCCGCGTCAAGACGCGCCTCGCGGACGGCGAGCAGCCGGCCACGGTGAGCGACCTCTGGGCCGCCGCCAACTGGTTCGAGCGCGAGGTCTGGGACATGTTCGGCATCAAGTTCGCCGGCCACCCGGACATGCGTCGCCTGCTCATGTACGAGGAGTTCCAGGGCCACGCGCTCCGCAAGGACTACGCGGCCGACCGCGCGCAGCCGCTGGTCCCCTACCGCAACACGCCCGACGTCCTCGACAAGCAGGCCCCCTTCCGCGCCGACGAGGGCATGCCCTTCGGCCGTCGCGACTGGCAGCCGCGCGACCACGCGTGGACCGCGCTCGACACCGAGACCGCCGATCGTCCGCTGGGCGAGGCCGTCATCGTCAACCCCGACAACCGTCGCCCCTCCTAGGCGCCCCTCCGAGCCGGACCGAGATGGAACCGACAGACTACGACATCGACGAGAGTGAGCTCGACCTGCCGACCGAGCCCATGCGACTGGCCATGGGGCCTTCGCACCCCGCCATGCACGGCACCATCCGCATGATGGTGGAGTGCGACGGCGAGATGTTGACCAAGGTCGACGTCGAGATGGGCTTCCTCCACCGCGGCTTCGAGAAGATGTGCGAGCGCGGCACGTGGGCCCAGTGCTTCCCGTACACCGACCGCCTCAACTACGTCTCGCCGATGCTCTGCAACGTGGGCTTCGCCCACGCGGTGGAGAAGCTCGCGGGCATCGAGGTGACCGAGCGCTGCAAGTGGTACCGCGTGGTGCTCGGCGAGCTCGCCCGCATCACCGACCACCTCACCTGCAACGCCGCCATGGCCATGGAGCTCGGCGCCTTCACGCCGTTCCTCTGGATGGTCCGGGCCCGCGAGCACATCTGGGATCTCCTCGAGGAGGAGACCGGCGCGCGCCTCACCCACTCGTTCGCCCGCATCGGCGGCATGGCCAAGCCCCCGACCCCGCTCCTCAAGGCGCGGCTCGGCGAGGTGCTCCCCGCCGTGCGCAGCATCGTCGACGAGTCGATGAAGCTGCTGCTCAAGAACCGCATCTTCCTCGACCGCATGCAGGGCGTGGGGGTGATGAGCGCCGCCGAGGCCGTGCAGTGGGGCTGGACCGGCCCCACCCTGCGCTCCACCGGCATCGCGTACGACGTCCGCAAGGCGCACCCGTACCTGGTCTACGACCAGCTCGACTTCGACGTCCCCGTCGGGCAGCACGGCGACAACTTCGACCGCTTCCTCGTCCGCAACGAGGAGATCTACCAGTCGCTGCGCATGCTCGAGCAGTGCGTGCAGAAGATGCCCGACGACGGCCCGATCAACGTGGCCGATCGCCCCGAGATCGTCCTCCCCGAGAAGAAGGACGTCTACACGACCATCGAGGGCACCATCCAGCACTTCAAGCTGGTGATGGAGGGCGCCAAGATCCCGGCCGGCGAGGTCTACGGCTTCACCGAGGGCGGCAACGGCGAGCTCGGCTTCTACATCGTCTCCGACGGCACCGGCACGCCCTACCGCGTGCGCATCCGGCCGCCGTGCGTGTTCGTCCTGCAGTCGTTCCCGCGGATGATCCGCGGGCACATGATCGCCGACGTGGTCCCCACGTTCGGCAGCGTCAACATGATCGGTGGAGAGTGCGACCGCTGAGCGGCGCGAGAAGCAAATGCCGACCATCAAGATCGACGGCAAGGAGATCCCCTTCGAGAAGGGCGACTCCATCATCCGCGCTGCCGACCGGCAGGGCATCGAGATCCCGCACTACTGCTGGCACCCCGGCCTCTCGGTCGCCGCCAACTGCCGCATGTGCCTGGTCGAGGTGAGCCGCCCCGGCGGCCGCCAGATGATGCTCGACGTGCTGGCCTGGGACGAGCAGAAGAAGGCCTACGTCCCGCAGAAGAAGCCCAAGCTCGAGCCCGCCTGCCAGGCCGAGTGCGTCGAGGGCATGGACGTGAAGAGCGACAGCTCGGCCCACGTGGCGCTCGCGCGCAAGAGCGTGCAGGAGATGCTGCTCCTCAACCACCCCGTCGACTGCCCGATCTGCGACCAGGCCGGCGAGTGCAAGCTCCAGGACTACTGGCTCGAGAACCAGAAGACCGGCAAGCGCATGCGCGACGAGCCGATCCACAAGCCGAAGGCCGTCATCTTCGGCGACACCATCGTCTACGACGCCGAGCGCTGCATCGTGTGCACCCGCTGCGTGCGCTTCATGGAGGAGGTCGCCGGCGACGCGGTGCTCGAGAAGCGCGAGCGCGGCAACCTGAGCGAGATCGTCCTCGCGGCCGGGCGCAAGCTCGAAGGCCACTACACGATGATGGTCGACCACGTGTGCCCGGTCGGCGCCCTCACCACCCGTGATTTCCGCTTCAAGGCGCGCGTGTGGTTCCTGCGCAAGTCGAAGACGATTTGCCCCGGCTGCGCCACCGGCTGCAACGCCTGGCTCGACTACGACCCGCGCACCGGCGAGGTCCCGCGTCTGCGGCCCCGCGACAACGCCGAGGTCAACAAGTACTGGATGTGCGACGACGGCATCCTGAGCCACCGCCGCGTCCAGCAGGACCGCGTGCTGCGCGCGAGCGTCGGCCGCAAGAACTCCCGCGAGGCCGTCGCGCCGGCGAAGGCGCTCGCCGCCGCCGCCGAGCTGCTGCGCACCGCCAAGGGCAAGATCGCCTTCATCCTCTCGGCGCAGCGCGCGAGCGAGGACAACTTCGCGCTCGCCGCCCTGGCCCAGAAGCTCGGCGCCAAGGAGCTCTTCGTCGCCAAGCTTCCCGAGTGGGACGGCGACGAGATCCTCCGCGACAAGGACCACAACCCGAACACGCGGGGCGCCACCGCGGCGGCGGGCGACCTGCCCATCAAGCCGATGGCCGACCTCGTCGAGCCGGTGGTGGGCGCGCAGATCCAGCTCCTGGTCGCCCTCGGCGGCTGGGCCGACATCGACTCGATGACCATCGGCTCGCTCGGGCGCGCCAAGGGCATCGCGGTCGCGTCGAACGAGGGGCCCCTCACGGAGCTCGCCGACGTGCTGCTCCCCGCGGCGTCGTGGGCGGAGCAGGAGGGCACGTTCACCAACAAGAGCGGGCTTGCGCAGGCGTTCGCGGCGGGCCCGCGCCCGGCCGGCGACGGCCTGCCCGGCTGGGAGGTCGTCGTGCACCTCGCCAAGGCGGCGGGGGTCGACCTCGGCTTCACCACGCTCAAGCAGCTGCGCGCCGCGATGCCGGAGAGCAGCCTCGCGCAGAAACCGAAGAAGGCCGAAGCAGCGACCGAAGCGACCGCTCCGGCCGGGGCCGCGGAGTAGCCATGTCCCAGCAGACCTTCCTCCTCCTCGCCGCGGTGGTGAAGATCCTGATCGTGGTCGGGTTCGCGCTCGGCCTCGCCGGTCCGCTGACGCTCGTCGAGCGCCGCCAGATGGCCATGATGCAGGACCGCATCGGCCCGAACCGCGCCAACCTCCGGATCTTCGGCAAGAACATCACGGCGGGCGGCCTGTTCCACCCGGTGGCCGACGCCCTGAAGTTCTTCTTCAAGGCCGACTTCGTCCCGCCGAACGCCGACAAGGTGCTGCACGGCCTCGCGCCGATCCTCTCGATGTTCCCGCCGATCTGCCTGCTGGCGATCGCGCCGTTCGCCGACACGCTGTGCCCGGAGACCCTGCGCCACAACTTCTGGGCCGAGGTCCCCCGGTTCGGCACCTGCGCGATGAGCGGCCCCAAGTCGCTGCCGCCGGTCCCCATGCTGGTCGCCGACCTCAACGTCGGCATCCTGTTCGTCTTCGCGCTCGCCGGCATGGGCATCATCGGCGCGACGATCGCGGGCTGGTCCAGCGACAACAAGTACTCGCTCCTCGGCGGCCTCCGCGCGGCCTCGCAGCTGATCTCGTACGAGGTCGCGATGGGCCTCTCGATCATCGGCTGCCTCATGACCTTCGGCAGCCTCCGCCTCGACGACATCGCCCGCTGGCAGGACGCCAACGCGTGGGGCATCTTCGTCCAGCCGCTCGGCTTCTTGCTGTTCTTCACCGCGTCGCTCGCCGAGGGCAAGCGCACGCCGTTCGACCAGCCCGAGGGCGAGTCGGAGATCGCGGCGGGCTACCTCGTCGAGTACTCCGGCATGAAGTTCGGCATGTTCTACACCGGCGAGTACATCGAGATGATCGTGCTCTCGGGGTTGCTCGTCGCCTTCTTCCTCGGCGGCTACAACGTGCCGTTCCTGCACCGCGACGGCTTCACGCTCGCGCTCGGCGACGAGGTCCTGTTCCACAAGGGCCTGCCGCACATCGTGGTCACGCTGCTGCAGCTGGGCACGTTCTTCGTGAAGACCACGGTCGTCACCTGGGCCCAGGTGTTCATCCGCTGGACCCTCCCCCGCTTCCGCTACGACCAGCTCATGAAGCTCGGCTGGCGCATGCTGTTGCCCGCGTGCCTCGTGAACATCTTCCTCACCGGCGTCATCCTGCTCGGCATCGACCGCGCTGGCGAGAACGTGCACACCGCCCTCAAGGTGGCCGCCGATCTCTCCAACGTGCTGATGCTGGTCGCGATGATCGCGCTGCCGCTGTGGGCCGTCTTCGGCCTCCTCACCCCCTCCAAGCACGTCTCGTTCACCCTGCTGCCCCGTCCGCGCAAGATGCTGCGTGACGAGGCGGAGGCCTGAGAGAACCCATGGCGCAACCCCTCGTCGGCAAGTTCCCCTACGACCGCGTGAAGGGAAAGCCCGTCACGCGCCCCGAGATGACCGCGCTCGAGAAGAGCTACGTCACCGAGGTCGTGAAGGGGCTCGGCATCACCACCGGCCACTTCTTCCGCAACACCAAGGCCATGCTCCGCGGCGAGCGGCCCGACGCGGTGACCGACCCGCTGGCCGAGGGTGTCACCACCCTCGACTACCCGGAGCAGAAGAAGGTCTACCCGGAGCGCTTCCGGGGCGTGCACCGCCTCACCCTGCGCGACGACGGTTCGCCCCGCTGCGTCGCGTGCCTCTGCTGCTCGACCGCCTGCCCCGCCCAGTGCATCTACATCGAGGCCGGCGAGTACGGTGTGGGTGACAAGCGCCGCGGCTACGAGCGCTTCCCGGTCAAGTTCGTGATCGACGAGCTCCGCTGCATCTTCTGCGGCTACTGCGTCGAGGCCTGCCCCTGCGACGCCATCCGCATGGACACCGGGATCCACCCCGTGCCCTACGACTCGCGCGACCAGTTCGTCTACGGCAAGACCATCCTGATGTCGTTCCAGTCGCACGACGGCACCCAGCAGAGCCAGAACCCCCGCCACGAGCCCGGCGACGAGGGCCACCCCGGCGTCACCCGCCTCGGCAAGCACTGAGTTGCTGGAGGGGGGCTCACGCCCCCCTCGGGAGAGGCCGCCGCGCCGCTCCTCCGGCCCTGCGGGCCTACGTCGCATCGCTGACAGCCTCTCACCCCCGTGCGGCGCTGCGCGCCGGGAGTCGCGACGCCTCCGCTCCCCACAGACGGGCGGCGCTGCCCGCAACAAGGCGCTGGTGCTTGCGCCCGCGCGTCCGACGAGCTGAGCCCCTCTAGCCGATCTCGTGTAACCGAGCCTAAGGCGCGAGACCTGTCACCGGGCGCGCAGCGCCTCGGGGAGACTTGCGACCGGGCGCACAGCGCCTCGGCGGGCGGAGAGTGGCCGACGCGCGTCACCCATCCCGGCGCGCAGCGCCGCACGGGGGTGGTCGGCGGTCAGCGACTCCACGAGCCGCAGGCGAAGTGGAGGCGCGGCGGCCGACCCGAGGGGGGCGTGAGCCCCCCTCCAGCAACTGGGCGTGAGCCCCCCTTAGCAAACTAGGCCACGCAGGCGAGGGCCATCACGAGGACGGTGAGCAGGGGAACCAGGGTGCGGGCCACGTGGAAGACCCGCCTGACGTGCTGCTCCTTCACGATGAACATCCACCAGGTGGAGATCATCCCCAGGAGGAGCGAGATGTACACGCCGAGCATGAGCTTGTCGGCGCGGGTCATGTAGCTCGTCGCCGGGAGCTCCTGCATCAGCGAGAAGTGGAACAGCACCGCGCCGGCGAGCATGGGGGCGCCGGCATTGGAGCGGACCTCCATCTCCTCGGGTGGCACCCACATGCCGAGCAGCGAGATGAGCACGATGACGAACGCCGGGACGAACACCTTGAAGATGGCGCTGGTCGCGAAGCGCTCGAGGCCGAGCGAGAACACGTAGCGGCCGTAGTACAGGTCGTCGCCCTCGAACCGAGCGCCATGCACGACGCCGAGAGCCCGCGCCTGGACGAAGGAGACCTGCCAGCCGACGGCGCGGAAACCGCGACCGAGGGTCGTGCGCTCCTTGTCGACCACCAGCCGCACGGTGTCGGTGCCGCGGCGGTCGTCCTCGAGGACGATCTTGAGCTCCTGCGCGTCGAACGGATACTTACGCAGGTCGGCGGGCGACTTGAACTGCCCGGTGATGCGATAGAGCTTGAACGTCGGCCGATCGGCGACCACGCTCTTCTTGTCGATGGCGCCGTTGGCGACCTGCAGATCGAGGTCGGGCATGGGCTCGACGCTGGTCAGGCTCAGGTAGAAATCGGCCCCGAACTTGCCGGTCTTCACGTCGTAGTCGTCGACGCTGTTGAGCGTGAGCGCCACGTTGATGCGCACCGGCGGGGTGGCGTCTGGCTTCGCGAACGGCGATCGGAACGTGGGCGCCCCGGGATGGAAGGGCACACCACCGTCGGGAGCGATCGCCAGATCCACCGGCATGGGCGGGCCCGCGTCGCCGCTCGCGGCCGGCGCGACCCCCGCGTCGACGTTGCCGCCGCTCGCACTCCCGCTGGGTG
>CAZUZY010000293.1:0-11336 GCA_964624885.1 uncultured Polyangiales bacterium | reverse complement strand
CGAGGGCGAGCGCCGCGCCCACGCGCTGCTCGGGCGTGGCGGTCGGCGACACGAGCACCGCGTCGACGTCTTCGATGGACACGCCGCGATAGCCCCGGCCGTCGACGAGCTCGACAAGCGCCGCGCGCCACGCGTCGAGCGAGCGACCGGCGCGCTCGAGCAGCGGACCGGCGGTCGATCCGGCGTCGCGGCGCAAGGCCTCCACGAGCCGATCGCGCAGGGCATCGCCCCGAGCGAGCGCGAGGGTCTCGACCGATCCGTCGACGAGCACGACCCGCACGGCGTCGGCTTCTTCGTCCACCCGTGCAACGTCGCGGCGGGCCACGAACCGTCGACCGCGACGGGTGGCGAGGGTCGCCCCGTCGGCGCCGACCGTGACGGTGGGCGCTGGTGCGAGCACGGTCGCGAGCGCGAACGCGGCCAGGGTGCCGACGAGGTAGAGCGTGCCGCTGAAGACGCTCGCCGCACCGTGTCCCATGCGCGCCGCGATGGCGCCCGCGAACAGCACGGAGAACGCGGTGGCGCAGGCGTAGGCGAGGGCCCCGCGGCGCGGCCCCGTCTGGACTCGCAGGAGCCGCTGCCGTCCGAGCCCGGCGACGTCGAGGAGCGCCTGCGCCGTCGCCACGTCGGCGACGCGCAGGTCGAAGCGCCCGCCGTCCGCGAGCGCGAGATCGAGCCGGGCCGCTCCCCCCTCGGCGACCACCAGCGCGGAGCGCACGTCGGTGACGAGGACGTCGTGTTGGGTGGTCGGCGTGTCGATCACGAGCCGACCAGGGAGCGCCTCGATCCGCGCGTCGCGGCGGCGCACGATCGACATCAGGGCCAGCGCCACGGTCGCGACCACCGCGAGACCCCAGCTCGTCGACACGTACCCCGCCCACCAGCCGGGCTTCTGCATGCCGAAGGCGCTGCCGACGATGCGGAGCAGGAACGGGCCGAGGGCGCCCACGATCGCGACGAGGCCGGCGACCCGCAGCGGCGCCGCGCGCACCCGGAAGATCGTGCCCTGCACCACCATCAGACCGGCTCGATCTCGTGGAACTTGCGTAGATCCAGGGTGAGCGCGCCCTCGCTCTCCTGCAGCACGTCCACGTGGCGGTGGCCGAAGACGATGTCGGCGTCGACATAGCGATGCCGCGCGTGCACGGGGGTCAGCGAGATGTCGTCGGTGCCGACCAGCGAGACGATGAGCTCGACCTCCTCGCGCTGCAGGTCCTCGGCCGCGCGCTGGTAGAGCAAGCTCTGCTCGTCGATGCGGTGCATCACCGTCCACGACCGACTGATCGCGGGCGACCGCTCGCGCACGAGCGCGAGGTCGTACATGCGGTAGAACGTCTGGCCCTCCTGCGTCTTCTCGGTGCGCACCAGCGTGACGCGGATGGTGGCCTCGACGATCTGGTTGCTGCGCCCGTTGCCGAGCCGGAACGCCAGCGTGGGCACGCCGTCCATGTCCGAGATGGTCGCCTTGTGCGAGAACACGACCTTGCCGGACGTCTGGGAGAACTTCGAGAACACGAGGCCCGTGACGAGGGCGGTGACGAGGAGCCCGAACACGGCCTCGGCGATGACGAGGACCTGCGCCGCCTTCGACACGGGGTACATCGACCCGTACCCGATGGTGGCCATGGTGTGGACGCTGAACGAGAAGTAGTCGAGGAAGCCGCCCTGCCCGACCCCGACCACGCCACCGACGAGCTGGTAGGCAAAGCCGAACAGCACGTTCACGCCGAGGAAGAAGCAGACGATGCTCGACAGTGCGAGCCACCACGGGATCCGCAGGAAACGGTGGTGCAGGTCGCCCAGCAGAGCTCGCTCGGCACCGATGACGGTGACGAGGACGTTGTCGACGACGCGGCGTTCGATGCGGGGACCCTTCTGCACCCCGCCATCCTACTTTCCTCCCGCGCCTCCGGGTGGCATGCACGGAGCATGACGCTCGCCGCCGGCTCGAAGCTCCCCGCCTTCACCCTCGACAACCAGGACGGCCAGAAGAAGTCGCCCGCCGACTACGCGGGCAAGTGGCTCGTGCTGTACGTCTACCCGAAGGACGACACGCCCGGCTGCACGATCCAGGGCCAGTCGTTCACCGCGACCAAGGACCAGTTCGCAGCCAAGAACGCCGTCGTGGTCGGCATCTCGGAGGACTCGGTCGCGTCGCACCGCGCGTTCTGCGACAAGTTCTCGTTCACGGTCGAGCTCCTCGCCGACCCGACGCATGCGCTGCTCACGGCGCTCGGCGTCGGGCAGAGCGAGTGGAAGGGGACGATGTACTGGGACCGCACGACGTTCCTGGTCGATCCGACCGGGGTGGTCCGCAAGGTGTACGAGAAGGTAGTGCCGCAGGACCACGAGAAGGCCCTGCTCGCCGACATCGCCGCGCTTTCCTAGCGCCAAACCTCGTGTTGCGTTGCGATTCTTCGGCGACCTACTGCGATGAGGCTGGCCGCATCTCGCCACCATCGCGCGGAGGCTCGTGACCTTGGCTGAGCAGGCGACCTCGATACTGGAGCCACACGACTGGAACGTCAGAAGGTGCCGCCGAGTTGGAACCTGAATCCTCCCGTCGTGGCGATGACACTGCCGGCGAGCCCGTGTTTCGGCGGCGAAGGTGTGCTGGTGAAGTACGCGATGGCTGCGCCGCCGAGGGACAGGACGGATAGCGCGAAGAACCCGTCCGCCAGGTTGAACGATCGGCGCACGTCGCTGACGTCACACGACTTCGTCGTGGCGCAGGGTTCAGCTTCGTGCGTGGAGATTCGACCAAGTCCCTGCAGGGCGAAGAAGGTGCCCACGCCCAACGCACCGAGGCTGACACCGCCGAGGATCCACCCGCCGATGGGCATGCTCCGGGACGGGGCACGCGTCGCCGGGAACTCGGCGCGCACCGTGCGGCTCTTCTCCCCCGCCTGCGCGACGATCTTGAGCTCGATGAGGCTGTTCGGGCCCGTCTCGAATCGGATGGTATGGCTTCCCGGATCCACCGGGATCGGCTTGCCATCCAGCTTCGTCGCCATGACCACGCCGTCCACTGTCACTCTCACGTCGACCAGATCGTGGCCCTCACCGTCACGGGCAGCGAGCACGATGCTCGGGATCTGTTTGTCGAGTTCGACCAGCGAGTCGCTGCAGAACTGACGAAGGGCCTCCTCGCAAGACTCGACGGCACAGTTCGCGAACGAGGCGCGGGCTTGGAGGAAAGTCCCCGCATCGCGGAGTTTCTGTCCCTTGACCATCGCCTCGTTGCAGGGCTCTGCCATCGCGAATGCAGAGCTTGCCGAGATGGTGAGGAGCGAAGCAACCACTCGTAGGTCGAAATGCTCGAGCCGGAAGGACACGCCTCCGAGGCTAGCCGAGTTACAGCATGGGGACAGGGGGCCGTCGGTCCGTCCCCAGTGTCCCATTCCTACGGAGGTGGGCACTCCGGTGGCCTCACAGCCACCATGGCTTTCAGCTCAGCGCTCCACACGAGTGTCGTCTTGCACAACGGCTTCGACGGCACTGGCTGGGTGGCGGTCAACGTTTGAGTCGCTGCAGCGGCAGACTTGGCCGACCACACGGTTGGCGCAGCGACCAGCGGACGTATCCGCGGGGTACTCGACACGATGGGGGGCGCCGCAGACGACGCTGAGGGAGGGACAGCGAGTAACGCGGTGTCGACAGCAACCGTGGGGGAGCTCACCGCACTCGTGGCCGATGGTCCGAACGCCTTCGCCTCGCCAGGCGATCCGGTCGAGCGCGACCGGAGCCCCAGGCCGAGCCCCGCTGAACCTACGATGAGGACACCGCCCACCACCCAGAGACGACGCCGGAAGGGTGGCGGCGGCGGCGGCTGGACGCGAGCTCGAGGCGAATCGACGATCGTCTGAGCGGCGGTGACGCCCTCCGTCGTGGCATCGACGACGGGGCTCGACGTAGGCGCTGCCTGCGACTGGCGGGGGCTGCCCGCCAAGGTGGACTGGGTCAAGGCAGTCTCGAGCAGCTTGCGCGAGGGTTCCTGGTACTCGAGCTGTTCCATCTCGGCGATGATCGCCGCGCGCGCAGCCAGGGTCGCCGACGCGATCTCCTCGACCCAGGCCCCGACCTCCGAGTGCGAAGCGACGTCGAATGCCCCGAGCGCGTCGGCGACAGCCTTGGCCGAGGAGGTGCGACTCGGGACGTCACGCTCGACGGCGGAGAGTACGATGTCGTCGAGCAACGTCGGCGAGGAAGGGTCAACCATCGACGGTGGGAGGATGTCGATCGTGAGGAGCTGGGCGAGAATCTCCTTCTGCGATGATCCGCGGAACAGGCCCCGACCTGCCAGGAGTTCCCACAAGACGACCCCGGCCGCGAAGACATCAGCCGCCCGGTCCACGGGAGCGCCGGTCACTTGCTCGGGCGCCATGTAGGCCAGCTTGCCCTTGACCTCACCGTTCCGGGTCACCTGGAGTCGCCCTTCGGCCTTGGCGATGCCGAAGTCCAGCACACGGCCCACACCATCGACACCGACGAGGACGTTCTGCGGTGACACATCCCGGTGCACGATCGAAAGAGCGTGACCTCGCTCGTCGGTCGCTTCGTGGGCAGCATGCAGTCCCCTGAGCATGTCGATGCAGATGGCCACCGCGATGGGCTTCGGGATCGCCCGGCGTTGATCACGTGCCAGGCGCACGAGCTGGGCGAGCGTGACCCCGTGCACGTACTCCATGACCAGGAGAAGCTCACCTTCCTCCGCGACGACGTCCATCGTCTGCACGACGTTTGCGTGCTGGATGCGCATCGCGAGCCGCGCCTCGTCAAGGAACGCCGCCACGAAGTCGGCGTCCTGTGCGAACTGGGTGTGGAGTCGCTTGATCGCCACTGCTCTTCCGGTTCCGCCGAGCGCACGCATCCGACCGAAACAGACGCTCGCCATCCCGCCAGCAGCAATCTGCTTGTGAATGGCGTAGCGGCCAACGACGACCGGGGACATTGGCAGACCCTACTTTCCCACCGGCAAGGCCGGTGTTTCCGGAATGCCCGAGACCACCTTGGTCTCGATGCCATCTTCCATCATGGCAGCACCACACAGCACGCGTTGGCGTTGTCGAACCTCATCGACCGACCGGTGTCGATCGGGGCCGGTGACGCCGGAGATGCCCTCGCGCGTACGTCCACGTCGTGCACGACCACCAGGGACCCTTCCCTCCCCCAATACGATCCCCATGAGCTCCCACTCCGCGGTCGACTTGGCACTCTGCCTGTTCCTTTCACCTCGCCCTGATGGGGGCTGCGAAGACGGGCCGGCTGCGCCCCGTACCTGATCGGCTCGCCTCCCCGCTTGATTCCTGGGCCTCACCTCATGTTGCGGCTGGCATTGTTGCTCCCTCCGCATGGGCTTTCGACATCCGGCTCGGGAACCGTCGATCTCTCGACGTCCCCCAAATCTGCTACCCAGTGCTACGGCGCCTGCCGGGGCGGGACTCTCACCGGGTGGGAAAGCGCAGCGAGCCGCAGTCGACGGGGCCGCACAGGCGCCATCTTCGACTCTGGCGTCACAACGCGACACCGGGACAGCCTATCCGAGCCGAGCGGAACGAACCAGACGCGGTGCAGGCAAGCCTCCGACGTGTAGGATGCAACCGATGTCCGACGATGCGGCGACTGATGTCGTCTCCCGCCAGCAGGTGCCCGTGGTCACCACCTATCGGCTCGAGGTTGTCCAGGGCCCGGACAAGGGCGCGCGGTTCGTCGTGGCGGCCGACGCCCCGTCTCGGAGCCTCGTCGGTTGTGGCCCGAGCTGCGGAATCCTCCTCAACGACCGCTCCGCTTCTCGCCGGCATGCGACGCTGGACGTCGAAGCCGGAGGCCTCCGGATTATCGATCTCGAGTCGACCAACGGGACCTTCGTGGGCGCGCTTCGCGTCCGAGACGCTCTGCTCCGGGGTGGAGAACGGGTGACCGTGGGCGGCACGACGTTCGTGGTCGTTGCCGAGGGCACCACGCCGCCTCGACTCGATGAGTCGAGGAGCGGTTTCGGAAAGGTCATCGGAGCGAGCTTCGCGATGCGACGCCTCTACCCCACGCTCGATGCCCTGGCCCGCACCAGCATACCTGTCTTGATCGAAGGAGAGACCGGCACCGGCAAGGAGGTCGTCGCAGAGGCCATCCACGAGGCCAGCCCTCGAGCCGCCGGTCCATTCGTCGTGTTCGACTGCACCGCCGTGCCGGCGAGTCTAGTTGAGTCGGCCTTGTTCGGACACACCAAGGGCGCATTCACAGGCGCCATCAGCAGCCGGCGCGGCGTGTTCGAGCAGGCCCACGGAGGCACTCTGCTCATCGACGAGATCGGTGAGCTCGAACCGACCTTGCAGCCAAAGCTGCTGCGAGCCCTCGAACGGCGCGAGATTCAGCGCGTCGGGGCGAACGACTGGATCAAGGTAGAGGTTCGCACGCTGGCCGCCACGCGTCGCGATCTCGACCGTGAGGTCGCTGAGGGCCGGTTTCGCGACGACCTGTTCTTTCGACTGGCGGTTGGCCGTATCGAACTGCCTCCTCTGCGCGAGCGGCATGGTGACGTCGAGCTGCTCGCTCAACACTTCCTCGCGGGCCTGCAGGGTACCCCCGAGCTCCTACAACCCGGCCTCCTCGCCCGCCTCGTTGCATATCCGTGGCCTGGCAACGTTCGCGAGCTCGCCAACTCCATCGCTCGGCTCGTCGCACTCGGCGACGCTGACCTCCGGGTCGGTATGAGCGCGGACACCGCTCCCGATCCGGGCCTGCTCCGAGAGACCGCCGGCGGCAACGAAATCCTCGCTGCTGTGCAGAGCGGCCTGCCCTTTCCGCGGGCCAAGGAACTCGTCGTAGAGGCCTTCGAGCGGCACTTCGTCGAGCACATGTTGCGCCTCCACGGTGGCAACGTCATGCGGGCCGCCGCCAGTGCTGGGATCGCACGGAGATACTTCCAGATCATCAAGAAGCGCTACGCGTGACCGGAAATCGCCGGTGGGCGCACGGGCTGGGCCAAGCTCGTGGAGCAACCATGGCCGAACTGGTCAACTTGGATCCGTATGCCGCCTCGAAGCCGCGTCCGTCACAGCCAGCACGCGGATGCGCTGGTTGACACACGGTGTTGCGGGCGGAACACTCGAGGGCGCCGTGCACGTGCCCCTCCGCCAGGCCGCGTCGACGTTACCTCTCCTGCTGTTGTCTGCGTGTAGCCTCATCGGCAACGTCTGGCTCGACGACCTCACAGGGGGCACTGGCGTCGGTGATGTCGGCGTCGACAGCGGGTCGGGAGATGCACGACCGTTCTGCGAGCTCGTTGATTCGGGGGCCGTCGAACGGAAGTGCGAGACCTTCGAAGACACGTCCATCCTCCTGTGCGACTACTTCGGCGCTCCGGGGCCGGTGTTCCGAGCATTCCCCGACGCTCCCTCGCCTCCCAACGTGCTGGTGTTCGCTGGGTCCGAGGTCGCGAGCGGCAACGGCACCTCGTGTCACCTGGGTTCGGGCATCACAGCCGCGGAGCTGCGCATCTCGATCCGCGCTGAGAGTCTCGTCCACAGCGCGACCGAGCACGACAATCTCTACCTCTTCGAGGTCGAACACGACGACGGCACGAGTTCCCGCATGACGCTCACCTATCTGAGCGCCACCGAACCGGCCCTCGTGGAGAACTGCACGTCTCCGAAGGGTGGCTGCGCGTCGGCCAAGTCGACTTACCTCGTCTCTTCGCCCGGGACAGCGCTCTTCGACGACACAGGCAAAGCGACCGGGTTTCGAACACTCAAGGTCCGTGTCGAACTGTCGCCTGGAACTGCACCGCCCCGCGCGCGCATGTGGGTGTCGCTCGATGGCAACCCATGGTTCGCGGGGCGGGCGCTCGACGTCGACGTTTCCACGAGCCCCGTCCAGCAGCTCTCGATGGGCACCGGGTTCAACTTCGTGCGTGCGCCGGGGACGCTTGCCGTCGACAACTTCCTTCTGACCTGGGCGAAGACAGGCGTCTCCCTGCCACCCTGGAACCCCAAGCCGTGAGGTGTACGCCGTTCACGTCCAACAACTGAGGGTTTCTGGATCGCGAGGCAGCAGGAGTCTGGATGCAGTGTCACGCACCTTCCGCTTGGCTCAATGGGCCACCTCAGTCCCCTGCTGCACACACTTCACGGAGCCCAGTAGTAGGCTGCGAAGTTGTCTTGGCCGGTTGGGCGCTGTGCCACGATTCCGACTGAGTCGTCCTTTACGAAGAACCAGCCCTGCGGGTGGTGGGTAGGGTTGCGCGACCCCACCAGGCCAACTAGCACCCGGTGATTGTCACCCTTCAACTCCACGAGTGCCCGCCCGACTCCCTGACCAGCGAGTCCCTCCATGCCAAGAACGGAGACGTCTTGAGAGTTACGAATGTGCAGGAGGCTCGGAATCAGTGCTGGGCCGAAAGCCTGAATCATCTCTTCGCTCTTCTCCGGTGTCGATGCGAGCTCGTTCTTTGAGGCAAAGATCGAGACGTTGCGAGCCCCATCAAGCTCTGCCATGGCTCCACCACGGGGGAGAGCGAACTGCAGATGCGCGGGAAAGATGGTGAGCGGATTGTGGCTGGCGACGTAGAATCGACGGTTCTTCGGCGAATCCTCCCCCAATTTGGTCGCGTCATACGGGATCGGCGCCACGATGCCGTATAGCTTGCCGCCGCCTTCGCCGGTGATGACGTAGGCGCGCACTTCGCCCGGGTTTCCCCATGTCGCCTGTTCCGGAGAGGCGCCGAGCAGCGTGCCGTGACCCGCCTGCCAGAGGACTGGGTAGACGTGAGGAGCCCATCCGGCCGCCTCCGATCCACGCGGTTCTGGGTAGATCAATCGCAGATGTGCAAGGCCCGGCGCCGCCGCTGCTGAGTTGTCCGTCTGAACCATTGCCGAGTCTACCCCTGGTCGCCAATCAGCGGGGGCAAAGAGCTTGGTAGAGTACTCGGCCACGCCGCACAATCGACGGTTCGCGCGCAGCGCTAGGGTACCCGTGAGCCGGTAGCCTCTGCTCAGCAGCCTTCCGTTCGCATCGGCGCGTCCGGCGCGCAGGAAGACGGTTCCGTTCGGGCCAACTCGATCGAGTGCGGCCTGAATTTCAGCGGTGTCGTCGAGGGTGTCGTCGGGGCTGGCGTCGGCCCAAGCCACGTCCGTGCGCTCGAAGTCACAGAACCCCGCCGGGAGGAAGTGGCGCGCAGCCAAATCAGCGGGCGGCGGGCCATGCTGCGTGAAGGTCACCCGCTCGCCCAACGGGCGCGTGAGAGACTCCACGAGTGTATAGTGAGACTTCACATCACTCGCGACGCCGTCATACGTGGGGCCCGCATATGCGTATTGCGAAATCTCCGTCCACCGCGTCGCATCGTCGGTCTCCAGGGCGCCACCGGAAGCGTTCTGCAGCAGCGTGGTGGCTCCAAGGAAGTACGAATTCTTGATGACCACCGCCTTGTCGGTGTTCTCCAGCACAGGTCCGGACTGGACTCGCACGCGTGAGTCTACCAGCGCCAGGCTTCCATGAGACTGCGCCCCTTCAAGGGTTCCAGTCACTTCGCTGCCGCGACGGGTGCTAACAATGGGCCCCGCATCATGGCGAATGTCCGCTCCCACCAAGACCAGTGGGTAGGGGCGCTGAGAACGATCGGCGTCTCCGTCTGTTCCCGAAGAACCAGCCCGAGGAAGCCCGACGCCCCGCCTCTCCCTTTGTCACTCCAGAGGGCGTGGCGCCCACCGATCACTTCGACTCGGTAGTTGAGCCCGCCGCTACCGGGCCAGTCGAAGAGCCCAGCGAAGCCGCCACTCGCATCAATGCTCACATCCTCGATGCTGCTTCCCTCCGCGGTCTGCATCCGCAGCCCGACCGCCCCGGGATTGCGGCCGACGACTAGATGCAGGTTTCGCACCTGCAGTCCGTATGCGCGCCCTCCATCCTGGGTGACCGGATCTTGCGGGTTGGGGTCGAAGGGCGGCTTGGCGCTCCAGGCGGCTGCGCTGCCTTCGTAGCGGTAGACAAGGAGGAGAGAATAGGGCGCAGCTGCGACCTTCGCTGGATCTGTCTCCGAGGCCACGCCGTCCTTGAGACGAAGGGTTGGCCGCACTCCCCCGCAGGTAGAGCCCTGCAGCACCTGCCCATAGCGGCTGCTCTCGTCATCGACGCGTGGCGCGGTGTCCCATCTGTCTTGCCTCACGAATACCGTTGACCCGACTGCATAGATGCCCGGCGGGAAGAACACGACCCTGCGAGCCAGGTTTGCCGCGGCGATGGCCCGTTGAATGGCCGGACCGTCGTCGTCCTCATCATGGTCGGGCGTGGCCCCGTGCGCAGTGACGGGCTCGAATCCGAGAGCGCGATACTCCTCTGCATTGCGACGGACGCAGGCGGGGGTTGTGGGAGTCACGTAGGCCTCGGAGGGCGAATCACCGGACCAGGCGCCGCCATCGGGACTGGAATCCGCCTGAGGTGCGTCAACGCAACCGGCTAGGGCCAGAGGCACGACGAGGCCAACGAGCGAGCTGCGACGGCGCGAGAGTTTGGGTTGAATCATGTGGACTCCTTGGGTGGAGCCAACGCTGCAGCAAGGCCTGGGCCACTCCCACTTCAGGCTGAGGATTCCAGGCCTTCTGGGCAGAATTCGAGGCGAGCCTTGTCATGGAATCGCATCGACGCAGTTCGATGCGACCGCGGACGGGGAAAGCCTGCGAACGAGCCTTTCGCAGCACTGCGAGCGATCCGATCGCACCCGTGTCGATGGCCACACGGATCCGCATGAATCGGGACAGGAGTTCGGCCGGGAAGTTCGCCCGGTTGGCGTGACCAAGTAGCCAAGGGTTGAGCGCCGGAAGCGACGAGGGTGGCGAGCTGCAACTCCCGACCTCCTGACTCCCGCTGGCTTGGCAGGACGGGTCGACCGTCGTCCAGCTCGCGGAGAGGGCCAACTACTCGGCGTTCGTCGGGCTGGCGTGGATGGTCAGTTCGGGTGCTGCGTGGTTGTCGTGGGATCGTGATGCTCGGCGTGACCTGCGCCTTGTGCCTGCACGCGTGCATGGCGCTGCGTCGAGGCCGCGTTCGTACCCAAGACCAACGACTGGTAGCAAAGCATGGAGCCGTTCACTGCGCGGAGCGCGTTCCCCGCTTGCGGGTGATGACGTCGGCCATCGAACTGCGAGGCGGCGTCTAGTCCGTCGACGCGTCCAACGGTGGCGCGAGGCACGGCGTCGCGCCCGTGTCCGCGACCCCCGTGTCGAGGCCGATGCCGAGGCACGGGGTCGGGATCGAGTCGACGCTCGTGTCGGTCGCCGCGTCGCTCGCGCCGTCCGCGGCCGCGTCGGTGCGCGGCTCCTCGATGCTGGCGCCACACCCCG
>CAZUZY010000292.1:0-11352 GCA_964624885.1 uncultured Polyangiales bacterium | reverse complement strand
GGGCGGAGTTCGTGGCGGGACGCCGGGCTGCCCGGCGGGCCCTGCTCGCCATCGGCGTGGTGCCGACGGCGATCGCGCGGGCCGACGACGGCGCGCCCATGGTCCACGCCTCGACCGAGGTGGTGCTCTCGATCTCGCACGGCGAGCGCGTGGCCTTCGCCGCGTCTTGCCACCGCGGGCCGCTCGGGATCGACCTCACCGACCGCCGCGACGCCGCCCGCATCCGCCGCGTGGCGCGACGGGCGTTCCCCCGCGAGGCCGAGCGCACGCTGGCCCTCGCGGACGACCAGAGCGCGTGCCGCGCCTGGGCCCTGAAGGAGGCCGTAGCCAAGGCCCTGCGGATCGGGATGCTGGAGCAGAGCGGCGTCGAACGGATCGAGCTCCTCGACCTCACGACGCTGCGGATCCTGGTCGACGGCGCACCGCCCTCGCTGTCGCTCTCGGTGGAGGACGTCGAGGACGGCGTGCTGGCCATCGCGGGCCCGCCGACGTGAGCCTCAGGCGTCGGCGAGCTCGAGGCTGCCGATGAAGTCCTTCTTGCCGAGATCGACCCCGTTGTGGCGGAGGATCGCGTAGGCCGTGGTGAGGTGGAAGTAGAAGTTGGGGGCGGCGAGCTCGACGAGGTAGTTCTCGCCGGTGATGGTCTTGCCGGGCAGGAACGAGAGCGTGATCTTCCGGGTCTCTCCGCCCTCGAAGTCCTTGGCCGTGAACGTGCCGAGGTAGTCGACGACCTTCTGGATGCGGACGTGCAGCTCCTCGACGGTCTGCTCGGTGTCGGGGTGCGCCGGCGGCTCCTTGCCGGAGAGGCGGGCGGCGGCGAACTTCGCGGCGTCACACGCCGCCTGGACCTGCCGGGTGAACGGGTACTGGTCGGGCGCGAGGCGCGAGGTGAGGAGGACGGCGGGCTCGAACGAGCGCTGCTTGGCGTGGGCGACCCCCTTCTGCAGGAAGGTGTCGAGGTTCTGCAACATCTTGCGGAACTGCGGGATGGTCGCGGCGATGATGGACATGGAGCCTCCGATGGGAGCCGCTTCGATGCCCGGGGGTCGAGGGTGGTCGCACCTCAGTGCGCGACGGCGAAGATCCTCCGCAGCTGCGCGCCGAGGCCCGGCTGCTCGTCGATCTCGTCGAAATCCCAGTGCTGGGCCTCGAGCGCGAACGGGGTCCCCTCGTCGTTGCAGGCGAGCGGCACGGCGCGCGGCTGCGCCTTCCAGGTGCCGTAGTCGGGGGTCGCCGTGAACATCTCGAGCGGCAGCGGTGCGCGGGCCACCACCTCGTTCGGGTACGGCAGCCCACGCAGGTGGGCCAGCAGCTTCACGAGCGAGGCCACGTCGTAGTGCCCCTTGGCGACGTAGCCTCGCTTGACCCAGGGTCCGGCGAAGACCAGCGGCGTCCGGTGCAGGTCGACGTGATCACCCCCGTCCTGCGGGTCGTCCTCGGTGATGACCACCAGGGTCGACGCCCAGAACGGCGAGCGACCGAGGGCATCGAGCACCATGCCCGTGGCCTCGTCGTTCACGGCGATCATCGTGCCGGGGCTCGGACGGGCGCCCCCGCCGCCGAACGTGTGATCGTTCGGCAGCGTCAGGTAGGTGAAGGCGTGCAGATCGCACAGCACCCTCGCCCGCGCGGCGAAGTAGCAGGCCTTGGTGACGTCCTCGAGGCCGACGTTCTGCACGATGCCGGGGTACTGCGAGTCCACCGGGTTGCGCCTGCCCTTCGGCACCTTCGGCAGGCCGGTGCCCTCGCCGAGGATGTCGAACTCCTGATCGTGGGTGAGCAGCCATTCGAACACCGAGCCCTCCTCGGCGCGGCCGATGTCGAGCACGCCGCCGAGGCTCTCACGGCCCTTGCCCGAGGCTGCGACCACCCACGTGCGTTCGGTGTAGTCGGTGGTCCTCCCGTAGGTGAGCCAGACGTGGCCCTGGTTGCTGTACTCGGCGTCCGTGTAGTAGTTGTCCGCGATGGTCCAGGTGCGGCCGATCCCGCGGAAATTGCGCCAGTAGTCGTCCATCTTGCCCGGCGCCATCACGAGCGAGGCCTGCCCGTTCACGCCCGGCATGTCGCCGAGCAGCGAGTCGAAGTTCTTGTTCTCGCGGACGATCCAGACCACGTGGGTGAGGATCTTCGACGGGCCCTCGGTGTTGGTGCGGGGCACGGGAAAATCGTACGGCGCGCCGTCGGGGCAGGTGACGGTGGGGTAGCCGCCGACGTCGGCGAGGGCGGCGTTGGCCGCGACCTTCTTGGTGGACGCGGCGAGATCGAGGGTCGTGAGGTCGACCACCCGCAGCGTGCCCTTCATGCTCTCGGCGATCTCGCCGTAGCCAGGCGCGAAGGCCTTGCCCGTGCGCCCCTTGCCCGCGCCGTAGCCCCGCCCCTCCACCACGAACAGCTTGGTGCCGTCGACGACGACGTCGGTCGGCCACCACGCGGTCGGGATGCGGCCGAGGCTCGTCAGGAGCGGCGCCTTGCTGGCGTCGAGCGTGACGTCGAACACCTCGACCGCGTCGAGGATGGTCTCGACGACATAGAGGCGGTGGGTCGGGGCGTCCCAGGCCATCGCCGTCGGCGAGAACCCGTGCGCGCCGGCGGCGCCGATGGGGACGGTGGCGGCCACCGTGCCGGCGACCCGATCCACCAGGGCGAGCGTGTCGCCGTCGGCGGCCGCGACCGCCATCCACCGCGCGTCGAGGAAGGCGAAACCCTCTGGGTTCTTGCCGGTGGGGACGGTCTGCTTGACCGCGCCGGTCTTGGTGTCGAGCGCCACCATCTTGGCGTCGCCCCACAGCGGCACCCAGGCGACCTCTCCCTTGACGTCGGCCGGATCGATCGCCACGCCGAAGTGCTCGGTACCCCCGAGCCCGGCGGCCGCGAGCTGCTTGCCGTGATCGGCGCTGGCGACCGAGAACACGCGCGCCTCGCTGCCCTTGACCGAGCCCACCACGAGGCGCGTCGCGTC
The DNA here is from genome assembly GCA_964624885.1 of uncultured Polyangiales bacterium. Classification (GTDB taxonomy): domain Bacteria; phylum Myxococcota_A; class Polyangia; order Polyangiales; family JADJMO01; genus JADJMO01. The sequence goes on along the minus strand of CAZUZY010000292.1, from coordinate 8,393 downwards.
GGGGGTGGCGGCGAGCGAGGTGGCGAAGAAGGGCACCGCGCCGTCCGACGTGGCGACCGTGCCGAGATCGATGGTCAGCTTGTCGTCGAGGACGAGGCCACCGGTCGCGTCGTCGACGACGACCGCATACACCTTGCCGAGGGCGCCTCCCGAGACATACGCCCGGTGCTTGCCGGCGACGTCGGGGACGACGGCCACGCCCCAGTTGGCGCGCGGGACGACGAGGGTCGAGACGACGGCCTTCTTGCCGGCGCCGGCGGCCAGAGCGTCGGCATCGACGCACCGGACGAGGTGATCGCCGAACCCTGCCTCGACGACGAGGACGAAGCGGGTGGTCGGCACCCGCGCGACGCGCACCGGGAACCCACCGAGGTGCGTGTCGTCGACCAGCTCGACCTCGGCGCCAGCGGGCGTGATGCGGTGCCCGTCCGGGAGCACGAAGGTGGAAGCGTCGACCGCGCCCGCGGTGCGCAGCGCCTCCCCGGTGGGTGCGCTCGCCGAGCATCGCCCGGCGATGGGCGCAGGCGTCGTGGGCGCTCCGACACCGCAGACCGTGGCATGCGGGAACGCGCTCCACTCTCCCATCGTGGGACAGACGAACGGGCCGGAGGCCTTCTCGGCTGGGCAGCCCTTCTTGCAGTCGAAAGCGCAGGATGTAGGCAAGTCCTTCACGAACCCCTCGAGGTCCGGCTCGGCCACGTCGGGGCCAGCCTCGGCCGGAGGCGTGGCGTCGTCGGATCCGCAGCCCGAGACGCAGGCCGAGACGACCAGCGCGGTGAAGAGGGAGCGAGCTCGCATGCCCCGATCCTCCGGCGGAACGGCGGGCTCCACAAGCGAACGTTGCGTGGCGCGCTCGCCAGCGTTCTTCGCGTATCATGAGGGCTCGGATGCCTGCGCCGTTCTTCGAGCCCCACGCGGGGCACCTGGTGACGCCTTCGGTGCGGCTGCTCCGTCCGCTGGGCCAGGGGGGGATGGGCAGCGTGTGGATCGCCGACCACCTCACGCTGCGCACGAAGGTGGCCGTGAAGTTCATGTCGACCACGCTGGCGGCCGACGATGTGTTCCGCGACCGCTTCTCGCGCGAGGCCGGCGCCGCGGCGCAGGTGCGCAGCCCCCACGTGGTGCAGGTGCTCGACCACGGCGTGGGCGAGGGCGGGCTGCCGTTCATCATCATGGAGCTGCTCGAGGGCGAGTCGCTCGCCGCGCGGCTGTCGGTGCCCCCCAAGCTGCAGCCGGGAGAGGTGGTCGCGATCGTCGGCCAGGTCTGCAAGGCGCTCACCCGCGCCCACGAACGCGGCATCGTGCACCGCGACATCAAGCCGGACAACGTGTTCCTCTGCGACGCCGACGGCGACGTGTTCGTTAAGGTCCTCGACTTCGGCGTGGCCAAGGACATCGACACCCTGGGCGCCACCACCGCGAGCGGCAGCCTGGTCGGGACGCCGGTCTACATGAGCCCCGAGCAGATCCTCGGCAAGCGCGACATCGACGGGCGGGTCGACCTCTGGGCCCTCGGGGTGATGGCCTACGAGATGCTCGCGGGCAAGCGGCCGTTCCACGGGGACACCGTCGGGGCCCTCGCGATCGCCATCCACCAGCGGGACTTCGAGCGGCCCACGGCGCTCGCGCCGAACCTCCCGCCGGCGATCGACGAGTGGTTCGAGAAGGCGTGTCATCGCGACCGCGAGCAGCGCTTCCGCACCCCGCGTGAGTTCGCCGAATCGCTCGAGAAGGCGCTCGGCATGACCTCGCTGGTCGACCGCAGCGGCCCGATCCACATCGAGCGCACCGAGCTGCCGCTCTACTCGGTGCCGAGCGATGGCCTCGCCGCGACCGTCAACGTCTCTTCGCAACCACTGGCCGCCGTGTCGAAGGAGACCGCGGCCACGCTCGCGGTGACGCCGGCCCCGTCGCCGACGCTCGGAGGGGCGAGCGTGCACACCGCGCCCCGTCCGCGAAGGCCACTCTGGTGGATCGCGGCGCCGCTCGTCGGCCTGCTCGGCCTCGCGGTGTTCTTCCTGGCACGCCGCGCGCCGCACGAGAGCCCCCCTGCCCCGAGCGCGGCGGGGGCGACGCCGACCGCACCGGTCAGCACGACGGTCTCTGCGATGGCTCCGACCAGCGTCGCCGTCGCGTCGACGACCACGCCGCCGACCCTCGTGGCGAGCGCCTCCGCCGTGCCCTCCACGACGGTCGCGCCGAAGGTGTCGTTCAAGCCGACGGTCGCGCCGAAGCCGAGCGTCTCCGTCGCTCCCACTGCCGTCGTTCCCAAGCCCAAGAAGCCCGATGAAGACGACATCCAGTAGGCTGCTCTCGGCAGTGCTGCTGCTCGCCCAGGTGCCGGTCAGCCTGCCGCGCGCTGCCGCGGCGCCCTCCGCGATCGATCTCGAGAGCGCGCGCGAGCTCTGGCGGGAGGGCAAGAAGCTGCGCGAGGCCGGCAAGCTCCCGGAGGCCCTCGAGAAGTTCCGCGCCGCGTGGGCGCTCGCCCCGACCCCCATCACCGGCCTCGATCTCGCGAAGACGCTGGTGCTGGTCGGCAAGCTCGTCGAGGCACGCGAGGTGGCGCTGACCGCGGGCAAGCTCCCCATCCCGCCCAACGAGAGCGCCAACGCGCAGAAGGCTCGCGAGGAGGCGGACGCCCTCGCCCTCGGCCTCAAGGATCGAATCCCTTCGCTCGTGCCCAAGGTCAGCGGCGTCGACGCGACCACGGTCAAGGTGCTGGTCGACGACGCCGAGGTGCCGACCGCAGCGCTCGGTCAACCGCGACGGCTCGATCCTGGCACCCACGTCGTGCGCCTGGTCCGTGACACGACCGAGCTCGCCAAGAGCTCCATCGTCCTCGCGGAGGGAGAGACACGCGAGGTCGTCCTTTCTCCGCCGATCGCCGAGCCACCCAAGGTGCTGCCACCGCCAGGCCCACCACCGCCGGCGCCTGTCGCGCCCGCTTCGTCGCCGGGGATCCCCGCCTTCGGTGTGGTCGGTCTCTCTGTCGGAGCGGTCGGCATCGCCGTCGGTGGCGTCGCGGGCATCATCGCCCTCACGCGCCTCGGCAAGGCCAAGGACGTGTGCGCCGCCGACAAGACCTGTCCCGAGAGCGCGACCTCGGACCTCGACACGTCCCGCCGCGCGGGCACCCTCTCCACGATCGGGTTCGTCGTCGGCGGGGTGGGCCTCGCGGTGTTCGGGGTGAGCCTGTTCGTCCGCGGAAGCAAGCCCACCACGGTCGGCTTCTCGGTCGGTCCGACGACCGCCGGCCTGCAGGTCGGGGGGGCGTTCTGATGCGCGGATGGCCGCTCGCGCTGGCCCTCGCGGGCTGCAACGCGCTCACCGGGGTCGATGGCTACCAGGTGCGCGTCGACGGCGGGACGAGCGACGTCGCCGACAGCACGACCCCCGGCGAGGGACACCTGGTGTTCGTCTCGTCGGAGACGCTCGCGGCCGACTTCGGGGGCGACGGCGCGGCCGCCGACGCGATGTGCGATCGGCTCGCCGGCGCGGTGGGTCGCAAGGGGACCTTCGTCGCGCTGGTCGTGCGCGACCCGAGCAAAGGCCCCGACCTCAAGACCCGCCTCGGGGGGATCTCCGGGTTCGTCCGCGTGGACGGGAAGTACCTCGCGAACACCGTCGACGATCTCCTCTCGGGTCGCTTCCACCGCGCCATCGCGCTCGACGAAAATGGTCGTGATCTCGCCCTCGAGAACGTCTGGACCGGCTTCGCCCCGGGCGGCAAACCCTCCACCCACTGCAAGTACTGGTCGAGCAAGGCCAAGACCGACGACGGCATCTACGGGGTCCCCGAGTCGGGCCTCTACGCCGCCATCGACTACCTCGACGGCGTGGGCGTCGCCTGCAACGAGCCGAACCACGTGTACTGCGCGCAGGTCGACGGCGGGGACCGTCCACCCCCGACCGCGACCGTCGGCAAGATGGTCTTCATCACCCGGACGACGCTCAGCTCGGCGAGCGTCGCCACGGCCGACACCGTCTGCCAGGGGGACGCCGACGCAGTGCGGACCGACAAGCGACAGTTCAAGGCCCTGGTGGCGCGCAACGGCGTCGCCGCGAGCGCGGTGATCTCCCCGACGGCCGTCTACATCCGCCCCTCCGGCGCCCTGATCGGCAACGGGACCGCGCTGATCGAGGGCTCGTTCGACACCGGCCTGTGGGAGACCGCCGACGGCAGCTACGCGAAGCTACACTTCGATTCGTGGACCTGGAGCGGGGCCTCGAGCCCGTCCGAGCCAGGGAGCGACGCTGGCACCTGCACCAACTGGACCTCGAGCTCGAGCAGCCTGCAGCCGCGCATCGGTGAGCCCACGCTCGCCAAGCTCGACTACTTCCGCAACCCGAACGCGAACGTGACCGGCAGTCCGTTCAAGTACTACTGCTCCGACTTCGGCCACGTGTACTGCGTCGAACAGTAGCTCAGCCTTGGCCGGCCATGGCCATCGAGCTTGCGCCATGGCAAGACTCGGCGATGCGCGCATCGCTTCTGCTCCCTCTCGTCCTCTTGGCCTGCAGCTCGTCGTCCACACCGACCACGACCGACACCGGCACCGACGCGGCGGACGACACGGGCGAGATGGACATGGGGACCGACACGGGAGTGGTCGACGTGGGCGGCGAGACCGCGCCCGGCGAGCACGTGGTCACGGTGAGCAACTTCAAGTACGCGCCCGCGACGATCACCATCAAGGCGGGCGAGACCGTGACGTGGAAGTTCACCCAGGGCACGCACACCGTGACCAGCGGCACGTCGTGCACGAAGGCCGCCGGGTTCGACAGCGGTCTGCACGACGCCCCCTACACCTTCACGCACACCTTCCCGACCGCCGGGACGTTCGACTACTTCTGCGACTACATGACCCACTGCACGAGCCGCGGCCAGGTCGGCCAGGTGATCGTCACGCCCTGACGCGTAGCCGTCAGTCGCGCAGCTTCGCCGCGAGCGCCTCCTCGGCGAGCTCGTCGAAGCTCAGTCGCGCCGCGCGACGCTCGTCCTCCTCGTCGATCAGCCGGACCAGCACGCTGCCGGGCACGCCCGTCGCCCGCTCGAGCAGCGGCCCGATGGTGGCGGCGGCCCACGGCTGTCGATAGAGCTCCTGCAGCGCCATCATCACCCGCACGAACGGTCGTCGCCGCACGTTCGGCTTGGCGCCGAGGATCTGCATCCTCCGGAACGCCTCCTTCATGCGCTTGCCGCTCGGATCGACGACCGCCATCGGTTCGAAGAACACGGCGCGGATGAACGGGCTCGCGTGCCACAGCATGTTGGCGAACGCCCACTGGCCGGCGACTTGCTCGCGCAGCGACGGCCTCGGCGCCTGCGCGAGGACCCGCTCGTATTCCTCCGAGCTGTAGTACTCGAGCATGTGGTAGTCGACCGCGATGTGCCGCGACTCGTCGCGGTTGACGAGGTCCATCGCGCGCTGGCTCATGTCGTCGTGCACGTAGTCGTTGATCGAGCGCAGCAAGGCCACGTCGAGGATCAGCTCGCCCGCGGTGATGTAGACGTTGGCGATGTCCGGAGGCATGCGCCGCACGGTCTCGATGAAGCAGGGGTAGAACGCGGCGAGGTGTGGGTTGGTCTCGTAGCGCTTGAGCCGACGCACGTCGTAGAACTCGGCGAGTCGCTCGGCGACCGCTGCGTGGCGCATCTCGTCGGCCACGAACGAGTGGAAGATCTGCGACAGGATCGGGTCGTCGACCTTCTGCTCCTGCTCGCGGAACAGTGCACCCGCCAGGCGCTCGATCGAAGCCATGTCGACGAAGTACTGGACGATGGCCATCTCGTCGGCCTCCGACATCGCGCGTGGCTTCGCGGACCAGTCGAGGTCGGCGAGCTTCCACTGCTCGCGCTTGCACTTCTCGAGCATCACGGCGGGCTTCATGCCCTCGATGCTACCCCACCGCGCCGACCGCGAGATCGAGCCCTCCGAACGGTGCCCGAGGTATCCAGACGTGGGACGCCTGCGCACCGAGGAGCGCGAGCTCCCAGCCGAGGACCGCACTGCCCTCCTTGCCCACGGAGCTCGGGGTGGCGCCGGCCTTCGGCACGTTGGCGCCCGCGAAGGTGGCGAGGGCGATCGCGGCTCCTTCCGCGGTGTCGTCGATCGGTCGGACCACGTCCAGCAGCAAGGGGAACCTCCCCTCGGCCTCCACGCGGGCGAAGGTGGCGTCGTCGAGCACCCGCGCGATGCCACCGAGCTCCCGCGCGAGGATCTCCGCGGCACCGACCAGCATCGGCTGCGAGACGCGCGCGACCACCGCCACGTTGGGCGCGAGGGTGGCCGCGTCGGGGGCGCCGGCGAGGGGCTCCGCCGCCACGTGCCCGCGGCGCAAGAGCCCGAGGTGACCGAAGCGATCGGCGGGCAGCGACTCGAGGATGCGCTGCACGGCGCCGGGGACGCGGAGCTCGGGCACCTCGGTGCCCGCGCGGAGCCCGACGAACGCGAGCGCACCGAGGTCCATCGCCCGGGCCCCGGGCCGCGGCGCGAACAGCCCGTCGGCGAGATAGGAGAGCTCGCTCTCGAAGCGCTCGAACGTGCGCAGGGAGCGGGCCAGATCGACCACGCCCTCGAGCTCGAAGCGGGCGATGCGCGGCAGGCCACCGGGCTGCACGCCCACCGCGGGCGTGGTGGGCCGACGGGTGAGCTCGAGCACGCTGGTGCTCTCGCGCTCCTTGACCGCGAGGTCCCAGCCCCCGGTCGGGAGCAGGCGGCGCGGCTCGATCCGCGCGACCCCCGCGAGGGGCGTGGCCAGCCGACGCATCAAGGCATCCGGGTCGAGGAAACCCGGGAACACCACCGACTGCTCGCCCTCCACCCGTGGCACGGGGACGTCCCGCAGGGCGAGGCGACCGCCGCGGCTCTTGGCGGCGGCGAGCGAGCCGAGCACGTCGCTCGGCCGCAGCCCGGGCACGAGGTCGACCCGGAGCCCGTTCTTGATCTCCTTCGGTCCCGCGAGCGCACCCTTGGGCTCGAGCATGCCGTCGACGGCGCGCACGTAGAGCGGTGGGAACAGGGTCGCCGCGAGCAGGGCCGCGCACGGATCGCCGAGCGCGTGCGGATCGGGCGCCCGCACCGGCCAGGGCCACTTGAAGCGCACCGGCGGGCTCGGCGCGGCGTCGAGCTCGGTGGTGCGGGTCGAGAGTCCCAGCAGCGCCGCGCTCGCGAGGAACGCGCGCCGGTTCATTCGGAGGCCTTCGTGGACACCGTCGAACCAGAGCCCGTCGGCGGCGTGGCCCAGGGATCCTCGGGCGCGTCCTCGGGAGGCAGCGGAGACTTCTTGCCGGTGGGAGGATCGGCGGCGTCCTTGGGCTCGGTGCCGACCAGGAAGATCTCGTCGATCGAGTCCTCCTGGTCGGGGTAGGGCAGCTTGCCGGTCTTGGGGTCGATCTTCACCGTGACGACGCCGGCCGGTCGGGGGAACTCCGCCTTGGGCCGGTCCTTCTGGGCCTGCTTCATCCAGGCGATCCAGGCCGGCAGCGCCGTGCGTGCGCCGGCCTCGCCCGCCCCGAGCACCTTGCCGTCGTCGTACCCGACCCAGCTCACCGCGACGACATCGGTGGAGAAGCCCGCGAACCAGGTGTCCTTGGCCGCGTTGCTGGTGCCCGTCTTGCCCGCGAGGGGCCGGCCGAGCACCTTGGCCGCCTGCGCCGTGCCGCGCTCGACGACCGAGGTCATCATGCTGGTGAGCACGTAGGCCTCGGCCTCGCCGAACGCGCGTTGCGGGGGCTTGCGCGCGGGGAGCGCGAGCTCCTTGCCGTCGGGGCCGACGATGCGGACGAGGATCTGCGGGGCCTCGTAGATGCCCCCGGCGGCGATGGTGGTGTAGGCGCCGGCGAGCTCGAGCGGCGTCACCTCGTAGGCGCCGAGCGCGATCGCGAGATCGGGCTGCAGCTTGGCGGAGATGCCCGCGGCGTGCGCGAAGTCGATCACCGTCTGGGGGCCGATGTCGGCGGCCACGCGGACCGCGACCATGTTGATCGACTGGGCGAGCGCATCGCGCAGGCGCACCGGCTCGTCCTTGGTCCACGCCTCGTAGTTCTTGGGGTGGTAGCCGCCGAACGTGGCCGCGGTGGCCTCGACGAGGCTCGCGGGCGTGTACTTCTTGGCGGCCAGCGCGGCGCCGTAGACGAACGGCTTGAACGTGCTCCCGGGCTGTCGGTGGGCGTGGCTCGCGCGGTCGAGGCCGCCGACCACGCCCTCGATGTTGCCGACCAGCGCGAGCACCCGCTTGGTGCGCACGTCGATGGCGACGAACGCCGCCTCGGGGCCGAGCTCGAGCCGCAGCGGCACCTTGGCCGGGGTCGCGGGGGTCGAGGCGACCGGCGCGACGGAGGCGCTCGCCGAGCCACTCGCGGACCCTGCAGCGGCGGGCGCGGTCGGCGG
>CAZUZY010000291.1:0-11356 GCA_964624885.1 uncultured Polyangiales bacterium | reverse complement strand
CGCTGTCGGCGCAGGCGGGGAGCGCGCTGACGATGGCGGCCACCGAGGTGGCCCGCGCCGAGCGGCAGCGGCTGCGCCGGCTCGCGGCCTTCGGGCTTGTCCCGGCGCTCTGCCTCGGGCTCGCCGCCCGCGCGTTCGAGGTGGAGCTCGCGGCTTCTCGCAGCACGGCCGACGCCCGCGCCGCGCGTCCGCTGCACGATCTGCTCGGTCTCGGCGCCGCCCCGGTGCGGGCGGTGTGGATGGTGGAGGACGAGCCGGCGCTGGTCCGCGTGCTCCACGGGCGCCTGGTCCACGGCCTGCGCCCAGACGTGCGCATCCTGCCCGTGCAAGGGCTCCTCTCGACGCTGGCCGTGCGAGCGACGCACCTCGTGATGGCCGAGGAGCCCGCGGTCCGGGACATCGTGCGGGCCCTCCTCGCGCGGGGAGGCCTCGAGCCGTCGGACCTCTCGCCCCTCGCCCAGCGGGTCGCGCTGGTGGCGGACGTCTCCTACGCGCGCCTCCGCGGCGTGGCGCGGCACGTGCAGCCGCTCGGCACCGCGGTCGCCTTCTTCCTCGAGCGAATCGACCCGAGCGACCGCCGGCTGCGGCGCCCTCTCCTCGAGCGCCGCTGGGCCGCGCTGCGGCTCGCCCCCGACGATCCGCTCCGCGAGCACCTCCGCGCCGCGGCGCTCCGCGAAGCCAGACTCCTCGCGTTCGCGCGCGACACGGACGGCGCCGTCGCGGCCCTGCGGCGCGCAGAGGCCTTCGGCGAGCCCGCCGAGCACGTCCGGGCGCTGGTCGCCCGCGTGCTCGCCAAGCAGTCGATCGAGTGACGCGCGGCGCTGGGATCAGGTCTTCGGCTTGAAGACGACGGGGACCTTCACGTCGACGCAGCCGCCCTTGGGGGTCGGGTAGCTGCCGTACATGCGGCCCTTGACGCACTGCTGCAGCTTCATCGAGCCCACGCTGTCGCTGAGCACGGTGACCCCACAGGTCTCGCCGTTGGCGCCGATCTTGACCTGCAGCTCGATGGTGCCGGCCAGGCCCTCGTTGCCCTCGAGCGCCGTCTTGTAGCAAGTCTTGGCGGTGCCACCCTTGCCGGCCGCGGCGGCCTTGATGGCGTCCGTGATCTGACCATTCGACGTGCATCCGCAGCCTCCGCCTCCGCCGCCCGTGGCGACGGGCTTGGAAGCGGTGTCCGGCGCGCTGTCCTCGGGCTCCGCGTCCTTGGGCAGATCGATGGCGGGGAGGTCCATGTTGGGGGCGGGCGCCGAGCTCGAGACGCTCGCGACCGGCTGGACCTTGGGGGGCGGCGGCGGCGGATCCTTCTTGTTGACGTACCAGAGGATTCCGCCCGCGGCGCCGAGCAACAACACGATACCGACTCCGATCAATGCACCGTTGCCCCCAGGTGCAGGGGGCGCAGCGGTGGATCGCGGTTGTTCGGACATTGGATCCTTTCAGCCTGCCAAGAAGAAGCCTGACGGCCCTCGCGTGATGGATGCAGTACCCCGACCGGGGAAAAGCATGCAGAAGGGCGCCAGGATACCCGGGACGGTGGATCTTGGGAGGCCGAAGTCGTCCGGACATACCCTGTCCACCTACCGAAGCAGGGGGGTTGACCCGCAACGGGTGTTCAGTATCTTGGGTCCACTACCTGAACGGAACACGAGAGGCCCGACCCATGGACGATCGCAACAAGGCCAAGTCGCTCGAGCTCGCGCTCGCCGGCATCGAGAAGGAATACGGCAAGGGCGCCATCATGCGCCTCAAGGACGGCGAGCTGCCGCACGGGGAGGTGCAGGTCGTCCCCACGGGCTCCCTGAGCCTCGACATCGCGCTCGGCATCGGCGGCTTCCCGCGCGGCCGAATCGTCGAGATCTACGGCCCGGAGTCGTCCGGCAAGACCACCCTCATGCTCCACGCCATCGCGGCCGTGCAGCGCGCGGGCGGCACCGCCGCCTTCATCGACGCCGAGCACGCCCTCGACGTGACCTACGCCCGCAAGCTCGGGGTCAAGGTCGACGAGCTGCTCCTCTCCCAGCCCGACTTCGGCGAGCAGGCGCTCGAGATCGCCGACATGCTCGTGCGCTCCAACGCCGTCGACCTCGTCATCGTCGACTCCGTCGCCGCGCTCGTGCCCAAGGCCGAGATCGAGGGCGAGATGGGCGACTCGCACGTCGGCGTGCAGGCCCGCCTCATGAGCCAGGCGCTCCGCAAGCTCACCGGCTCGGTGGCGCGGTCGAACTGCCTGCTCATGTTCACCAACCAGATCCGCATGAAGATCGGCGTCATGTTCGGCTCGCCGGAGACCACCACCGGCGGCAACGCGCTCAAGTTCTACGCCTCGGTCCGCCTCGACATCCGCCGCATCGGCGCGATCAAGGAGGCCTCGGCGAGCGACAAGGGCAAGGATCCGCAGCACGTCGGCAACCGCACGCGGGTCAAGGTGGTGAAGAACAAGCTCGCTCCGCCGTTCCGCGAGGTCGAGTTCGACATCCTCTACGGCCAGGGCATCTCCCGCTCGGGAGACGTCCTCGACATGGCGAGCGAGCTCGGCATCGTCGAGAAGAGCGGCGCCTGGTACTCGTACGGCACCGAGCGCATCGGCCAGGGCCGCGACAACGCGCGCAACTACCTCGAGGCGAACCCCAAGATCCTCGACAAGGTCGAGGCCGCGGTGCTCGCCAAGCACAACATCGTGCGCGCGGGGGCGCCCAAGGACGAGGCGCCGGCCAAGGCCAACGGCGCGAACGCGGAGCCGACCAAGAAGCCCGCGCCCACGGCGGCGGCCTCCAAGAACTGACCGCCTCTCGGTCCGGTGCCCCGATCTCGCGAGAGGTCGGGGCGCCGCGCCTTTTGTGGGCCTACTCGCCCGCGGCCGGCAGGCGCGGGCCCTCAGGGGTCCACACATAGAAGCCGCGGCCGGTCTTCTTGCCGAGGTGGCCGGCGCGCACGAGGCGCCGCAGGATCGGGGGCGCGCGGAACTGCTCGCCGATCTCCTTGGTGAGGTGATCGAGGATGGCGAGGCGCACGTCGAGGCCGACCAGATCGGTGAGCTTGAGCGGGCCCATCGGGTGGCGGTAGCCGAGCTCCATCGCGCGATCGATGTCGACCACGCCGGCGACGCCGCTCTCGAGCATGCGCATGGCCTCGCACCCCAGGATCACGCCGAGGCGGCTCGTGGCGAAGCCAGGCGCGTCGTTCACGAGGATGCTGGTCTTGCCGATCGCCTTGGCCATCGACTCGGCGGCGGCGAGGGTGGCCGCCGAGGTGGAGACGCCGCGCACGATCTCGAGCAGCTCCATGACCGGCGGCGGGTTGAAGAAGTGGAGCCCGATGACGCGATCGGCGGCGCCGACGCGGGCGCCGAGCTCGGTGATCGAGAGGCTCGAGGTGTTGGAGCCGAGGATGGCGTCCGCGGGGGCCGCGGCCTTCACCCTGCCGAGCAGGTCGACCTTGAGCTGCATGTCCTCGGGCGCCGCCTCGATGACCCAGCGCGCGCCAGTCACGGCGGTGGTGACGTCGGCGGTGGGGGTGACCAGCGCGACGATGCCGTCGGCGCGCTCGGCGGCCATCTTGCCCTTGGCGACCACCTTGTCGAGGACGGCGCGGATCTGGGCGCGGCCCTTCTCGGCGCGCGGGAGGTCCACGTCGTAGAGGCGCACGGCGGCGCCGATGGAGGCGAAACACTGCGCGATCCCGTGACCCATGGTGCCCGCGCCGAGGACGGCGATGGGGCCGATCTGCTCGCTCATGGGCCGCTGATGCTCCCGCGCCAGGGGGGCGGCAAGGCACAGGGTGTCGCTGGCGGATCTTGGCCGCGGTATGGCGGGTGCTGCCGTGCGCGAGGGAGCCACCGCTGCGCTGTGCGTCACCGAGACCGTCTCGTACGGCGTCCTCTACTACGCGTTCGGCGTGCTGCTCCCCGCGATGGAGCGCGACCTCCACGCGCCGCGCAGCGCGGTCGCTCTCGGCTTCTCGTTGACCATGCTGGTCGCCGGGCTCTGCGCGCCGCTCGTCGGCCTCCTCGTCGAGCGGGGCCGCGGCCGGAGCGTGATGACCGGAGGGGCCGTCGTCGGCGGCCTCGCGGTGCTCGCCTGGTCACGGGTCACGAATCTCCCCGGCCTCTACGCCGCGTGCCTGGTCGTCGGGCTCGCCCACGCCGCGGTCCTCTACGAGCCCGCGTTCGCCAGGCTCGCGCGCTGGTACGAGGACGCGACGACGCGCAACCGGGCGCTCGTGATCGTGACCTCGTGCGCCGGCCTCTCGAGCCTGATCTTCGCGCCGCGGACGGCGGCGCTGGAGGCCACGCACGGCTGGCGCGGAGCGCTCGTCGTCCTCGCGATCGTGCTCCTCGTGGTCACGGTGCCGCTCCACGCTGCGACCGGCGTCGACACCCCGGTCGCGCCGACCGACCGCCCCCGGGCGAGCCTCGTCGATCTGGTCCGGGACGCGCCCCTGCGGCTGCTCTCGTTCGGGCTCGCGTGCGGCACGCTGATGACCATCGCGGTGACGGTGCACGTGGTGCCGTTCCTGGAGCTGCGGGGGTTCTCGCACCGCGGCGCGGCCCGGCTGCTCGGCGCAGCGTTCGCGGCGCAGGTGCCCGCGCGGCTCTTGCTCGATCCGCTGCGGCGTCGTCTGCAGGAGCGCTACCGGCTGGCCCTCGTGCTGGTCATGCAGGGGCTCGGCGTCGCCGCGCTGGCGCTGGCCCCGAACCCGGTCGCGCTTGCCGCGTTCGTCGTGCTGTTCGGGGGAGGCACCGGGCTCTCCACCCTGGCGCGGGCGAGCGTCGTGTCCGACTGGTACGGCGCGCAGGGCTTCGCCCGCATGTCCGGCTTGGTCGCGCTGCCGGTCCTCGGCGCGCGCGCCCTCGCTCCGCTGCTCGCGGCCGGGCTCTACGACGCGACGCAGAGCTACGACCTCGCGCTCGTCACGCTGGTGTCACTCGCCGCCCTCGGGGCCCTCTCGACGGTGCACGCCGAGCGCCTACGGGCTGGGTGATGCTAGAGTGCGCCGATGCGCGTGCGCTCCGGCCTTCACTTCGGTGTCCTCGGGATCGTCGCCGTCGCCGCGGCCTACGGTCTCTTGACCAGCTGCAGCGGCGACAGCCCGACCAGCACGCCGACCGACACGGGCGGCGGTGACGCGCCGGCCGTGGCGAAGTTCAGCCCGGCGGGTTGCGGCTATGTCGTCACCCCGCCCAAGATCGAGGGCTTCCCGACCTTCGAGCCGCACGCAGACGTCGTCTCGTCGAAGCCCGATCTCCGCTACGTCCGGCGGGGCATCGGCGGCAACACCGAGACCGGCGGCGCGGGCTACGCGGACCCTTCGACCAGCATGGCCATCGGCTGGCAGTCCGACGCCACGACCACGGCCTCCCGACTGCGCTTCGGCGACGCGGAGGGCAAGCTCGACAAGACGCAGGACGGGTTCAGCTACCTGGTCGTCCCGGACCGCCTCGCCTCGGGTCCGCCCGAGGGCGTGCGGTTCCACGAGGTCCACGTCTGCGGCCTCACCCCCGGCCGCACCTACTACTACCAGGTCGGCGGTGGCCCCGCGGGCAAGGAGGTGTGGAGCCCCGTCTACTCGCTCACCACCGCCCCGGCCAAGGGCTCCACCGAGAAGGTGCTGATCGGGATCGCGGGCGACTCGCGGGACAGCGACGGCACCACCACGCAGCCCGCATGGACCGCGATCACCAAGCGGCTGAAGAACGCGGGCGTCGGGGTGAGCGTCACCACCGGTGACAGCGTGCTGTTCGGCTACAACCAGGATCTGTGGGACGTCTGGTCCAAGGCCATCGGCGAGGCGGGCACCTCGGTGTTCTTCGCCATGAGCCTCGGCAACCACGAGGCCGAGTTCACCCGCAACTACGGCCACCTGCTCATGCCCACCTCGGGCACCGATCACTCCGAGCGCTACGGCTCGTTCGACTGGGGCCCGGTGCACTTCGTGATGATGGACGACGAGTTCGGCATCGTCTCGCCGGCCGCCGACGAGTCCGGCACCTACCGCCCGGAGCTCCTCGCCTGGCTCGACAAGGATCTCGCCAAGGCGAACGCCAACCGCGCGGCAGTGCCCTGGATCGTCACCTACCACCACCACCCGTTCTACAGCTCGACCGCGCAGTCGGGCCGCGACAAGGAGGCGGCCAAGGTGCGGGAGGCGTTCCAGCCCACGTTCGACAAGCACCACGTCAACCTCGACGTCACCGGGCACGACCACTTCTACGAGCGCAACAACCCCGTGAAGGCGGACAAGCCCGACCCGACGGGCACCGTCTACCTGATCAGTGGCGCGGCGGGCGCGCCCGCCTACGACACCAAGGCGAGCAACCCGTTCAGCGCCAAGATCCAGCGCTACCAGGACAAGGACACCGCCGGCGGCCAGGGGATCTACTCGATCGCCACCGTCGACGGGACCACGTTCAAGGTCACCACCTACGTCATGCAGAGCCCGAGCAGCGGGTCGTCGCCCAGCGACGACACCGTGCTCGAGACCTTCGAGCTGACCAAGTAGAGCTCGCTACGAGCGACTACGAGCCGGTGACTACGAGCCAGTCGCCGGGCGGTCGCTGCGGGACCGCAGCTGCCGCACCTCTTCGGGCCGAGCGCCCGCCCACCAGAGGCCCGCGCGGTTGGTGCGCAGCCACCCCCGACGCTCGAAGGCGGCGAGCGTGCGGGACGCGGTCTCGGTCGTGGCGCAGACCATCATCGCGATGTCGGCGCGACGGAGCGGCAGCGACACGTAGCGCCCCTCGTCGAGCGGCGAGCCGTGACGCTCGGCGAGACGGTCGAGCACCGCGACCATACGCTGCTCCACCGAGCCACCGACCAGGTGCGGGATCGCGGTGAGGCGCATGTTGGACTCGTCGGCGAGCTGCTCGACGAGCCGCGTGCGCAGCTCCTTGCGTGCATCGACGAACGCGAGGAAGGCGTCGCGGTCGAGGACCACGCCCTCGCAGCCGCGGAGCGCCGACATCCCGACCGGCGAAGGACCGCGCTCGAGGGCCGCCGCCAGCACGGGCACCGACGGGCCGCGGGCGAGATCGAGCACGTGCCGATCGAGGGTGATGCGGACCAGACCGGCCGCCAGGAACAAGACGCCGCCCATGGGCTCGCCTTGCGCGAACATCAACCGATTGCCCTCCCAGCTGCGGGGAGACCCCGCGGCGGCGAGCTCGGCGAGCGCATCGCTGTCCTGATCGGCGAACAGCGCGCACTGCTTCATCGCATCCACGACTTGATTGGGCGTCGGCCTCATACCGTGAACCTTCCCATCACCATCCCTTGCACCCCGTCCATGGATTGTGGCGGCCCACTCCTCCGCAAACAATGATGCACATCAAGGTTTGGTTGGAAGCGAGATGTAGGTTTCGGTCGTCCGTGCCTTTCTCAACCCAGCTCGAGCGCATACCGGACCGCCTCATGCACACTGCGGACCGCGACCACCTCGACCCCGGCGCGGTCGCGCTCGGAGAGGCGTTCGGCGGTGGAGGCAGGGAGGAGCGCACGCTTGAACCGCATGGAAGCGGCCTCGGAGAGGCGGATCGACCCCCGCGCCACCCCACGGACCTCGCCCGCGAGCCCCACCTCGCCGAAGGCGACCAGATCGCGCGGGCAGGGGATGTCCCGGGCCGCGCTGGCGATGGCGAGGGCCAGCGGGAGGTCGATGGCCGGCTCGTCGATGGTGAGTCCACCCGCCACGTTGGCGAATACATCCGACGTCGCGAGCCCGAGCCCCACCTTGCGTTCGAGCACGGCCAGCAGCAACGCGAGCCGCGAGGACGCGACCCCCGTGGCGACCCGGCGCGCGACGCCGCCTTGCGGGCTGCCGACCAGCGCCTGCACCTCGACGAGCACGGCCCGCGCCCCACCCTCCTGCGGAGTGACGGGCGCGACCACGCTCCCCGAGGCGTGCAGCGGCCGCTCGGCGAGGAACAGCTCGCTCGGGTTCGGCACCTCGGCGAGGCCGGTCTGCGCCATCTCGAAGACGCCGACCTCGGTGGCCGACCCGTAGCGGTTCTTGGAGGCGCGGAGCGCCCGGAACGCGTTGCCGCGCTCTCCCTCGAAGGCGAGGACGACGTCGACGAGGTGCTCGAGCACCTTGGGGCCGGCGAGCGCGCCGTCCTTGGTGACGTGCCCGACGAGGAACAGCGCCGCTTGCCGGGACTTGGCGAGCTCGATGAGCCGCGCGGTCACCTCGCGCAGCTGCGAGACCGAGCCCGGCGCGGACTCGAGGTCGGCGGAGCGGAGCACCTGGACGGAGTCGACGACGACCGCAACCGGCGACACAACGCTCGCCGCGGCCTCGACGTCGGCGACGTCGTTCGCGGCCACCAGCTTGAGCTTGTCGCCGAACGAGCCCTCTCCGAAGAGCCGGCGAGCGCGCAGCGCCACCTGGGCGACCGATTCCTCGCCAGAGGCGTAGAGCGCGGGGGCTCCGCGGCGCGCGAGGCCCGCGAGGGCCTGCAGGAGCAGCGTGGACTTGCCGACGCCCGGGTCGCCGCCCACCAGCACGACGCTGCCGAGCACCGCGCCACCGCCGAGCACGCGATCGAGCTCCGCGATGCCGGTGGGCAGGCGCGCGGCGGCGTCTTCCGGCACCGCGTCGACCGACACCGGGCCGGGGGCGTCGGGCGCGAGGTGGCTCCGCGTGCGCTTGCCGCCGCGCTGGGAGACCTCCTCGACGAGGGTGTTCCAGCCGCCGCAGCCCGAGCAGCGGCCGACCCAGCGCGGAACGGCGGCGCCGCACGCCTGGCAGACGAAGCGAGTCTCGGTCTTGGCCATGGTGCCTCTCCGTCGGCGCGGCGCCGGGCTCGGTTGCGCGAGATCGACCCGCGCCTCGTGATCGCGCGCTAGTAGACGACGCCGAGGTAGAGGCGGACGATCTGGGCGGAGCTGATCTCGGGCGGCGTGAAGCCCGGGTTCTGCATGTAGCCGAGGCCGCCGAGCGGGAAGAGCACGCCGTACTGGAGCATGGCGTAGAAGCCACCGATCTTGTTGGGATCGTCGTTCAGGCTGCCGTCGCGCGACTGGTAGTAGAGCGAGAAGTCGAGCTCGACGCCGAGGTCTTCCTTGTGCCCCGGGGTCTGCACGAACTTGGACGCGCGGCTGTAGATGATGTCGGCGCGGCCGCCGAAGCGCTCGCCGTCGGGGCTCCGCGCGAAGTCGTACTGCACGCCGGGGCGGAAATAGTAGGCGCCCTGCACGCGGGTGAGGATGTTGCGGAACAGGATGAGGTCGACGCGGTAGTCGGGGTTGAACCGGAACGTGGAGATGGTCTTGTCGTCGGTGACCCGCGGCTGGAGGCCCGAGTTGCCCGGCGCGAGGGTCTCGACCCCCTGATCGCCGGTGGCGATGCCGGTGTAGAAGCGCAGGGTCAGGTCGTCGTTGAGCGCCTTGTACTCGAGCTCGCTCGCGGCGCCGAACTGGCGGATCTTGTAGTCCTCGCGCGTGTAGGTGCCGGCCTCGACGCCGCGCGGGTTCTCGATGGAGCCGTAGATGTAGACCGCCTCGGTCTCCCAGCGCAGGCGCCGGGTGCGCACCTGGAACCAGCCGCTGCCGATGAAGGCCTTGGCGCCGAGGCGCACGAGCTTGTTCTGGAGAGAGTTCGGTGTCCCGTCGTAGGCGCCCGAGAGGCCCATGGCCTCGCTCGCCTCGGTCGAGAACAGCTGCTGGCGGTAGACCGCGAACACGCCGCCCTGCAGCACCGTGTCGCCCTTGGCGAGCCGCGCGCGCAGCTGCTCCGGCTTGAGGCGGCGGAACACGGAGAGCATCCACTGGTTGGTGTTGGAGAGCTGCGAGACGTTGTAGGGCTGGCCCTGCTGGTCCTGCAGCGTGGCGCTGGTGCGGCCGCTGTTCGGGAAGTCCCAGCCGCCCGCGAAGTAGAGGTCGAGCGAGCGGATGCCCGTCGCGAACATGATGCGATCGGACGTGGACTGGTAGTCGCTGTCGATGGTGTCGCCGCTGTTGGCGAGGATGCCGAGGCCCCACTGGTTGGGCATGCGGCCGAAGCGGATCTGACCGATGTTGGGGAGCAGCACCTCGGCCCACGCCCGCTTGACCGCGATGCTGTCGGACCAGGAGTTGATGCCCGCCGAGGGGGCCACCTGCGAGCTCGAGAAGGCGAGCAGCGGGATGTAGCCGCCACGGCCCACGTAGACGTGGTTGCCGTTGGTGTCGATCTTGTTGGAGTAGCCGTCCGGCGTGGAGCCGAGCACCAGGTTGTCGAGGAGGTCGATCTGGCTGAGGATGCGGACGTTGTCCGAGATGTGGATCTCGGGGTCGATCCGGAAGCGCAGGTTGGCCGAGGCGTGGGTCTTGTCGCTGCACGGGGTGAGCGTCGGCGCGTTGACCTGGTTGGCGGCGCCTGCCCCGGGGTTGTCCGTCGGGCCGCAACCGTAGGTCGCGATGGTGTTGCCGCCGGGCTGCTGCACGTAGGAGTCGCCGATCGGGCGCGGGAACAGCCGGTTGTTGGTGGTGGGCGGGTCGACGCGACCGAGCGAGAAGTTGTGGAACACCTCGCCGCGGGTGCGGAAGAAGCCGTGGATCTCGACGATCGGCCGCGTGTGGGTCCACCACTCGTCGCTCTGCACGTCGCCCTTGGCCTCGGCCGGCTTGGGCGCAGCCTTGGGGTCGGGCTTCGCCTCCGGCTCCTTCTCCGGCTCCTTGTTCGCCGGGATCAGATCGGGCTTCTTCGGCTCCGCGACCTCGGGCTTGGGCTCGGTCGTGGTAGGGGGGTCGTCGGCCAGGGCTGCCGGGCTCGCGAGGAGCACGGAGAGCGCGGGTGCGAGCGCGAGAACCGGGGCGATACGGCGCAGGGACATGCGGGGCCGGCTGTTCGCACGAGCCGGGAGGGGCGGCAATGCGAACGTCGAGGGTCCCGGAGGGCAGCTGGCCGCCCCCTCCGCGCCGGTCAATCCGAGGCGCGCCGCATCGAGGCCTCGGCCACGAGTCGCGCCACCTCGACGGTCAAGCGGGCTGGGTCGCTCGCGCGGCGGATGGCGAGGGCGAGGGCGCTCGGGTTGGTGGCCGCCGCGCGGCGGAACGGCCCGGAGGCCTCCACCTTGCGGAGCTCGGCGAGGACCTCGGGGCGTGCCGCCAGGGCCGTGCGTCGCTCCTCGAGTGCCACCCGCACGAGCGGGGGCAACGGGCGCTCGCCACCGTCGTCCGGGTCGATCGCACCCGGGCGGGTGTCGCGGGCGGGGGCCGAGCCCTTCTTCGGGCGGGAGGCCTCCACCACCGCAGTCGTGCGGTAGGGGTCGACGTCGTCGCGCAGATCGCGCAGCGGGCGGCGCCCGGCGGTGAGTGCGAAGGGGGGCACCGCAGGCCGCTCGTCGTCGTCGTCGCGCTCGGGGCGCTGGCCCGCGCTG
>CAZUZY010000290.1:0-11381 GCA_964624885.1 uncultured Polyangiales bacterium | reverse complement strand
AGCGGTCACGCCGGGGCTGCACGCGAACGCGGCCAGGCCGCCGGCGAAGAGGACACCCGCGACGAGCAGCACGCGCCTCATGACTCCTCCGCCTCCACGGTGACGACGCGGGCCGGCCGCCGCTCGTCGCTCACGATCGCGCCGTCGCGCATGGTGATGACCCGGTCCGCGCACGCCGCGATGTCGTGCTCGTGGGTGACCAGCGCGATGGTGATCTGCTGCTCGCGGTTGAGCTCCTGCAGGAGGGCCATCACCTCGTCGCTGGTGCGGGTGTCGAGGTTGCCGGTCGGCTCGTCGGCGAGCAGGAGCGGCGGCTCGGTCACGAGTGCGCGGGCGATGGCCACCCGCTGCTGCTGGCCGCCGGACAGCTCGTTCGGGGCGTGGTGCATGCGGTGGGCGAGGCCCACCTTGGCGAGCGCGGCGCGCGCGCGGCGGCGTCGCTCGAACGTGCCGACCCCACGGTACTGGAGGGGCAGCTCCACGTTCTCGAGGGCGCTCGTGCGAGGCAGCAGGTTGAACCCCTGGAAGATGAACCCGATGAGGCGGTTGCGGACCAGGGCGCGCGCGTCGTTGCCGCGGCTGCCCACCTCGAGCCCGGACAGCCAGTACTCGCCGCGCGTGGGGCGATCGAGGCACCCGAGCACGTTCATCATGGTCGACTTGCCGCTGCCGCTCGTGCCCACCACGGCCACGAACTCGCCCGGCTCGATCGCGAGATCGACGCGTCGCATCGCGTGCACCACGCCGGCCGCCGAGACGTAGTCCTTCTCGACGCCGCGCAGCTCGACGAGGGGCTCGGCCATCAGAACATCCGCGGCTTGCCCTTGTCGGGGTTGTCGTCGGTCTCGTCGACCACGACCTTCTGGCCGCTCGTGAGGCCCGACACCACCTCGGTGAACGCGCCGTCGCTGATGCCGACGTCGACCACCACCGCCGTCGGCAGATCGTCGCGGCCGGGACCCGGCAGGTAGACCCGCGCCTTGCCCTTGGGCGGCGGCGGCTCGGGCTTGACCGGCTTCGGCTTGCCGTCCGGCCCGAGCGGCGGCGCGGGCTTGTAGCGGAGCGCGGCGTTCGGGACGCGCAGCGCGCTCTTCACCAGCGCCGTCTTGATGCTCACCGTGGCCGTCATGCCGGGGCGCAGCTTGATCTCGGGGTTCTGCACCGCGATGACCGCGGGGTAGGTGACGATGCCCTGGGTCGTGGTCGGCGCGAAGCGAATCTCGGTCAGCTTGCCCGCGAACACGTCGCCGGCGAACGCCGCCACGCTCACCTCGACCGACGGGGCCTTGGCGGCGGTGAGGCGCCCGAGGTCGGCCTCGTCCACGTCGGCGAGCACCAGCATCTCCCGCAGATCCTGGGCGATCGTGAACAGCACCGGCGCCTGGAACGAGGCCGCCACCGTCTGGCCGACGTCGATGGCGCGCGAGATGACGATGCCGTCGATCGGCGCGTAGATCTTGCAGAACGCGAGGTTGGTCTGCGAGGTGGTGAGCGAGGCGGCGGCGAGGGCGAGCTGCGCCTCGGAGGCGTGCAGCTTGGCCTTCGCGGCGTCGAGGGCCCCCTTGTTGGTGAGCACCTCGGCGCCCCCCGCGAGGCCCTGCGCGGCCAGGCCGACGACGCGGTCGTAGTTGGCCTGGGCGAGCACGATCGAGGCCCGATCGCCCTCGATCGCCGCCTTGGCCGTGGAGATGCGGGCGGCGTCGGCCGCGACGTTGGCCTGGTAGACCGTGGGGTCGATCTCGGCGAGCAGGTCGCCCTTCTTCACGATCGAGTTGAAGTCGACGAGGCGCTTGGCGATGCGGCCGCTGACCTGCGCGCCGACGTCCACCTTGGTGGTCGGCTGCAGCGTGCCGGTCGACTGGATGACCTCGGCGAGGTCGCCCACCGAGGCCTCGTCGGTGAGGTACTTGGGCGGTCGCGGGGCGGGGTGCGCCGCGCGCCACCGCGTCCAGCCGAACACGGCGGCGCCGATCGCGCCCACCACCAGCAACCGGGGGACCCACTTGCGCGAGCCCTCGGTGCCGGCGAGGGCGCGCTCCAGCTCGCGCACCTCGGCCGCGCGACGGGCGCTGGCACCGGCGACCGCGCTCGGCGTCGGGTCCTTGGTCGGGTCGGCGGTGGTCATGGAGGACTGCGTCCGATGCAGATGCCGGCGGCGCCGTGACGTTTCCTATTGCAGCGCGCGGGCGTCGGCAAGAAACGCCAGGATTCCAGCATGTTCGTCCCGCCCCCGCCCCACGTCCGGCGCAAGCCCCGCCTCCACGACCCCTACGCCGACGCCGCGGTGCTGCCGGAGGGAGAGACGGTGGAGCTCGCCCAGTTGTTCCCGGGCGCCGCGGCCATCGAGATCGAGATCGGCGGCGGTCGGGGGGCCTTCGCCTTCGAGCGCGTCGAGTTCGACCGGGAGGTGCGCCTGCTGGGGCTCGAGATCCGCCGCAAGTGGGCCGCGATCGTCGACCGCAAGCTCGTGGCCGCCGGCCTCGGCGCGCGCGCGCGGGTGTTCGCCGAGGACGCGCGCCTCGCCCTGCCGCGTCTGCGCCCCTCGGGGTCGATCCGCGCCGTGTTCATGCACTTCCCCGACCCGTGGTGGAAGAAGCGCCACGAGAAGCGCCTCGTGCTCGGCGACCACGTCCAGGTGGAGATCGAGCGCCTCCTGATGCCGGGCGGCGCGTTCTTCGTGCAGACCGACGTGCCGCACCGGTTCGAGCAGTACAAGGCGTTCCTCGACCAGCGCGCCGACCTCGAGCCGTTCGGCGACGAGCCCGGCAGCCCCCTGCTCGCCGAGAACCCCTACGGCGCGCGGAGCCCCCGCGAGAAGCGCGCGATCACGGACGGCCTGCCCGTCCACCGCCTGCGCTACCGGCGTCGGTAGACTCGGTCTCTCACGCGGCGCATGATCGCAGGGTGAGCGACAAGCGGTCGATCCTGCGTGGGCTGCCGGCGTTCGCCGGCCTGTCCGACCAGGACTGCGACACCGTGCTCTCGGTGGTGAAGGCGCGGCGCGGCGCCCCGAACGACGTGCTGTTCCGCGAGGGCGATCGCGCGCGCTCGATGCTGGTGGTGCTCGACGGCGCGCTCACGGTGAAGGTGGGCGACGCCGAGGTGGCGCGGCTCGGTCCGGGCGAGGTGGTGGGCGAGATCGCGCTCTTCGACCTCGAGGCGAGCGGTGTGCGCACGGCCACGGTGATCGCGCACGTGGCGACGACGGTGCTCGACTTCACGCGGGAGGCGGTGGCGCTCCTGCGCAAGGACGCCCCGTTCGCGGCCGCGGCGTTGCACCGCGCGGTGCTGGCCGACGTGACGCGGAGGCTCCGCGTGGTGAACGACCGCAGCGACCGGATCCTCGACGGCGGCGCGCGGGTCGGGGGCCTGCCCTCGCTGTCGCCGCCCACCGCGCGGGCCAAGGGGCCACAGCTCACCCCTGAGAAGCTGCGCAGCCTGTGGGCGCTGCGCGAGTATGGCGACGCGGACCTCGAGCTCCTGTCGCGGGCCACGGCGCTGCGCACGTTCGCGGCGAAGGAGCACCTGTTCGAGGAAGGGAGCCGCGGCGAGGCCTGCTACCTCCTGCTCGACGGCGAGGTCGAGGTGGTGCGTGCGCACCAGGGCAAGGTGCGCACGCTCGCCACGCTGTGCATGGGCGCGCTGGTCGGCCAGCTCGCCATGATCGATCGCTCGCCGCACTCGGCGACGGTGGTGGCGGTCGGCCCGGTGCACGCGCTCGAGCTCGGGCGCGACGTGTTCGAGCGCCTCATGCAGGCGTGCACGCCGATGGCGCTGCGGTTCCAGGAGCACGTCGCGGTGGCGGGCATCCGGCAGCTGCGCTCGGCCACTGCGCGGCTGGTCGCCCTGATGGCGCAGCGGAGCGAGGCCGACGCCTACCTGCACGGGGCGTCGGCGGACGACGACTGGGACACCGAGGTCGACGGCGGCGTCGTGCTGGAGCTCGCGGTGGATCCGGCCTCGCTGCGGCGGCGCTGATCACTCCGCGAAGCCGACGCCGATCGTCTCGAGGCAGCCGCCGTCGACGTCCACGTAGAGCTTCTGCTCCTTGTCGAACTTGGCGTCGGCCACCACCGAGGCGACGTCGATTGTGCGCCCGTCGTACTCGAGGGTGCCGGTGAAGGTCTCCTTGGGCATGAAGGTCCAGGGCATCGCCTGGAACAGCACGGTGAGCTGCACCACGCGGTCCTTGCCGGGCGTCTGGTAGACGATGATGCCGAGCTTCTCGTAGACGTGGATGTCGTTGGCCGCCTTGTCGACGCGGTCGGCCACGCCGAGCAGCGCCCGCACGTCGGCGATCTTCGGCCGGTCGGGCAGGAGCTTGCCGTTGATCTCCACGCCCTTCACCGAGAACTTGAGCTTCGGCCCCGTGGCCTTCGGCGTGTGGGGCGTGGCCGTGCACTTGGTGGACTTCTTCTCGGCGAGCGCCTTGGCGGCCTTGGCCTCTTCCTTCGCGGCCTTGGCCTCCTCCTTGGCGGCCTTGGCCTCGTCCTTGGCGGCCTTGGCCTCGTCCTTCGCCGCGCTGGCCTCGGTCTGGGCGGCCTGCGCCTGCTTCTGGGCGCGCGCCGCCTCACGGCTCGCGGCGCGTGCGTGGTCCTCCGCCTCCTCGGCGGCCTTGCGCGCGGTGCTGTCGCAGGCCGCGAGCAGGAAGAGGAGCGCGAGACGTCGCATCAGTCCTTCTTGGTGGCGTCGCCGCGCGCGGTCTCGGTCCACCGATAGGTCGGGAACTCGCGCTTGGCGCTGTTCCACTGCCAGTCGCCGCCGAACAGCACGACGAAGCGGCCGCGCACGTCGACCGCGGGGATGCCCACGCGCAGGCGATCGAACTGCAGGAGCTCGTCGTTGGTGAGCACGCTGCCGTCGTCCTTGGTGACCCAGCGGCAGTACTCGCAAGCCAGGCCCTCGAGCCGCACCTTCACGTCGTACTCGTTCTCGAGACGGTGCTGCACCACCTCGAGCTGCAGCTGCCCGACCGCGCCGAGGATGGCGTCGCCCTCGCGGCCCTCCGGCGGCCGGTAGAGCTGGATCGTGCCCTCCTGCGCCAGCTGCTCGAGGCCCTTCTTGAGCTGCTTGCGACGGAGCGGGTCGGCCATCACCACGCGCGAGAAGTGCTCCGGCGCGAAGCTCGGGATCTCCTCGAACGAGAACTTCTTGCCGCCGGTGACCGTGTCGCCGATCTCGAACACGCCCGGGTCGTAGACGCCCATGACGTCGCCGGCGAAACCCTCCTCGACGATGGTGCGCTCCTGCGCCATGAACTGGGTCGGGTTGGCGAGGCGGAGCGGCTTGCCGGTGCGCACCTGGAGCACCTTCATGCCGCGCTCGAAGCGCCCGCTGCACACGCGCAGGAACGCGATGCGGTCGCGGTGCTGCTTGTCCATGTTCGCCTGGATCTTGAAGACGAACGCGGAGAACTCCTCGAGGTCGGGCGGGATCGGCCCGATCGAAGACGCGCGCGGCGGCGGCGGCGGCATGAGCTCACAGAACGAGTCGAGGAACGGCTCGATGCCGAAGTTGTTCATCGCGCTACCGAAGAACATCGGCGAGACCTCGCCGGCCTCGAACTTGGCGCGGTCGAAGGCGTCGCCGGCCTCCTCGAGGAGCGCCGACTCCTCCTGGAAGCGGTCCCAGCCCTCGCCGTCGAGCTCCTCGCGCAGGCGCGGGTCGTCGCGGCCGGTGACGGTGACCGCGACCAGCTGCGAGCC
This sequence comes from uncultured Polyangiales bacterium, assembly GCA_964624885.1. Lineage (GTDB taxonomy): Bacteria > Myxococcota_A > Polyangia > Polyangiales > JADJMO01 > JADJMO01. Next base: position 5,676 of record CAZUZY010000290.1, on the reverse strand, counting down.
CGCGGCGGCGCTGCTCGCGATGGGGTCGAACAGGTGCACCGCCTTGTTCACGCGGTGGTACACGCCGCGGAAGGTGGCGCCGCGGTAGATCGGCCAGGTGACCGGCCACACGCCGATCCCGAGCACATGCTCCACCTCGCCGACGAGGTCGAACGGCTCGCGGCCCGGGCGGTCCATCTTGTTGACGAACGAGAAGATCGGCATCGACCGCTGCTTGCACACGCGGAAGAGCTTCTTGGTCTGCGCCTCGACGCCCTTGGCGCAGTCGAGCACCATCACCGCGCCGTCGGCGGCGTGCAGGGTGCGGTAGGTGTCCTCGCTGAAGTCGGCGTGGCCGGGGGTGTCGAGCAGGTTCATCTCGAGCCCGCGATAGGGGAACTGCAGCACGCTCGAGGTGATCGAGATGCCGCGCTCCTTCTCCATGTCCATCCAGTCGCTCACCGCGGCGGCGCGGCCGCGCTTGGCCTTGACCGCGCCGGCGAGCTGGATCGCTCCGCCGTAGAGCAGGAGCTTCTCGGTGAGCGTGGTCTTGCCCGCGTCGGGGTGCGAGATGATCGCGAACGTCTTGCGACGGCGGATCTCCTGGGTGAGCCGTTCGGACATCGGGGGGGGCCGGGGTGTAGCACGTGGTCAGCGCGCGCACCCGACCGCGACCTTGGGCACGTGGAGCACCCAGGGCTGCTGGCCCCCGTCGAGCGCGATCTGCTGGGTGGAGAGCCAGGTGGCCGCCTTGCAGTCCCAGGTGCCGAGGGAGGTGGGGGTGCAGGTGCCGACCCGCACGATCGCCTGCAGGCGCCCGCGCGGCATGGCGAAGACCGGCGGCAGAGAGGGGCCCTCGAGGCGCACCTCCTTGCTGTAGGGCTCGTCGAACAGCGAGCGCTCGCGGTCGACGCGCACCACGACCGCCCGCGCGTACCGCTGGGCCTTGGGGCACTCGGGCAGGCCTTCGACGCGCAGGTCCCGGGTGCCGGTCGGGCGCGCGCACCCAGAGCCGAGGAGCCCCGACCCGAGGACGAAGAGGACGAAGCGACGTGATCGCACGACCGACCGTCCGCGAGCCTAGCGTCTCGGGCACGAAGGGCTCTACGATCCCGCACCATGCTGCGCTTCAGCCAGAACCCGCAAGAGGCCGACAAGCAGATGCGGGCCGTGATCTTCTACCTCACGACCTTCGGCTACATCGACGGCGACTTCGACGACTCCGAGAAGGCCTTCGTCAGGAACTACATCGGGGGACTCGTCGAGGGGCGGGTGCACGCGGCCGTCGAGGAGAGCGACGCGGAGCTGCGCAAGGAGCTGATCGGCAAGTACACCACGCACTTCCACGAGGTGTTCGAGAACATCGACCGCCAGGTGCGCGAGCTGTTCACCGAGTCGGTCGCCGAGGGCGAGAACCAGTCCGACTTCGTGCAGGCCAAGCTCAAGCTGCGCTGCTTCGAGATCTTCAAGAGCTTCGGCAAGGAAGATCAGGACCAGCTGCTCGACACGGTCGACGAGCTGATCCAGGCCGATGGCCAGGTGCACCCCGCGGAGCTCAAGTTCCGCAGCGAGCTCGCCGGGCTGCTCGTGGAGGACGAGCTCGGCGTCGAGCTACTCGAGGAGGAGGCCCCGCTTCGACCGCGGGTGTCGGCGACCGAGATCACCCTGGTGCCCCAGGCCGAAGACCACCCGTTCTTCGGGCGGATCGAGACCCACTACAAGGTCGACAAGCTCGGCGGCCAGGTGAAGACCGACCGCGCGCTGCTCGATCGCGTGATGGAGCTGTGGGACGAACAGCGAAAGACCGGCGCCGGGAAGCTCGCCGGAAAGAAGACCGTCGCCGACCTCGCCGGCCAGGACCCGTTCCTCGACGGCCACGTGTACGTGCTGCCGCCGCGCCCCGGCCTCGGGTACGAGCTCACGGTGCTCGGCGACCTCCACGGCTGCTACTCGGTGCTCAAGGCAGCGCTGATGCAGGCCGATTTCCTCGCCAAGGTGAACGACTACAAGGCCGACCCGACCGGCAAGCCCTACCCGCTGCTGGTGCTGCTCGGTGACTACATCGACCGCGGCATGTTCTCGTACAACGGCGTCCTGCGCACGGCGCTGCAGATCTTCGCCACCGTGCCCGACCACGTCTACGTGCTGCGCGGCAATCACGAGTACTACGTCGAGGTCAAAGGCAACATCTACGGCGGCGTGAAGCCGGCGGAGGCCATCAACACCCTCAAGCCGCACCTGACGCTCGACGTGTTCCAGCACTACTCCCGCCTGTTCGAGCAGATGCCCAACATGCTGCTGTTCGGCCAGACCCTGTTCGTGCACGCCGGCATCCCCCGCGACTCGCTGATCAAGGAGCGGTGGAAGGACCTGAGCACCCTCAACGACCCGGACATCCGCTTCCAGATGATGTGGAGCGACCCGAGCAGCGCCGACGTGATCCCCGCCAAGCTGCAGGAGCAGTCGGCGCGGTTCCCGTTCGGCCGCCTGCAGTGCCAGGCGTTCCTCCGCCGCATCGGCTGCCACACGCTGGTGCGGGGGCACGAGAAGGTCGAGGAGGGCTTCCGTCGCACCTACGACGAGCCCGAGCAGCTGCTCATCACGCTGTTCTCCTCCGGGGGGAAGACCAACGACGATCTCCCCAAGAACAGCGGCTACCGCAGCGTCACCCCGATGGCGATGACGGTGAAGTACCAGGACGGCGAGAGCGAGATCACCCCCTGGAAGGTGGACTACGAGCGCTACAACGCGCCGGAGCGCAACGCCTTCTTCAAGGTGTCACCGGAGATCCAGCACCGCACCGAGTAGCCCCGCGCCCACCTACCGGGTGAGCGGGCGGTACTTGATGCGGTGGGGCTGGTCGGCGTCGCGGCCGAGGCGGCGCTTGCGGTCCTCTTCGTACTGCTGGTAGTTGCCCTCGAACCACACGACCTTGCTGTCGCCCTCGAAGGCGAGGATGTGGGTCGCGATGCGGTCGAGGAACCAGCGATCGTGGCTGATGATCACGGCGCACCCCGGGAACGCGAGCACCGCGTCCTCGAGGGCCCGCAGCGTCTCGACGTCGAGGTCGTTGGTGGGCTCGTCGAGCAGGAGCACGTTGCCGCCCTCCTTGAGGAGCTTGGCGAGGTGCACCCGGTTGCGCTCGCCGCCGGAGAGCGAGCCGACCTTCTTCTGCTGGTCGCTGCCGCGGAAGTTGAACCACGAGCAGTAGCCGCGGCTCGACACCTCGCGCTTGCCGAGCGCGAGGGTCTCCTCGCCGCCGCTGATCTCCTGGAACACGGTCTTCTTGGGGTCGAGCGAGTCGCGGCTCTGGTCCACGTGCGAGAGCTGCACGGTCTCGCCGAGCACGAGCTTGCCGCTGTCGGGCTTCTCGGCGCCGGTGAGCATGCGGAACAGGGTGGTCTTGCCCGCGCCGTTGGGCCCGATGACGCCGACGATGCCGCTCCGCGGGAGGCGGAACGAGAGGTCGTCGAAGAGCAGCTTGTCGCCGAAGGCCTTGGTGAGGTTCTCGGCCTCGATGACCAGGTCGCCGAGCCGCGGCCCGGGCGGGATGCTGATCTCGGCCACGTCCTGGCCGGTCTTGTTGGACTGCGAGAGCAGCTCCTCGTAGGCGCCGAGGCGGGCCTTGCTCTTGGCCTGGCGCGCGCGGGGCGACTGGCGCACCCACTCGAGCTCCATCTTGAGCTTGCGCTGCCGCGCGGACTCCTGCTTCTCCTCCTGGGCGAGGCGCGCCTGCTTCTGCTCGAGCCAGCCCGAGTAGTTGCCCTTGAACGGGTAGCCGTGGCCGCGATCGAGCTCGAGGATCCAGCCGGCGACGTTGTCGAGGAAGTAGCGGTCGTGGGTGACCGCGACGACGGTGCCGGGGTAGTCGTGCAGGAACCGCTCGAGCCACGCCACCGACTCGGCGTCGAGGTGGTTGGTGGGCTCGTCGAGGAGCAGCATGTCGGGCTTCTCGAGCAGCACGCGGCACAGCGCCACCCGGCGCTTCTCGCCGCCCGAGAGGTTCTTGATCTCGGCCTCGGGGGGCGGGCAACGGAGCGCGTCCATCGCGATCTCGACGGCGCGGTCGAGGTTCCAGGCGTCGGCGGCGTCGATCTTGTCCTGGAGCTTGCCCTGCTCGTCGAGGACCGCGTTCATCTCGTCGTCCGAGAGGTCTTCGCCGAGCTTGGCCGAGAGCTCCTCGAAGCGGTTCAGGAGCGCCCGCGTCTCGCGGACGGCAAAATCGACGGCCTCGCGCACGGTCTTCGCGTCTCCGAGGTCGGGCTCCTGCGCGAAGTACCCGATCTTGGTGCCGGGGTGTGGGCGCGCCTCGCCGCCGAAGGTCTTGTCGACCCCGGCCATGATCTTGAGCAGGGAGCTCTTGCCCGAGCCGTTCGCGCCGAGGACGCCGATCTTCGCGCCGGGGTAGAACGACAAGTAGATGTTCTGGAGGACCTTCTTGTCCGGCGGGTGGACCTTGGAGACGTCCTGCATCGTGAAGATGAACTCGGGCATCCGGCGTTGTTAGCGGATCGACACGTCGCACGAAAGCTGCGGGTGGCACACTCTGCGACACGCCTCGTCACGCACGCGGGACACGTGGCCACCGTGCGCGACCGGCCATCGCCCCGTGCATCTGCTGACGGTCTGCTCGCGACGTCGCCAAGGTACGGGTGGAATCATGCAGCACGGTCGCAAGGCGGCGGTTGTCCTACATCGTGGCGATGCCGCGACGTGGTCGATTTTCACCCTGCGAGACGTGGCGCGCCGGACGACGTTGCGCTTGCATGAGAATCTTCACCCTGCAGCGCGCACGCATCGTGCAACGATGCGTAGCTCTCGAGGACGGCATCCATGAGCAAGAAGTCTCGGAAGAAGCGCGCCAGCAGCCTGCCCCCGCCCAACCCGGGAGGGGGGAGCCGCGGGCGGATCGATACCAACGACCCGGTGGTCGTCGATCCCGGCGTGGCTGCAGCGGCCGACGCGCGCCCGTCCGACGCGCCGAGCAGCGCGCCGGACTCCGTCACCCCCGAGGCGACGAGCGGCTCGGCCAGCGAGCCCGTTTCCCGTGAGGCGAGCGCCCCGGCCGCCGAGCTCGAGAAGACCGAGACGAAGGCCGACACCGAGGCGAGCAAGGAAGACGCTGCGTCGAAGGTCGAAGCGAAGGCCGAGGATGCCAGCGCCGACGCCAAGGCCGCGGACACCAAGGCCGCGGACACCCAGGCCGCGGACATCAAGGCCGCGGACAACAAGGCCGACACCAAGGCCACGGACGACCCCAAGGCCCACGAAGATCCTCCGAAGGCGAAGGGCGAGGCGAAGAGCGACGCCAAGGTGCGCGCCGCCGACAAGCACGAGGATCACCACGCGCACGCGAGCGGGCACCACGCGCACGGCAAGGGCAAGGCCGAGGAGTCGGGCGAGTTCCACCCCGAGTTCTTCGCCAAGAGCGAAGAAGAGGTGCACCTCGAAGAAGCCCGCCGCGAGGCCCCCGAGCTCCACGACGAGACGGCGACCTTCACGCCGCACAAACCGCGCATCCACCACCACCACGCGCGCAAGATCGTGGCGGCCGTCGTCGGTCTCGCCGCGCTCGTGCTGCTCGCGGGTGCGCTGATGCGCAAGAAGCCGCAGACCATGGGCGCCGCGGCACCGCCGGCCTCGTCCGTGGTCGCGCCGCCGCCGCCGGCCACCACGGTCGCCGCCGTGACCACGGTC
>CAZUZY010000289.1:0-11414 GCA_964624885.1 uncultured Polyangiales bacterium | reverse complement strand
GCCAGGTCGTCCTGAACCCCGTCTACCCCTGGACCTCGCCGGCGTTCGCGCGCTGGCTCGCGGAGGGCGATCGCGCGCCGCTCACCCCCACCTCGCTCGACGCGGCGGTCTTCGCCGAGGTCGTCGATCGCGCGCGCGAGGAGCGCTACGGCCTCGGCTGCTCGGGTGACACGACGGCCTTCCGCCTGCTGCACGAGGACGGCGACGGCACGCCCGGCCTGAGCGTGGACGTCTACGGCGAGCACCTGGTCGCCCAGTTCTACGCCGCGTTCGACGCGACGACGGAGGCGGCGCTCCTCGATGGCCTGCACCGGCTCGGGTTCGCCGGGATCTACCTCAAGCGGCGGCCCAAGCAGGCCAACGTGGTCGTCGACACGAGGAATGACGCGCTCGCGCCCGCCGAGCCGGTGCGCGGGAGCGCCGCGCCGCCCGAGTTCCCGGTGCTCGAGCACGGACTGCCGTTCCTCGTGCGCCTCGGCGACGGGCTCTCCACGGGGATCTTCCTCGACCAGCGCGAGAACCGGCGCCGCGTGCGCGAGCTCGCCGCAGGCAAGTCGGTGCTCAACCTGTTCGCCTACACCGCGCCGTTCACCGTCGCCGCGGCGGCCGGCGGCGCGAGCCGGACGGTGAGCGTCGACGCCTCCAAGCAGGCGCTCGCCTGGGCCGAGCGCAACCTCGCCCACGCCGGCCTCGCGAGCGACCGCCACGTGATGGTGGTCGACGACGTCTTCGACTGGATCGACCGCCAGAAGAAGCTGCGCGAGCGGTTCGACCTCGTGATCCTCGATCCGCCGAGCTACTCGCTGGTCGGGGCGCGGCGGTTCTCGACCGACGCCGACTACAAGGACCTCGCCGCGCGCTGCCTCGCGCTGGTCGCGCGGGGTGGCAGCCTGCTCGCGTGCTCGAACCACCGTCAGACGGTGCAGGCCAAGCTGCGTCGGTGGTTGCACGAGGCCGCGCGCACGGCGCAGCGCGAGGTGGTCCAGATGAAGGACCTGCCACCGCCGGTGGATTTCCCGCCGCCCTACGGCGCGCAGCCGCACCTCAAGAGCGTGCTCGTCACCGTGCAGTGACCCTCGGGCCCTGGCGGCCGCTCCGTTCGCTCACTTCACGACGACGTCGTACGACTTCTTGGTGCGCTTGAGCACGCGGTAGGCGTAGCCGTCGACCTTGTCGACCCGCAGCGCGATCTCGTCGCGGCCGTCGCCGTCGATGTCACCGCGGGTGAAGAAGCCGTAGCCGCACACGTCCTTGCCCTTGGCGCTCGGCTTGAACACCGGGCTCCACTTGCCGCCCTCGTTCTCGACGAGGATGACCAGCGAGGTGTGGTCGAGGCAGTTGCTCTTGCCGGTGGCCGCCTTCTGGGCCTGGGCCACCGCGACCATCTCGTCGCCGTCGTGGAACAGCGTGATCTCGAGCTTGCCCGGGTCGGCGCCGCCCTTGCCCGCGAGCGCCGCGGTGGCGGCGGCCTTGGCGGCGGCGGTCTGCTGGGTGGTCGGGTTGGGGCGGCCCTTGGCGGCGGTGACCGCGTCCTTGCCGGAGTCGAGGAGCATGCAGCGCTTGGGCTTGGCGCCGCCGACGAAGTTGCCGACCCACGCGCCGTCGTCACCGAGGTCGCTCACCTTCCACTGGGCGACGGTGCCCTCGCACATGGCGGTGAAGGTCTTGCCGACGTCGGCCTTCTCGGTCTTCTTGCCCTTCTTCTTGGGGGCGTGGAGCCGCTCGGCGATGCCCTCGGTGACCATGCCGACCACGGGGACCTTGGGCTTCTTGGCGGCGCCCTTGGCGCTCGCGTCGCCGCCACCGAACAGCCCCGCGCCCACGACGATCACGACCGCACCCGAGAACAGCGACTTCGACTTCATGGCGCGCGGAGGCTAGGCCTTCGGGGTGGGGCGGTCGAGGCTCGGCGCAGCTACTTGGTGATTTCCGGGAGATCGTCGATGGAGCCGGTGAGGAACTTGATGCCGCCCTCGCCCATCGGGACCCAGTAGGGCTCGAGGTGCACGAACACGAGTCGCGTCTTGGTCTGGAAGCAGTGCTGGGTCCACGCGGTGGCCACACCGCGGTCGCCGTTCTTGGGCCGCCATGGCCCCCAGCCGTTGCTCCCCCCCTTGGCGCGCACCTCGGGGCTCGGCCAGGCGATGCAGTCGGTGGTGTTGATGAGATCGTACATGTTGCCGCTGTCGACGATCTCCACCAGGTTCCCGCGCTGGACGGGCTTGGGCTTCGGCCCGACCGGCGGCGGCACGAACCCCACCGAGAGGGTCGCGAGCAGGAGGGCCGCTGCGCGTCGCATGCGGCGAGGGTATCAGCTCCAGGTGAAGGTCACCTTGGCGGCCGGGCTCCGGCCGACGTGGAAGCCGTCCACGTACACGTCGTAGTAGGCCTCGACCTCCACCTTCTCGCCCTTGTCGGCGCCGAGGCTCGCGCGCAGCGTGGTCTGCGGCAGCGCGATCGAGGGGGCCTTGTCGAGGGACCACTTGCCCTGGGTGATCGACAGCTGCGGCGTGCGCGCCGCGAGGTGACCGTGGGCGTCGGTGTACTTCGGGTCCTTGCCGGGGAGCGGCTTGCCGCCGCGGGTGTAGCGCACGACGAGCTCCACCTTGCGGTTCTTGGCGTTCTCCACCGTGCCCGCGACGGCGAGGCCGAAGTAGTAGCTGTCGCCGACGAGGATGTTCTTCATGGTGCTCGGCGCGGAGAGCGTGGCGCGCGGGCCGGCCTTCGGCTCGGGCGCCGGCGCCGGCGAAGGCGTGGGCGTGGGCGTGGGCGAGGGCGAGGGCGACGGCGCGGGCGCCGAGACGAAGTCCTTCGCCACGTAGAGCTCGTGTGCCTGCGCCAGCAGCGCGGCGTACGACACCCAGCCGAAGCCGTGATCCGCCCAGTCGGGACCCCACGAGTTGAACAGCTTGAAGGCCTTCTTGGCGTCGTCGTAGCCGACGATCACCATCGCGTGCCCGCCGTCGAGCGGCGCGGTCGGACCGAGGTAGACCGTCGCGCCCTTGAGCCGGTCGAACGAGCGATCCACGTCCATGCCCACCACCACGGGGCTGCGCGCGGCGAGGTGGCCCTTGATCTCCACGAGGTCGGACTCCACGCGACGGGTCGACTGCACGCGGAACTGCTTGGCGACCTCCTTCGCGTCCTCGGAGGGTTGCGCCTTGCAGTCGTGGTCGTCGTACGGCATCAGGCTGAGGGGGGCGATGCCCTCTTGCTGCACGAGATCGAGCGCGTCGGGGATGTAGAGCCCACCGCCACACTTGCCCCGCTTGAGCTCGTTGAACACGAACGCCGGGCTCATGAGGTGGTCCTTGGTGTAGGCCCAGCCGCGCTCCTCGTGCTCCTGGAAGCTCTTGAGCCCGTAGCCCACGGCCCACGCCACGCACGAGCCCTGGTTGCCTTGCTCGCCGGGCGGGGGGAAGTCGGCCGCGAGGTCGACCTTGGCGGGCAGCGTGCCCATGGCGGGCGCGAACGCGGCGACGATCTTCGCGTAGCGGAGCGGGTCCAGATACGTCGCACCACGCGGGTACTTCGGCGCGTCGGCGGTCAGCGCGGGGAGCGCAGGCAGCGTGGGCAGCGACGGCGGCGCGGTCGAGGCGGGCCAGGCGATCTTGGTCGCGTCGGCCGACGAGGCGTGGGTGCCCGCCATGGCGACCAGCGGCGCGAGCAGCACTCCGAGCACGACGTTGTTCCGTCCGACCATGGCACACCTCTCCCTCTCCGCGCCGGAGCACGGGTCGATCCTCGGCCGCGTCGCTCTCGCAGGCCTCGTGGAGATCGACGGGGCGTCCGCGCCATCGATGCAGGGTGGAGCCAGGCCTACGGAGGGCCTTGACCCTTCTTCACAGAAGGCGCGTAGACGAGCGGCAGGCGACGCGCGTGGTCGATCGCGGCGGCCTCCTCGGCGTCGAGCGGGCGCGGCTCCGGCGCCTTGCGCAGCGAGAGCGCTGGGGTGCCGCCGAGCAGCGCGCGCGGGATCACCTCGGGCGCCTGCAGCAAGAAGCGCTGCTTGCTGCTCTTCACGCGCACGATGAGGAAGCCACCGAGCGGGAAGGGTCCCTTGGCTTCGCCGGTGAACAGCGACCAGGTGTGGCCGCCGAGAACGCGCGTCGCCTCGGGCGCGACAGGAATGTCGGTCGAAGCGAGCCCCGCCCCCACCGCGTTGGCCAGCGAGACCTTGACCAGCGCGACCGCCGCGTCGCCGCCGCCGGCGTCGGTCGTCACCCACAGCCGCGCGACGTAGGGCCCCGCGCCACCGGTCACCTGGGCGAGCAGGGTGTAGGCGCGGGTCTCCTCGAACACCCCGACGGGGAGGGCCGCGCCCTTTGGTGCGTCGGCGGTGACCCGCTGCGCGAAGCTCGTCGACGAGCCGTCCGAGGCCCGCGCGATCCAGCGGCCGATCCCGGGACCGCCATCGTCGAAGGTGGGATCGAGGATCAGGTTGTCCATCGACGTCCCACCGAAGAGGCCGACGTTCTTCAAGGTGCGGCGGGGCGGCGCGGCGGGAGAGGGCGGCACGGTGGACACGGCGGTCACCGGCGCGGGGACGGGCACGGGCTCGCTCGACGAGCCGCACCCCAGGAGGGCGAGCGCGGGGAGCAGGCGCTTCACAGCGCACCTCCCTCTTCGGGGCCACCCGCGAGCCACGCGTGCGCCGCCTCGAGCAGGGTGTCCTTGCCCCGCAGGGCGTCGCTCATCCGCTGGGCGCCGACGACGTCCGGGGCCACGCCCTTCCCGCTCTCGAACGCCGCGTCCGACCAGCCGGCCGCGTCGGCGGCGAACAGCGAGTCCTGCATCTGGATGCTGCCACCACCCCAGCCGACCAGCATCGGCGGCACCGACGAGATCGAGCCGAACGCACCGCTGGTCGGCAGGCCGTAGAGCTTGAGCTGGCTGCGCCCCTTCACGAGGCGCGCGAGGAAGTCGTTGGCCGAGACGTCTGCGAGGTTCAGGAACGCCACGCGCGCGCCGGCGGCGACGGGCGCGGCCTCCTCGGTCGCGTAGTGGTCGCCGAACAGGCAGGTGTACGAGCTGCCGCTGCCGCTCGAGAGGCACGTGTCGTAGGCGCCGAGCATGCCCTTGACGGTGCCGGTGCCGTCCCAGCCTGCGCTCGGCAGCAGGAGCTGCGCGATCGGCTGGGACCTCGGCCGCAGCAGATCGACGACCGTCTCGGAGTTGAAGCCGTGCCCGCCGTTGCCCTGGCGCGTGTCGAAGAGGACCTTGGTCCGTGGCGCGCCCTCGAACAGCTTGCGCATCGAGGGCGACCACTCCTCGAGGCCATAGGTGCCGTCGAACTGCACCGCGAGCACGTCGCCGCGCACCACCTGCCCGCTCACCGTGTTCTCGTTCGGCACGCTGGGGGCGAACTTGTCGATCGCGTTCTGGAAGCGGACCGAGCACCAGAAATAGCCCGGCAAGCTGCCGAGGGAGCCCGTGCCCTTCACCTTGTCGTACATCGGGTCGGCCACGTTCACCGTGAGCACCGTGCGGTCGGAGCCCGTGCATCGATCGGCGGCGGCGCAGCGGGTGACCTCGATGGTCTTGGCGCGCTTCTCGAGCATCCACGAGAGACCCTGCGCGGACCACCCGAGGTCGGCGGCGGGGTCGTTGGGGGTCGAGCCGGCGCGGGGCACCCACTGCTCCTTCACCCACGTGAGCGGCGGCTTGCCGTCGATCGCGGTGAGCGCGTCGCCCACCTTCAGATCGGTGCCGACCGGCGACTTGGTGGCGCCGTAGACCACGTAGCCGAGCGGCTTGCCGTCGAGCAGATCGTGCCGCCCCGGCCCGAAGCAGGCGCCGGTGGTGGCCGTGCCGCCGCCGAAGGCGACCGGGAAGAACAGCCCCGCCGACGGATACCCGAACTGCGTGTGCTGATCGCGCAGCGCGTTCACGAGGGCGTGCAGGCGCGTGAAGAACGGGCGCGCGGACGTGGCGTACCACGCGAGCGGCGGGCCCTCGGTGACGAGCGCCTTGGCGTTGGCCTTGGCGTTGCGATCCCCCTGCACGCGGGTGGCGAGGTGGATCCACCGCTGCACGAGCTGCTCGCGGTGCAGGCGCGACGGCAGCGGCCCCCACGCGGCGAACCCGGGCAGACAGTGGCCGTACTGGCAGTCGCCCTCGGCCCCGCACGTGGACTCCACGTCGGCCTGCGTGCAGGCGACCGGCGCGACCGGCGAGCCGCCCTCGGGCACGACCTCGAGCGCGTCGATCGCGAACCCCGAGGTGGCCGGGGCCCACGGCGAGGTGGCCACGAGCACCCCGGACAGGGGCACCCCCCACACCTCGGCGTCGATGGTCCCCGTGGTGAACTCCGTCCACCCGTCGCTGGTCTCGCGACCCGAGCGGATGGCGACGACGCGCGCGAACCCGTTGTCGAACCCGGCGCCCGTCCCGTACCCCGCGGTCAGGTAGCTGGTCGCGCCCGCGGACCGGGCCCAGAAGGTCAGCGAGAACCGCTTGCTCGCGACGCGCGCGAGGAGCGGCTTGGAAGGGAACAGCACGCCGGTCGGGCGTCCGGCCGCGCCCCCGAGCGAAAGCGCGCCGTAGCCCTCGGGGGCGTCGTACGCGGAGAGCCGGCCCGCGAAGGTCGCGTCGCCCACCACGGGCGTGGTCCGGAGGCGTGCCTCCCAGGGGTTGCCCTCCCAGCGCGTCTCACGGGCCTCGAGCGCGATCAACGACACGGCGTCGTCGAACGAGACCACGAACGCACCGGGGCGCACGCTGCGCAGCTTGCCCGCCTCGTCGAGCTCCATGGCCTGCGCCGTCATCGGGAGCGCCGCGGTGAGGAGCGCGGCGACGAGGGAGGACGAGCGACGCACGCCCGCGAGTCTACGTCATCCGAGCATGCGCGCGCGGAGCTCTTCGGGGATCGCGACCTTCTGCTGGGTCGCGTAGTCGAACAGCACGAGCACGGTCTCTGCGCGGCACACCACGGTGGCCTGGGCGCGGCTCGTGAGCTCGTAGGCGAGCACCAGCGACGAGCTCCCCACGCGGGCCACCGACACCGCCACCGTGATGGTGTCGGGGTAGGTGACCGGCCGCGCGAAGTCGACCTCGGCCCGCGCCAGGATCGGGCCCACGCCCTTGCCGGCCTCGAAGCCGCCCACGCGCAGCGCCTCGACGAACCACGCGATGCGCGCGTCCTCCATCCACCGCAGGTAGCGGGTGTGGTTGACGTGCCCGAGGGCGTCCATGTCGCCCCAGGCGACGGGCACGTCGATGGAGAAGCTCACGGCAGCTGCACGGCGGGCTTCGGCTTGCCCGCTGCCTTCAGGTCGACCGCCGCCTTGCCGGCGGGCACGAGCTGCGGCTTCACGAGGCGCGCGTAGTCGCGGACGGCCTGCAGCTCGGCGGCGGTGGGCTCGCGCGCGGCGACGCCGGGCACGAAGGCCTTGGTGGTGGGGTCGCCGGTGGTGGTCAGACCCTCCGGCACGATCCACGGCGCGGTCACCCACAGCACACCGTTCTTGGTGGACTGGATGACGAAGAACGCGGTGTCGAGGGTCGCGTCGATGCGGGCGTGCAGCTGCACCCAGGTGCGATCGCCCACCTTGCGGGTCTTGCTCGGATCGACGGCGAGCGGGTACGCCTTGCCGAGCCGGGGGCCCTGCGTGGTGATCGAGGCCGAGCCGAGGTCGTCGGCCCACTCCACCGGGGCGCCGTCGAAGGTGGAGCGCGAGACCCACACGCTGGCCTCGAACGGACCCTTGCCGCCGACGAGCACGCAGGTCGCGGTCACGCCCTTGGACTTGTCCGCGGTGCCGGTCGGGTCCTTGAACAGCGCGACCGGCGCGCCAGCGCCGCCGGGCGAGTCGGTCAGCACGCGCACGGGCAGGGTGGCCTGGCTGAACGAGCCCTCGGTGAGCGCGAGGAACGCGCCCCACCCGCTCTCGCGGAAGGTCCAGTCGAGGACCAGGTTCTGCGCCGGCCCGGGCAGGAGGCCGACGGTCTGCAGCGTGCGGGCCGCGGGCTTGGGCGCGGGCGTCTCCGCGACGCCGGTGTCCACGACCGCGCCGGTGTCGGGCTGGCCCGGGTCGACCGAGCTGCCGCAACCGACGAGCGCGAGGAGCGAGGTGAGCGAGCAGAGCGAGGAAATGAGGGTGCGCATGTCGATCACTCCGCGAGCCACGCGCGCGCGGCGGTGAGCATGGTGTCCTTGCCTTCGAGCGCGTCGCTCTGCTTCTGCGCGACCACCTGGTCGGGGATCACGCCCTTGCCGCTCTCCCACGGGAGACCGGGCAGGTCCTCGAACTTGGCGCCGAAGCGGCTGTCCTGGAACTGCAGGCTGCTGCCCGAGAGCCCGGGCATGATCGACGAGAACGAGGTGATGGCCCCGAACGCGCCGCTCGTCGGGTGGGGCGCGAAGATGCGGAACTTGGTGCGGCCCTTGAGGAGCTTCGGCATGTAGTCGTTGGCCGACACGTCGATGCTGTTGAGCCAGGCGATCTTGCTCGCGCCACCGGGCGGATCCGCGACGTTGGCGAAGAAGCCCCACGCGCCGAAGCAGGTCCACACGCCGCCACTGCCGCCGTCGAGGCAGCCCTCGTAGCGGGTGAACAGATCGGTCGGCGAGGGCTCCTGCCACGAGCCGTTCATGACCGTCATGAAGCCGATCGGCTCCGCGGAGCCGCGCAGGAGGTCGAGCAGCGTCTGCACGTTGTCACCCGTGCCGCCGTTGCCCTGGCGCGCGTCCATGATGACCTTGCCGGGCCTGGCGCCGAAGATGGTGGTGAACTTGTCCTTCCACACCGTCGGCCCGGAGAAGCCGTCGAACTGCACGTGGACCACGCCGTCCTTGGTCTCGGCCGTGATCGTGTCCTCGCCACGCGTCCCCTCGTCGAGCTTGCTGACCGAGGGCGTGAAGCGCGGGCTGCAGCCGAAGTAGTCGGGGGCCGCCCAGTCGCCGGTGGTGGTGATGGCGCCGTACATCTTGCTCGCGACCTCGATCGTGAGCTCCTTCTTGTCGTCGCCGGTGCACTTGGTGGACGAAGTGCAGCGCGCCACCTTGATGGTGTTGGCGCGCTGGGTGATGGCGTAGGCGAGGTCGTCGGCGTAGCCCGAGAACGAGCCCGCCGGGTCGTTGGTCGCGGTGCGGCCGAGCGTCGGCATGTGCTTCTCGGCCCAGGCCTTCGCGTCCTGCCCGTCGATGGAGAGGAGCACGTCGCCGACCTTGAGCGGCACGCCCGTGGCCGGCGAGGTGCCAGCCGAGAACACGCCGAAGGCCTGCCCGCCGCCGAGGAGATCCTTCTCCATCGTGCCGAAGCAGGCGTGCAGCCCGGCCGACCACCCGAACGGGACCATCGGCGAGAACAGGGTGACCTGGCTCGTCGGTCCGCCGAAGCTCGTGTGGTTGTCGCGGAGCTCGTTCACGAGCCGGTTGATGCCGCCGTAGAACTGGCGCGAGGAGAGCGCGTAGCGGGCGAGGTCGCGGGCGCGCGTGGCGAACTCGCTGCGACCGAAGGCGCTCGACTTGCGGTCGCCGACCAGCCGGCCGGCGATGTGGGTCCAGCGATCGGCGAACTCGAGGCGGTGGGCGGTCGGCGGGAGCGGGCCCCAGGTGACGGTGCTGCTCACGCAGTGGCCGTAGAGGCAGTCGCCCTGCGGGCCGCAGGTCGTGTCCACGTCGTCCATCGAGCAGGCGTTCGCCGGTTGCAGCGTGCCCGGAGCCTTGCGGATCTCGAGCGCGTCCACGAGGAACCCGGTGCCCTTGGGCGCGCTCGCGCTCGGGGCGACGAGCAGTGCGCGGAGCGGCACGCCCCACACCGAGCCGTCGATGGGACCGGTCGTGTACTCGACCCAGCCGTCGCTCGTCTGGCGGCCGGTGCGCACGCTCGGCACGAGGGCGTAGTCGAGGCCGAACGAGCCGTCCGGCTTGCCGTACACCGCGGTGATCCCGGGCGCGACGCCCTCGCCGCGACCCCAGAGGGTGGCCTCGATGCGCTGGCTCGCGACGCTGGTGAAGAAGTCGGCGTCCGCGAAGGCGATGCCACCCGTGACCGTGGTGAGCCGGAGCGCGCCGTTGCCCTCGATCGCGTCGCCCGTCACGGTCATCGCGCCGAGCGCGGTCGCGTCGGCCTTGGTGAGCTCCGCGGTCGACGAGAACGTGCCGCCCTTCCAGCGCACGAGCGAGATCGACCCCGTCGTGAGCTCGGAGAGCGACTCGAAGCCGAACGAGCGCAGGGCATCGGGGGCGAAGCGCACGGTGCCGGTCGGGACGTCGAACTCGGAGGCGCGCAGCGAGGGCGAGAAAAAGAGCGTGCTCCCGAGCAAGCCGAGACCCGCGGCGAGCCGACCGATGTGGGCCGGGCCGAGGGTTCCGCCGCGCGAGGCGAGGGTACGGGGTTGCATGGCCGTGGCGTTCTAGCGAAGGCAGAGTGGCGGCGCCCAGCCCCATGCGTTCGGGGCGGAGATTTCCCGAGCTCTTCCGCGTTAGACTCCCTGCGGCATGCCCTTCGACGAAGCCCTTCGTCAACACCTCGACGCCCAGCACGAGGCCCTCGCCACCATGCTCGTGGACCTCCGCGGCAAGCGGGTCTGGGACGAGATCGGTTGCCGTCTGCTCGGCGAGGGCGAGGAGCTGCCGGTCGAGCGCATCGCCACCTGGGTCCCCGAGATCGGCGCGTTCCGCTGGGGCTGGGCCACGCGTCACCCGCGCGCGCCCACGCGGCAGCGCGTCGACGAGGCGTATCGCGAGGGCCACAAGCTCGGGCTCGTCGAGATGGTCACCGAGGAGGTGCGCCTGCACGAGGACTGGGAGGCGCGCGCGCTCGCGGCCGCGGCGGGGGCGCTCTCGGGGGCGAGCAAGGTGCTGGTGGTCGGCGACGGCTCCCGCACCCTCTACCTCGCGCGCTTCGACACGGCGTTGCTCCCCCGCCCGACGCCGCCGCCGATGCGCTCGCCCGCGCCGGCCTCGCCGCTGATGAACCCGTTTCCGCGGCGCCCGCGGACCCAGCCCCCCGCCGCGCCCAGCGTGCCCGCCGAGGAGGCAGCGGAGCTCGCCGAGATCGCCCAGAACGCGCTCGACAAGATCCTGCCCCGGTTCCGCGAGGGTCTGTTGATCGTGACCATCGACGACACGGGCACGCACCTCGTGCTCGCGGCGGTCGACGCCAACGGCAAGCTGGTCGCGCGGGGGGTGCCCGATCCGGTCCGCCGCGCCACGATCTCGGTGCTGGCGGCGCAGGCCGCGGCCGGTCGGGTCCTCACCCGGCTCACCGTGCGGCTCATGCCGGGCGCGCGGGGCAGCTCGTTCGAGGTGGACTCGGAGTAGTCGCACCGGTGTGACAGAGGCGCGTGCGCTTGGTTGGCGGTAGGTTGCAGGGGTGCGCCCCTCTGCCGTCGCCCTGTTGCTCGCCACCACCCTCGCCGCCTGCAGCGCCGAGCCGCCGCTCCGCACGGAGTCGAGCGCGCTCGCC
>CAZUZY010000288.1:0-11435 GCA_964624885.1 uncultured Polyangiales bacterium | reverse complement strand
CGGCGGCGCGCGCGGCGGCCGGGGAGATCGCGGCCGTGTTCGCCAACATCGACGGGCCGACCCGCTGCGCAGAGGCGATCGTCGAGTACCTCGACGCGCGTGCGCGGAAGACGGCGCCGCGCCCCTCCGGGTCGTGAGGATGACCTGGCGCAATGTCGCGGAAGCTTCGACGCACGCCACGGCACCGTGTAGCCCGGGGCCATGCGCGTCCTCCTCGCCGCCTTCGCCGTCCTCGCGTCCCTCGCGTGCAGCCCCGCCAAGCCGGCCAAGAGCGGGGCGCCCCCGAGCGGAGCGCTCAACGTCGTGTCCCAGAAGGCCGATGGCCTCGGCGAGCCCGAGGTCACCTTCCAGAACACCTCGGACCAGATGCTGTCCGTCGACTTCGACGGCCCCAAGAAGGCGCACCTCGACGTGCCCGCGAACGAGAGCCGGTCGGTCAAGCTGCCGCCGGGCACGTATCAGGCGACCACCAGCGGTGACGGCCTCATCTCCATCACCGACACGGCCACCTTCGCGGCCGACCACCGCTACGCCATCTCCCTCAAGGTCGTCCTCGAGGTCGACATGCCCGAGTACGCCGGCAAGGGCTTCGACTGCTTCGAGGTGCAGACCGGCCCCCGGTTCATGAACTGCACGCGGGTGCCCGACCGCTGCCAGGCGGTCCGCAAGAAGCTGACCCAGCCGGACCTCACGCTCGGCGAATGCACCCACTACCCGGAGGTGTTCCACCTGCGGGCGACCCTCGAGGGCAACGTGAAGGTGCTGTTCTTCACGACCCAGGCGTCGTGCGAGGCCTTCGTGCCCGTCTACCAGAAGGAGTTCCCCAAGGACACGATCACGCCCTGCGCCAAGCTCAAGTAGGCGGCGTCACTTCACCGAGAACGGCGGCGACGACGGCGGCCCGCTGCTGGTCACCGAGCGCACGAAGCGCAGCACCTCGTCGAGGTGACGCACCACCTGGAACTCGTGGTTGAACACGCCGAGCACCGTGCTCTCCGGGCCGATCACGTAAGTGACCCGGTGGCTGATCGGGAACAGGCGGAAGAACACCCGGTAGTCGCGCGAGATCGCCCGGTCGGTGTCGGCGATCATCGGGAAGGTGACGCCCTCGCTCTTGGTGAACGAGCACTGCGTGCCCCAGTCGTCGGTGGACACGCCCACCACCTCGGCGCCCTGCGCGCGGAGGTCGTCGTAGTTGTCGCGGAACCCGCGCGTCTCCACCGTGCAGTTGCGGGTGAACGCCTTGCGGAAGAAATAGAGCACCAGCGTCTGGCCGCGGAAGCCTTCCAGCGAGACCTTCTTGCCGTTGGTCGCCGTGGTGGCGAAGGGCGGCGCGGGTTCACCGACTTTGAGCATGACCAGACGGGAGCACTTATCGAGAAACGTGGGCCGGGTGCAACATCGTTGTGAGGGGCGACGGAGCGGAGGGGGCGCCGACGGCCGGCCCCCCCTCCACCGTGGTCAGTCGTCCTTGTCGCAGTGCTCGTCCTCTTCACCCTCTTTGCCCCAGGGGTAGAAGGCGTTCTCGAGCGCGGCGAGGCCGGTCTTGCCGAGCTCCGGGTGGTGGCGGAGCAGCACGTTCTTCATGGTCGCGGCCTCGATCCAGGCCAGACCCTCGCTCGTGTAGATCTCCGGGCGGTAGTCGGTGGTGTAGAACCGGTCGCCCTGCAGGCGTCGGGTCGCCATCAACGTGAACACCTGGAACAGCGTCTCGCCGAACCCGTAGCAGCTCGGACGTTGCGCCTCCGCAAAGGTGCCGACCATCACGTCGACCTTGTCGATGGCGTCGACCCCGGGGCCGTAGACCTCGTGCAGCTTCGCCGAGAGCTCGACGTCGCCGTTGGTGAGGACCTCGATCGAGGGCACACGCGGCAGGCGCAGCTGCTCGCGGAAGTCGTTGTAGCGGGGCAGGCCGCGCTCGCGGTCGCGCAGCACGTCGATGGTGCCGAGGTCGACGACGCCGAACGGCAGCTTCAGCTCCTGGAGGAACTTCGGGTAGTTCTGCAGCACGAGCGCGCCGGGGTGCTCGACGCCGAACGTGTAGAGCAGGTCGGTGAGGCCGTACTTCTCCTCGAGCTTGCGGCCGTCGGCGTTGCGCAGCTTCTCGGTCTTGAAGACGCCGATGGTCTTGCCCTTGTGCGCCGACTGCACCTTGAGGGCGTCGGGGAGGAGCGGGTGCATGCGGTACACCGAGACGAACTCCTCGGTCATCGAGAACGCCGCGTTGTGGAGGTTGCGCTCGCCGCCCACCACGCCGAGCACCGCGGCGAAGATCGCCGACTGGGTCTCGGCCGGGAGCGTCTTCACGTAGCCGATGAGCGGCGAGAGATCGGTGCCCGGCGCGACGAACTTCTTGAGGCCGTACCAGTTGGCGCTCATGCCGGTGGCGAGCGTCGGGTTGGGGAGGATCGCCGGGGTCCACTCCACGGTGTGGATCTTGGCGATCTCGGCGGCGACGATCAGACGCGCGTGGTCGTAGAGCCCCTGCTCGTCGAACTCGGGGTGCGTGCTGCGCAGGTGGGCGACGACCGCGTTGTGCTCGGCCGCGAACAGGTTGTGGAGCAGGCCGATGCCCACCCAGAAGTTCTTGCGCATGCCGGTCTGCTCGTAGCCATCGGGCGCTTTGGGCAGGAGGCCCTTCTTGTCGATGGTGAGCGTGGCGAGCATCTTGCCGGTCTTGTCCTTGTCGCGCAGCGAGCTCGCCGTGGTGAGGTCGCTGCCGTAGATCTGCGAGCCGTCCCACCAGTGGGTCACCTCGTTCTCGAACACCGGCGGCAGGAGCGCGAGCTCGGCGCCGGCGCGCGCGGCCGAGACGCTCTTCGGCACGACGAGCTCCGAGAGCCCGTACTTGGCGCGCAGCGGGTCGTCGGCGCCGAGCGCGATGTGGAACGCGTCGCTGACCTTGCCCTCGCTGTGGTTGAACCAGTCGTGCACCATGAACTGCACCCACCCGGCGGCGAGCATGTTCAGGAACGGCACCGGCTGGTACGTCTTGCGCGTGAGGAGCTTGCGGCTCACGTCGCGCGGGCTCGGCGACATCATGGTGGCCGCGTCCGGGTACACCTTGGGGTTCGGCGAGTAGCCGATCGGCGAGGCCGGGTTCGGCAGGAGCACGGGGATGTTGCGGCCGAAGCGCACGCCGGCGGCGCCCATCCGCGTGTCGACCGGGTCGTTGCAGGTGCCGTCGGCCTGGCGCACGGCGAGCTTGCCGGTGCAGTCCACCGGCGGCGGGCGCCCGCCCGGCAGGTAGGTGTCCGAGAGGTTGAACTTCTCGAGGATGCCGCGCATCGTCGCGAGCTTGGCGAGCGCGAGGACGGTGTCCTCGTCGTACCAGTTGGTGCGCGAGCCGGTGAACAGCTTGTTCACGTTCGCGGGCGAAGAGAAGAAGAGGACCGAGCCGAGCAGATCGCTCAGGTCCTTGAGGGTGAACGTCGGCGGGTGGAAGCCGTCGGCGCCGATGCAGATCGGCGCGCCGTCGGGCGTCGTCGTCACCGCCGCGGCGTTCTCGGCGAGCGGTGGCTGCTCGTCGACGGTGGCTGCGCACCCGAGGGTCCACATCGAGGAGAACAACGACACGACCAGCACGGAACGGGTCAGACGCCGCATCTCAGACCTCCTTCGAACACGAGGGGAAGACGGAACGTCATCGAGCCTACGGGGCAGATTCGTCCATGCACGACAATTCCAGTGCTCGCACGGGTGCGCACAGCCTGCGCAGCGCCAAGAACAGGCACGAATCGTCGTTGTTTGCGCACGCGCAACTTGCGCGCGAGCTCACCGCGAGCGGGGTAGGTGGATGAAGGTCCCGGGGCCCCACGAACAGCTCGGGCGCCCCACGGGAGCGCCCGAGATCCCTCACCGAGCGCGGCTCACTTCACGCACGCGCCGAGGGCGCACGCGCGGTCCGCGCTCGCCTTCGCGAGCTTGGCGTCCGAGCCGGCCGACGTCGCGCACAGCGCGCTGGCCTCGTACATCTGGCTCGTCTTGTCGCCCGCGGCGAGCAGCTTGGCGCAGCCCTTCGCGTCGCTGTAGAGCGCCGCGTGCAGCAGGCACGCCTCGGCCACCGACCCGAGGCACGCCTTGTCGGCGAGCTCGGCGGCCTTGGTCGCGTTCTTCGCCTTGGCCGTCTCGAACGCGAGCAGACCGCAGGGCGCGGCGTTGCCCGCGGTGCAACCCTTGGCGATCGCCTTCGTGAACACGACGCCGTAGTTCTTGCCGAGCTTCTCGGTGAACTCGGGGTCGGCGGCCATCTTCAAGAGGCCGCACGCCTCGAACTCGCCGGCGACGCAGCCGAGCTCGATGTAGTCCATCGCGAGGTTGATCTGCTTGACGTCGGGATCCTTCTCGTTCTTCTGCAGCGCGTGCATGAAGATCTCGGCGCCGATGGCGGTGCACGCGGTGGACATGTCGGCCTTGCAGGCCGTCTCGAGCTCCTTCTTGACCGCGCCGATCTTCTCGAGCACCTCCTTGTCCTGCTTGTCGTCACCGCCCTTGTAGAGCAGGTGACGCGCGTAGCGGTTGCAGCTCTCGTCACTGCCCTTCTTGCACTCGGCGAGGCAGCCGGTCTCGTCGCCCTCCTTGCAGAGCGCGCCCTTGCCCTTGGGGACCTGCGCCACGCACGCGCCGTCCACGAACTGGAACGGCTCGGGGCAGCCGATGCCGTCGGAGTTCCCCTTCTTGGAGATGCTCTCGGACTTGGAGAGGGCCTCCTCCTTGATCGGCGCGAGGCTCACCCGGATCGGCGCGGCGCAGCCCTCGGGGGCCTTGGCGTCCGAGGTCGACGAGGCCTTGCACGCCCCCGGCTCGCCGTCGGCCTTGGTGCGGATGTCCTTGCTGGAGCTGCCGCCCGCCGCGCCCTGCGCGAAGGCCTTGGCCGAGAAGCCCGCCGTGACGTTGGCGCCCGTCGCCATCGCGAAGGCGCCGAGGTCGACGCGCTTCACGAAGTGCGTCGCGCCCTTGCAGAAGTCGTCGCCCGCGAGGTCGGACCGGTGCACCGACGCGCGCGGCGTGCTGAGCTTGCCCACGAGGATGGTCGTGAGATCGAGCTTGGCGTCGCGGGTGAGGTTGCCGGCGACGGCCCACGCCGCGCCGCCGAAGCTCGCCTTGATGTCGTCCTTGCCT
Source organism: uncultured Polyangiales bacterium (assembly GCA_964624885.1). Lineage (GTDB taxonomy): Bacteria > Myxococcota_A > Polyangia > Polyangiales > JADJMO01 > JADJMO01. The sequence goes on along the minus strand of CAZUZY010000288.1, from coordinate 6,314 downwards.
TCGATGAGCGTGGTCTCGGTGCGCGCGGTCACCGCGCGGTAGCCGTAGCTGCCCTTCACCTTGCAGTCGGCGAGGACCTTCACGCCGCTGCAGCTGAACGCCACCACCACGACGCCGTCGTGCACCGCAGCCTCGAGGTCGCTGCGCGCGCCGGCCGGCCACTCGAGCACGAGCGGGCTCACGACGCCGGAGAGGGCCTTCGGATCGCACTCGCCGTCGGGCACGCCGGGCGCCTTCGCGGCACCTCCGACGACGCCAGGGGTGCAGGAGGAGGCCGTGCCGAGGAGGCCGGCGGCAAGGAGGGTGACCAGGGAGAGCCCGACGAAACGACGCTGGATTCGCATGATTCCGCGAAATATCGTCAACTTCCCGGGAAGTCGATCGGAACATCTTGCGCTCGGACAATTTGGAGGTTCAGGTGAGGTCGGCGACTACCTGGTGGGATTCGCGAGCGCCTCGAACGCGGCGGCGAGCGCGCTGGCCCGCAGGTGCGCGCGCCGCTCCGGTTCACGCGAGACGAGCAGATCGAGGATGCGCGCGGCCTCCTCGGGGACGTCCGCTCGACGCGCGCGCAACGGCACCCGCTCGTGCCGGATCGTGGCGAGCGCGAGCCGCGTGAGCCCCTGCAGGCGACGCCCGTCGGGGCCCGCGTCGAAGGGCAGCTGCTCGGTGAGGCAGTAGTAGATCGTGGCCGCCGCGGAGTAGAGATCGGCGGCCTCGCCGGCGCCCTTCAGGGCCAGCGCCTGCTCCGGCGCCATGAACTCGAACGAGCCCGCGATCTCGCCGTCGGCGGTCTCGTAGCCCTCGCCGAGATCCTGCAACGACTTCGCGAGCCCGAAGTCGGCGAGCTGGCCGCGGAGGCGGCCCTGCGCATCGCGGTGGAGCAGCAGGTTCGGGGGCTTCACGTCGCGGTGCACCACGCCGTGCTCGTGCGCGTAGGCCAGCGCCGAGAACAGATCCGCGGCGAGGAGGAACACCTGGTCGACCGGCGAGGTCGGCGAGGCGATCTGCTCGGCGTCGCCGCCCGCGACGAACTCGCTCGCGATGAACACCTCGGAGGCGGCCGCGTCTTCGCCGATCTCGAACGCGCGCACGATCGCCGGGTGATCGAGCGCGACCACCAGCTGCTGCTCGCGCGTGAACCGCCGCCGCCGGACCTCGTCGAACGGCGTGCGCATCCGGAGCAGCTTGAGGGCTGCGTGCAGGCCCTCCTCGCGGTGGCGAGCCTCGAACACGATCGACATGCCGCCGCGGTCGAGGAAGCGCAGCACCTCCCAGTCGCCGATCGCGGTCGGCATGGGCTCGGGGCAGCCCTCTGCGCTGCGGCGCGCCGAGGCGCACGCCTCGCAGATCCAGGCCACCCCGAGCTCGGGGGCCACGACACCCTTCGAGACGCCGTCGGCCCCGCACAGGTGGCAGCGACGGGTCACGACCGCCGGCCCGCCCTCGCTCCGACGACGGGCGGGCCGCAGCTCCTTCTTGCGCACGTCGGTCACCCGCTCGACCCGGAACGCGAGCCCGCCCATGCGCACGAGGTCGTTCTCCGCGAGCTTGGTGTGCTCGACGCGCTGGTCGTTCACGAACGTGCCCGTGCTGCTGCCGAGGTCGCGCAGGAGGAGCTCGTCGCCCGCGAGCTCGAACGTCGCGTGGCGCCGGGACGCGCGCAGGTCGTCGATCGGCAAGCGCAGCTGGGCGTCCTCGCGGCGGCCGGCGAGCACCGGTGCGCCCTGCACCACGATGCGCAGTTCGTCCCGCGTCGTGCAGACCAACGCCCACCGAGCCACGCGGCATCTTGGCGTTCGTCGCCCGGAGGAGCAAGGGGGGCGTGTACCATCGGCGCGTGTCCGCCTACCGCGCCGCCCCCTCGCAGGAGCGCCTGCACCAGCTGCTCTGCCCGACGTGCGGCGCCGCCCAGCGGGTCGCCGAGAGCGCCTACCACTGCCGCCAGTGCGGGCAGGAGCACCTGCTGTTCCCCGAGACCCTGCCCGAGACGACCACCCTGGTCCTGGTCGGCGCGAGCCGCCAGCCCGACCGCACGAAGGCGCTGCGGGATGCCCCGCAGATCCAGCCGCTCCTGAAGTCGCTCGGCGTGCACGACGGCGACGACGCGCTCCAGGTCGAGAGCAACGGCGTGAAGGTGCGGGTGTGGGTGCAGACCAACAGCGGCACGCCGGTCGGGCTCGTCTTCACCATCGAGGTGCCGAGCACCCTCGCCGTCGACTTCGAGCGCGAGAATGCCGCCCACCGCGCGGCGAAGTCCGAAAATGTCACGGTCGAGGTGCAGACGGGGGATCCCCAGTTCGACGAGGAGGTCTTCGTGGACTCGCTGGCGAGCCCCGAGGATCTGAGGGTGTTCCTCGCGGGCCGGGCCACGCGCGCGGCCGTGCGAAGTCTCCTCGCCGAGGCCACCCGCGTGGCCGTCACCCACGAGAAGGTCGAGGTCGAGCTGGACGAGCGGGGCGAGATCGACGCGGCGAGGGCCCGTCGGATCCTCACCGCGCTCCGATTCCTCGCCGGGGCGGCGCGTCCGGTCGACGCGCGGACGGCCGCGATGCCGCGGGGCGTGCGGGTGTTCGCGCTCGTCCAGCCGGCCGCGTGGCTGATCCTGGTTCCGCTGCTCGTCTACGCGGCGAACGCCTACACGCCCCTCGACGTGGTGCCGGCGTTCACCGGGGTCTCGCTCGGGCTCGTGGCCGCGTTCGTGCTCTTGCCGGTGCTCGCTCGGCTCGTCGCCGGCACCTCCCGTTCGCACCACTACCTCGTGACGGCGCGCGCGGTCCTCGCGGTGGACCTCGCGCTCCTCGGCGCCACCCTCGTCCTCTTGCTCAACGGTGCCCTCGACCGCTCGCCGGCGCGTGACGTGGTGCTCCCGGCGGTCGGCGTCTCGTACGACAGCGAGGACAGCGAGGCGCTGGTCGAGGTCAAGACCGACGCGCCGGGGCTCGCGGGCCACCACACGTTCCGCTTCAAGGATCGCGAGCGTGCGATCAAGCTCCCGGTGGAGGTGCACCTCCGCTACCACCGCGGCGCGTTCGGGTTCCCCTGGAAGGTCGGCCAGGAGACGCTACACAGGCCGTGATGGAGCGATCCCCTTTCGAGCAGCTGGGCGGTGCCGACGGCGTGCGCGCCCTCGCCGAGGCCTTCTACGACGCGATGGACGAGCACGAGCCGGCCCTCGCGCGGCTCCACGAGCTCGACGAACGGGGCCGGGTGGCGCGCTCCGCCCGGGACCGGTTCGCGCTCTTCTTCATCGGGTGGCTCGGTGGTCCGCAGGACTACGTGGCGCAGCACGGACACCCACGGCTGCGCATGCGCCACGGGCGCGTCGCGGTGGACCAGGCGATGCGCGACGCGTGGATGCGGGCGATGCAGAGAGCGTTCGACGCGCGTGGCGTGGAGCCGGAGCTGCGCGCGTTCCTCGAGACGCAGCTCGGCAACCTCGCGACCCACCTGCGCAACGCCTAGGTCTCAGGGGAGGTCGCGCAGCTCCTCGTCGAGCGCGGCGTCGTAGGGATCCACGCCCCGTGCAGGGACGAGCGGGCGCCGCACCGTCTCGCGGGCCTTGCGGCGCACCACGACCAGCGCCGCGACCCCGGCCGCGCACACCACGAGCACACCGCCCAGCGCGAACCACGGCGTCGGGTCCTTGCGCGGGACGGCGCGCATGCGCGCACCGAAGCGCTGGACGAGCGAGTCCTCGATCGCGTCCGCCGACTCTCCCGCGGCGAGCCGCGCGCGCACCTCGGCGCGGAGCACGCGCGCGAGCTCGGAGTCGTGCACGTCGAGGGTCTGCTGCCAGCAGCACGGCGCGAGGAGATGGCTCTCGACCACACCCTCGGCGGGCTGGGCGGCGGTGAGGGCGACAGAGGCAGCGAGGAGGAGCGCGGAGGTCACGTGGGCAACGTGGTGCGCGCCACGCGACCTGTCGACGCGACATGGCGTCGCAGGTCGGCGAGGCGGTAGCACGAACATCGAAGAGCGTGCTACTAGAGGGGCGCCCATGAAAACGGCCGTTCTGTCCCTCGCGCTCGCGACGCTCGCCGTCGTCGGACCGTCGTGTGGAGGGGACGAGACGAGCGGCCAGCGCGTGTCGCTGAAGACCCGCGTGACCGCGGACACCACGACGTTCACCAACGCGCTCGGCTTCGCGGTGAAGGTCGACAAGGCGCTGCTCTCGGTGGGGCCGCTCTACTACTTCGACGGGGAGCCCGTCACCGCCTCGCGCGGTCACCGCTCCCTGCTCGGCCTCGGCGTGGCGCATGCCCACCCCGGGCACTTCATCCCGGGCGCCGCCGTCGGTCAGATGCTCGTGCCGGACACCGTCGAGCTCGCCACCGCTCCGGTGTCCCTCGCGGACGGCAGCGGGGTCACCGGCACGGCGCGCTCGGGACGGTTCTTCTTCGGGGTCCCGCCGGTCGGGGCGAAGGCGAGCGGCCTCGGTGGCAAGCTGGTGCGCGTCGAGGGCACCTTCACCAAGGCGGGCGTGAGCAAGGCCTTCGTCGCGACCGCGGGCGCGGACGATCTGAAGGACTCGGCCGGCGAGGACAAGGTCGACGGGTGCGTGTTCTCGTCCGGCGAGATCACCGGCCCCGGCACGGTGACCGTGAACGTCGCGCTCAGCACGTGGCTCGATCAGGTCGACTTCGACAAGGCCTCGGCGAGCGACCCCGCCTCGCTCGACGGCACCGAGGCGGGCAACGCCTTCGTGCGCGGGGTGCAGAAGGCCCTCGCGTACCGGTTCTCGTACGCGAAGTGACGACGGAGGCAGACATGATCAAGGTGATGGCACTCGCGACCGTGTGCTCCGTCCTCTCGCTCGCGGGCTGCAGCGCGAGCGACGGTGGCGCGACCCCCGTCGGCAAGGGCAAGGTGAGCTTCACCACCTGGGGCGAGGCGTACATCGAGACCGGCATCCCGAAGTCTGTCTTCACGGACGGGTGGTCCGTCGAGTACTCGAGGTTCCTCGTCACGCTGCGCGACGTGAAGGTCGCGGGCGCCGACGGCGTGGTCGTGGCGCAGATGGCCAAGCCCAAGGTGTTCGACCTGGTGAAGGCGGGCCAGAAGGCGGTCGTGTCGTTCCCGGATCTGCCGGCGCGGGCCTACACCGAGGTCTCCTACCAGATCGGTCCCGTCGACGCGGCCGCGGACCTCGGCGACGGCGTCACGGCGGCGGATCGGGACGACCTCGTCAAGAACGGCGCGAGCCTGCACGTGATCGGGGCGGCGACCGACGGCAGCACCAAGAAGACCTTCGACTGGTACTTCCCCGTCGCCACCGTCTACGAGCACTGCAAGGCGAGCCGTGACGGCAAGGACACGGAGGGCGTGGTCGTGACCAACGGCGGCGACGACGTGAACCAGCTCACCATCCACGGCGACCACCTGTTCTACGACGACCTCGCCTCGCCCAGCGCCAAGGTGCGGTTCGGGAACCTCGCCGCGGCGGACAAGGACGGCGACGGCCAGATCACGCTGACCGAGCTCTCCGCCGTGAAGCTGGCGTCGATCCCGAAGGAGAAGGGCACCTACGGCACCGGCGCGGCGTCGGTCGACGACCTCGGCGCGTTCGTCTCGGCGCTGTCGCGCACGGTGGGGCACTTCCGCGGTGAAGGGGAGTGCTTCTCGAAGGCGCTCCGGTAGTGTGATCCGGGTGGGGTGCGCGGCGCCGCGACGGCGTTCGAAATCGCGCCGTCGAAACGGGCGAGGTCGGCCCGGGAACGCAGGTCCGTGAAGCCCCTCGTCGCGCTCGCCGCCCTCGGTCTCGGCCTCCTCGCCCCCCGCGTCGCGCGGGCGTGCGCGGTCTGCTCGACCGCCGATCCCACGCTCGTGCCGGAGGGGGGCGAGGCGCCCTACGAGGGGCGGGTCCGCCTCGGCTTCGATGCCCGCGCGGGGCACATCGTGGTCGGAGCAGGCGCGGAGGAGCGCGCCCTGCTCGACCGGAGGCTCGCCGCGTCGGGCACCTTCTCCTCGGGTCGGACGCTCGTCGGCTTCATCGTTCCGATGCTCACCCGCCGGGTCGCGCTGGGCGCGGCGTCGCGCTCGCTCACCGCGCTCGGCGATCTGCAGGCGCGCCTCGACGTCGTGCTCGGGTCGCGGCGCCGTGCACGACACGGGCTCCTGTTCGAGCTGCACCTGCCGACGGCGCCCGTGCAGCAGGGGCCCGACGGCGTCGACCTCCCCGCCGCCATGCAACCGGGTTGCAGCTCGCTCCTCCCGGTCGTCGGGGCCTACTTCGTTGCCGGGAGCGGCGCGTTCTCGCTGTCCGGGGCGGCGAGCGGGCGGCTGCCGATCGCCGTGCGCGCGGCGCCGCACAC